>JBIKUS010000043.1:0-15743 GCA_044347425.1 Vampirovibrionales bacterium | reverse complement strand
ATGAGGTGATTACCACCAACATTAACCACGTACTGCACACCTTGCAGGCCACACCCACCCTCAATCATGCCTTGCAACAAGGGCATCTCACGTTGGTGGGGGGCTTTTATCACCTAGATTCGGGCAAGGTGGAGGTGTGGCCAGCCACACTCAGCAAGCCGCACCCACACAAGCAAAGTAGGCTAACATGGTCGCCGTAATCTCCGCTTGGCGAGCAGGCTTGTTTGCCAAAAAGCACTGGGCTAACAACCTGCTTGCAGGGGTGATAGTTGGCGTGATTGCCCTACCCCTTGGCATGGCCTTTGCTATTGCCAGTGGCTTAAAACCCGAACAAGGCCTGTACACCGCCATTGTGGCAGGCCTGTTGGTCTCGTTATTTGGGGGGACACGCACACAGATAGCGGGGCCGACAGGGGCGTTTATTGTTATTGTGCTGGGCATCGTCAACCAGTTTGGCGTGGTGGGCTTGCAAGTGGCCACCGTTATGGCTGGCGTTATGCTCGTCATTATGGGCTTGGTTCGCTTTGGCGATCTCATTAAGTTTATACCCGACCCTGTGATTGTAGGTTTTACCAGCGGTATTGCTCTGCTCATAGGTGTTGGGCAATTACCCCCTTTTTTAGGGGTCAGCATTGCTACCACACAGCATTTTCATCATAAACTGATGTACTTAGCGGCAGCCTTACCCCTGTGGCATTGGCCTACCACGCTTTTGGGGCTATTTAGTTTGGCTACCTTGTTGTTCGCGCCTAAACTCCCTTGGGTTAAAAAAGTGCCAGGGCCTGTGTGGGTGTTGGTGATGGCCACGCTCACGCAAAGCCTGTTTAACTTTGAGGGCGTGGCCACTATTGGTAGCACCTTTGGGGGCATCCCGCTGGGGTTGCCCAGTTTTGCGCCCCTGCCCTTTCACTTTAGCCAAGTGATGCTCCTGATTGGCCCCGCCTTTACCATAGCCATGTTGGGGGCGATAGAATCCCTCCTTTCGGCAGTGGTGGCAGACGGCATGAGCAACACACGCCATAACCCCAACCAAGAGCTAATTGGCCAAGGGCTGGCCAACATCGTGGCTCCGTTTTTTGGGGGCTTTGCTGCAACGGGTGCCATTGCTCGCACCGCTACCAGCATCCGCTCGGGGGCAACCTCGCCCTTAGCGGGGGTGGTACACGCCATCACCCTGATACTGGTGTTACTGCTGTTAGCCCCTTTGGCCAGTAATATACCCCTAAGTGCTTTGGCCGCCATTCTGTTTATTGTGGCGTATAACATGAGCGAAGCCTCGCACTTCATCCATATTGTGAAGTTTGCCCCTAAGGCCGATGTGGCGATCTTGCTCACCACGTTTTTGCTGACGCTGTTTACTGATTTGGTGGTGGCCGTTAATATTGGCATTATTATGGCCATGTTTCACTTTTTGGGGCGCATGGCCGCCTCTGCCGAGGTACGCACCGTCAACGGGCAAGCCTTGGCTCAAAAACTCACGCAATACCCCACCGACCCCTTACCCGCTAACCTGCTGGTGTACACGGTAGAAGGGCCTTTCTTTTTTGGGGCGGCAGAAAAGTTTCAATCCACGCTGTCGGCCACGCATACCGACCCTGCCGTGGTGCTAATTAGGCTAAGCCACGTGCCGTTTATTGATATGACGGGGCTTGAGGCGTTTGAGGATGCCATACTCTCGTTGCAAAAGCGCAAAGTGAGGGTGTTGGTATCAGAGGCCAACTTGCGGGTGTATAAGGTGCTGGAGCGCACGGGCGTGCTGGCTAAACTGGGCGAGGCGGGCTATTTTGAGACGCTAGGCCAAGCCTTACAGTACGTGAGTAAAACCAACCCATAACGGCGAAACTGCGTTGCAAAAACACCTAAAAAAAGAAAAAATCGCCAGCTAACGGTAGCACTGGGTTCTCCTCCTTTACCAAGAGACTGAGTTGGAGGCTTTTTAAGTGCGATCGGGTTTTACCTTTATGATGTTTTGCGATTCCAGCTTCGCCGATGCTTGGCGATTTTTTCTTTTTTCTTTTTTTAGGTGTTTTGAGTCCCCACCACGCCACTGCAAAACACCTCTTTAAGTCAAACCGTCTTAGCGGTAGTCTAAAGCCATGTCTTTTGTAGCTCTCGCCACGGCTGGCTCTGCCACCGTACCCCCCACACCCGCCTCGCCCCAACAAACCGAGGTGTTAGCTGCCTTAGCCGCCACGCCCCTCTACGGCCAACCCTCGGCAGAACAACCCGCCGCCGCTTGGCAAGTGGGAGCGCACCCCCTACCCCTCCCCGCCAACGTCATGGCACAGCTCCCCGCCATTGGCGAGGCGTTACTGGCTTTTTGGCAAGCCTGCGATGAGCTTTATCAGCTTAGCCTCACAGGCGAAGCATACCCGTGGGTGGCAGAGCAGCTTAATGCCAACAAACCTGCCGATCTCATCGCCCTGCAACACCACAAGCCCGTCCTACCCCGAGTCATCAGGCCTGACTTGCTCCTAGGCGACAACAGCGAGCTGACCCTGTGCGAAATTGATGCCGTGCCAGGTGGGCTAGGCTTTACCGCCCTACTTAACGACGTGTACAGCCAAGCGGGCTTTGCCTGCCTGCAACCGCAAGGGCAAAGCCTGCCCCAAGCCTTTTACGCCATGCTCTGCCACGAAAGCCAAGCCATCACCACCGAACCCAACCCCCTGTGGGTGGTGGCATATTGCGATGAATCAGCCGACTACTTTGCCGAATGGACGTACCTCTGCCAGCAGGCCCAACACCACGGTGCCAACCTGCACGTGGCGCACGTCAACGAGCTGACCACCCAAGGGCAACACGTTACCTATAACGGCCAGCAGGTGCATGGGGTGTATCGGTTTGTAGAGCTGTTTAGCCGCCACGACGAACCTGCTTGGCTAGCCGTAGAAGCTGCTTGGCAAGCGGGAGCCATAGCCCTGACCCCCACGCCCAACCTACAGGCCGAAGAAAAATTGTGGTTGGCGTGGTGGTGGCATCCCCTCTTACAAAGCTATTGGCACGAAACCCTACCACCCCAACACAAGGCGACCCTCTCGGCCATCATCCCCCAAGGGTGGGCGGTGTCGCCGTTGTTAGACGATGCCGCTTCGCCGTGGCATTGGCCACACTGGCCAGCCCTGTCTGCCCAAAAACAACCGCTAACCCAGTGGCAAGCCTTAGGCAACGCCAGCCAAAAAGAGCGGCAACTGGTGCTGAAGCCTTCGGGGTTTTCTCCGCTGGCATGGGGGGGCAAAGGGCTGACCATTGGCCACGACGTACCCACCGCACAGTGGCAAACCGCACTTGCCGAAGCCTTGGCTTCACCCACGCCCTACCTCTTGCAACGCTTCCACAAAGCGGGAGCGGTTGACCTACCTCGACTTAAGACACAAGAAGAGGGGCAAGTGGTGGTCGTCCCCGCTCAAGGACGAGTGAGGCTTTGCCCTTACTACCTACGCACCAATGAGACTACCCTAACCCTTGCAGGAGCGTTAGCCACCCACTGCCCGCTCGACAAGAAGAAGCTCCACGGGATGCGGTCGGCAAGCATGGTACCCGTAGCTGCACAGCTATGCTAAAATGGGTGCCATGATGCTAACCCCTTCGCTTCGCTCCATCTCGCTGAATAGTTTGCTGCTCTGCACCCGCACCAGCATTATGTTGTACCCCTTGCTGCTGGTGGTGCTGTTGCTCAGTGTTACGGCCAGCACGCTACAAGCCAGCCTAGGCTGGTGGGCCACCCCCGAAGGCTGGGGGCTATTGGTCAGCATCGCCTTGGTGATACTGGCCGTGTTTGCAGGCTGGTTAGGCATGGCGCACAACGCTTGCAACACATGGGCGTTGCTCCATGCAGTGTGGCCAAACACCACCTTGCCCCGCTTGGCGCAAGCCTATAAAACGCCACCCCCCACCCTGCCTTCAGGCGATGCGTTTATTCCTTCGGCTTCGGTACCCTCACCCTACCCCCCGCTCCCCAAAGAGGCCTTGGGGCCTATCTCTACCTTACAGGCGTTTAGTTTATTTAAAGCCTTTGTACCCGCCGTGGGGCAGTATTTTTGTCCCTTGCTGATAGGCGTGCTGGTGTATGCAGCCAGCTTTGTCGCCTTGGTGTGGGGCGTTGAACAACTGGGCATGGCATTGTTTGGCGAACCTTCAGCCACGTTGCTTGCTTGGCTCAAACTGCTGAACGAAGCTCCCCTCACCCCCGACGTTGCAGAACGCTTTACCGCTGGCTTTGAGGCTTTGGCCTATGCCGACAAATTATGGCTGGCTCGGTGGAACTTACTGATTTTAATCGGCACAGGCCTCTATGCCTTTGGGGTGATGCTCACCCTCCTGACGTGGCCACTACGTATTTTATGGCCTAAACCCTTAGGGTGGTGTTTTTGGCAAGCCCTTAAACAGCCCATCATTGACCCTTGGGGCTTTTTTGTGGCCACCACCCTGTTAACAGCGTTAGATGCTTTGCTGCTACTAGCCGCCTTACTAGCGGGGTCGTTACCTTGGGTATCGGCTTTATGCCAAGTATTGTGGTTGGTGAGTTTGATTTATCGCACGTATTGGCTGCTGTTTTACGTCATCTTACGCATAGGGTCGCCACACCTGTTTTGGCTAGAAGCTGATAAAGAAGCAACCGCCTAACTCTCTTAGTCAAGTGCTTACTTCACCCATGAAATACGAACAAGGTGATAATGTTAATCTTATTAAAGTGTCTATAGCTCCATCACCATTTATAGCTAGCTATAGAGTGTTTGAAATACTTTAGCCTTTTAGGCTTTTGGCTTAACAGCTTCTTCGTTTTTTGGCGATTTTGGGCGCTGCCCCAAACCCCGCAGGAGGGACGCGTCCCTCCTGACCTCCCACCGTGTTGGGATTGCCCCAAGACCGTAGTTTATGTGACACGTTAGCTAGCTCTAGGCCTTTAATTAAGGCTATGCCAAGGCAAAAACTCCAACCACAAGGCCAAAGGCACCCAATGGTTGCGTTTGCGTTGGTGCCGTGCCATGGCCATCGCCTCAAGGGCTTGGCGCAAGCCGTGGTCGTCTAAGGTGGCTAGGGGGAGGCGGTTGGCTTCGGGTTCGTGCCAAATGCCAAGGGTAAGCGACAATTCCTGTTCAGTCATAAACAGCAAAGTTCCTGTCTAGGTCGTTCAGAGAGAGAATGGGCAACGATGGGGCTGCTTTAAGCCAATACAAGCTAAAAACAGTGATGATGGGCTACTGGTGGACAACGAAGGCACCACCCGTAACAGAGCAACTTAATGGGTTATAGCGTCAGGGGGGTAAGGTTAGAGGGGGTTTCTTATATCTAATTGATATATACTATAGTAACCCATGCCGAAGGTGTTGGGGAAGGTTTACAACTGATTGTAACGCTAGACACCTGTGTTACACTCAACTAACACTTTGCCCTTTGTTAAACCTAGGCCACTCTGCCATGACACACCCTTCAACCCATTGGCAACAACACAACCAAACCTTTTTACGCCTGTTTGAAGCTTCGACAGGGGTAAGCCCCACGTGGCTGGGGCAGTACAATTTAAGCGGCCCCCGCTACACCAGCTACCCCACCGCTCCCGTGTGGGGCGAAGGCCCCGCCGACCCGCAGGCATGGGCAACCGCCATAGGCCAAGCCGACCAACGCCCACTAGCACTCTACCTTCACCTGCCTTTTTGCGAGGAACGGTGCTTGTTCTGCTCCTGCAACGTCATCATCACCCAACAAAAAGAGCGTGCCGAACGCTACCTGACCTACTTATTTAAAGAGATAGACCTGATGGTGGCGGCCACACAAGCCACACAACAACCCGTGGTGCAAGTGCATTGGGGCGGCGGCACGCCCACCTACCTTAGCAGCGACCAATTAGCACGGCTAATTGTTAAACTTAAAGCCAGCTTTACCTTTAGCCCCGAGGCCGAAATTGCCCTAGAGGTTGATCCCCGTGTCACCACGGCAGAGCAGTTGGCCGTATTGCGGCAACACGGTTTTAACAGGCTGAGCATGGGCGTGCAAGATTTTGACCTTGCCGTGCAGCAAGCCGTGCATCGGGTGCAATCCGTAGCGCAAACCTCTGCCCTGATGGCCGAAGCCAGGCGGTTGGGCTTTGAGAGTATTAACCTAGACCTCATCTATGGCCTGCCTCACCAAACACCAGCCTCGTTTACCACCACGCTAGAGACGGTGGTTGCCCTTGCCCCCGAACGCATTGCCCTGTATAGCTTTGCCTTTGTGCCATGGGTTAGCCCTCATCAAAACAAACTCGACGAAGCCACCCTACCCAGTGGCGTGGACAAATACGAGTTGTTCCGCTTGGCTACACGCCATTTGCTTGAAGCGGGCTATATCTATATCGGGATGGATCACTTTGCCAAACCCACCGACGAATTGACCCAAGCCCTGTACGCTGGCACCTTGCACCGCAACTTTATGGGCTATACCACCAGGGCAGGCAACGCCACCATGTTAAGCATGGGGGTGAGTGCCATTAGTGCTTTGCCCACGCACTACGCCCAAAACGTTAAAAAGCTTTCGGTGTATGAGGCCATGCTAGACGCTGACCAACTACCTGTAGCCCGAGCCTACGCCCTGACCCCCAACGATGAGCAGCGGCGATGGGTCATACAACACTTAATGTGCCAAACCCAAGTAAGCAAAACCGCCTACCAAGCCCACTGGCAACGGTCGTGGCAAGACGATTTTGCCTACGAGGATGACAAACTGGCCACCATGGCGACCCAAGGCCTGCTCACCCTTGACGATGACTGGGTAAAGCTCACCCCCCTAGGGCGGTTACTCTCGCGCAATGTGGCGATGGTATTTGATGCCCACTTGGCGGGACACCCAGCCAATACGACCACTCGTGATGAACAAGCCAAACCCCTGTTCTCAAAAACACTGTAAAGGCTTGGTTCCTCTATTATGGTAGTTTTTGGCTTACCCTTTTTAAAAGCGTTACTGCAACAAATACAAGAGGATGACTGTAGTGGCCTAGCCGCCGAAATGGCCTATCACTTTTTGTTGGCTTCAGCACCTGCCCTTGTCTTTATTTTTTCGGTAATTGCCGTGGTGGGCAACCCTTACACCCTCAGCCTTCAACTGATGCAATACACCCAGCACATGCTACCCGCCCAAGCCCTTACCCTAGTGCAGGGGCTTATTACTATGGTGCTGACAGGTGGGTCGCAAAGTTTAGCCATTATTAGCTTATTAGGGGCGTTATGGGCCAGCTCTAACGGAGCTGATGCCGTTGTTAAAGGGTTGAGCCGAGCCTACCGCATTCATCATCGCCCACAGGGCGAACAAATTGGCTTTGTTCGCCAGCGGATAACGTCTATCCTCAGTGTGTTACTGCTTGGCTTGTCGCTATTTCTTGGCTCTAACCTGTTAATTTGGGGCAGAATGATTACCACTTTTTTAGTAGCGACTTTTGAGCTGCCTTTGGTCACGGCACCCTTGGTGACATTAGCCCGCTATGTGTTAGTTTTGGGTATGGTCACACTGTTTAGCAGCCTTATTTATACGTTGATACCTGGCAAACCTTATAGTGCGACCTCGCTCAAAAAATCGTTGGTGGGCGGCGGTAGTTTTGTTGTGTTGTGGGTGTTAATTTCTTTAGGATTTTCGAGCTATGTTGAAAATTTTGGCAGTTACAACCAAGTTTATGGCTCATTAGGAGCCATTATTGTTATGATGTTATGGCTCTACCTCACGTCGTTCGTCTTTTTAATTGGCGGAGAAATTAACGCCCTGCTTTACCGCAGAAACTTGCAGCCTAAGCCTTAGCAACTCACCTAGTGCTAAAACCCGAAGTACACTTACTTGTACTAGCTCGGCCATGACGAAGCTCGCCGCAGGCGAGTTTGAGTCCCGAGCGGCAGGAGCGAGCCTCGCCTTTGGGGGTAAGCAGTAGGGGGCAAAAGCCCCCTCTGTGGGGGAGCGCGAGGGGAGACCACCCCTCGCATCAGCCAAAACAAACCAAACCCTAGGCACTACAACCCGATATAAAACACTGAACCTGTAGTGTTTAGCACTTTGGTTGAGAGGCATTTTATCTTTTAAACTAGCGTATGGTGTATTCTCTAAAAATGAGTATTTTTAGGCTTTTTCAATCTCTAGGGGTTCCGTTCGTCGGCGATTTTTTCTTTTTTTCTTTTTTTAGGTGTTTTTAGCCCCCACCTGTCCGCTCAAAGGCTTGTAGGGTTGGGCTAGCTATTCGGCAGCTTACCCACCACCTAAACCAACACCCACTAAACCGCCCATGCCAAACACCTCCAGTATCTGCAAGGCCATAGGCCCCAGCAAAATAATCATCAACGGAGGGAACACGAAAAACACTAAGGGCAACGTCATTTTAACACTGGCCTTAGCCGCACTCTCTTCGGCACGTTGCCGTCGGCGTGTACGTAAATCATCTGAAAAAGCCCGTAGCGTTTGGGCAATACTCAAGCCCATACGGTCGCTTTGCGACATCAACGAGGCGAAGGATTTCACCTCCTCCACTTGGCTACGCTGGGCAAAACGGCTAAACGCCTCAACACGAGGTAAACCCGCCATCAACTCCGCACTCATCACGGCCAACTCTGCCGCACATTCAGGCGCCATGCCCTTTGTCTCCTTGGCCACACGTTTTAGTGTGGCATCTAGCCCAAGGCCAGCTTCAACACAAATCACCATCAAATCCATCACATCAGGCAAGTCTCGTTGTATGGAGGCCGCCCGCTGCTTGGCTTTAAGCTTAAGTTGCCACAGGGGAATGGCTCCACCCGCATACAGTGCGGCCAAAATAATCATCAGTTTAAACCCAAGCATAAAAGGTAAGGCAATAACGCACACAAACACGCCCCCCCCCATCAACAGTGAGAGCATGAGGCGTTCGGCTAACAACTCTTCAATAGCATGTTCGTTGTGTTGCGTCATGCCAGCTTGGTTCAGCAGAGCTTCTAGTTTGTCATGTTCGGTGCCATAGAGCGTCTGTGCCAAGGGCTTAACGCTTTGACGATAAGCAAGGTAAGTATCACGTAATTTTTGCATAGTGACTCGGTGCTGTGTGTAAGAAGCACTCACTTTACCTTGTTTTACTAAGCGTTGTAACCTTACTTGTGGTATTAAGGCTTGGTTGTGTTTTGTATCAACATGGCTAACCCAACCATACGTTACAGCAAAGCCTGCTGCCCCCATTAATCCCCCACTGGCTAGCAAGGCTACCAGTGCTGCAGGTTGTGTTAGCAAGTCCATTACCATGGGGCTAATACCTTATATCAATCAATTTGCGTATGGTAAACAGCCCCATCAACTGGAGTAATAAAGCCAAGGCCAGCCCTAAATTACCCATTGAGGTTTCATACAAAGCGGCCACATAACTATAAAAAAACAGGCTGAGAATGGTTAGCACAATACTAGGGGCGGCTCCCATCAAGTACCCCGTCATGCGAGATTGGGCGGTGACACTGGCAATATGCTGCTGCAACTTAAACCGTAAGCGAATGGTTTGCGTCAAATTGTCTAACACTTCGGCAAGGTTACCCCCCGCTTCGTGCTGTAGTGTTACAGCCGTAGCAAAAAGTTGGAAATCAGCCATGGCATTGACCCTAAGTAGCAGTTTATGAAGGCAACGTTCCAGTGGCAGGCCAAGGCTTAAGTCTTGGCTCATGCCTTGTAACTCCACCCCAAGTGGGACAGGCGTTTCGGTAGCGGCCAATTTAAGTGCCGAGGGAAAGGCATGGCCAGCACGCAACGCCCCTGCCAACACCATTAACGCCCCCGGGAATTGCGCCAGCATTTTATCAAATCGCCGTTGTCGTATCTGCACCAACACCGTTAGCGTTGCCAAGGGGACGAGACAAGCCAGTAACGGTAGCAGCAAGTTTTGCGCCAGTAAGCCTAATAACAGCCCCATCACCACAGGAGCCACCCCCAACCCCAAAATCAAGAGGGGGAGCCTGTCGGCGGGTTGCGTTTGATGAATCAACGTCACCAAAGCCAGCCCCCACGTATAAGGCACAAGCAGCCGCTCTAACCAGTGGACGGGTTCGTCGCTCATTAACAGTAGGGGCAGGGTTGGCTGAGCCACTTTACCCTTAGGGGGCGGTTGCGTTGCTTTTGTTGCCGACCCTTGGCACACCCTTTGCAAGCGGTTCACCACGTCAGAAGTGGGGGGGGCTACCACGTTAATGGATTGGTAAACAATCACCCCAATGGCCAAAGCCACCAACACAGCAATGGCGGCCAAGCCTAACAGTAACGTCATGCTTGCGGCCTCCGTGGTGAAGGGGGCCGCTCGTGAGGTTCAAACCACTTAGGGTTAAGCTGTAGCCCATGTTCGGCCAAGGTGGTGGTAAACGCAGGGCGTTGCCCTGTTGCCGTATGCACCCCTTGTACCTTACCTTCAGGGCTAATGCCCACTTGCTTAAAGGTAAACAATTCGGCCAGCTCAATACGCCCGTTAGTTAAGCCAATCACTTCGCTAATGCTGGTAATTTTTCGGCTACCATCTTGCAAACGGCTGGCCTGTACTATCACGTTCACCCCCGACGCTATTTGCTGCCGTATGGTGGTTTCGGGCAACGGGTGAGGCACCATCAAGCACATCGTCTCAATACGAGCCAAGGCATCGGTAGGGGTATTGGCGTGTAACGTCGTCAGCGAGCCGTTGTGGCCTGTGTTCATGGCTTGCAACATGTCCAGTGTTTCGCCACTACGGCACTCACCCACCACAATACGGTCTGGCCGCATACGCAGGCTGTTAACCAGCAATTGCCTAGCAGTAATAGCACCTTCGCCTTCAATGTTGGCGGGGCGAGTCTCCAACCGTACCACATGGTCTTGTTGTAATTGCAATTCGGCCGAATCTTCTATCGTCACAATACGCTCATCAGCGGGTATTAAGGCGGATAGTGCATTTAGCAACGTGGTTTTACCTGCACCCGTCCCCCCGCTAATCATAATGTTGAGTCGCCCCATCACGGCCATAGCCAACACGTTAGCCATAGCAGGGGTCAAGCTGCCCCATGCCAGCAGTTGCTCTAGCGTGGCAGCATCACGTTTAAACTTCCTGATCGAAAGCGTTGGGCCATCGAGAGCCAACGGGGGGATAATGGCGTTAAAGCGTGACCCATCCCGTAAGCGAGCATCCACCATGGGGTTTTTCTCGTCCACCCGTCGCCCCACCGCCGAGACGATACGGTCAATCACGGTGCGCAAATGCACCTCGTCTCTAAAGCGAATGGCGGTATGGGTGAGCTTACCATGGCGTTCAACATAGACAGAATACGGGCCATTCACCAAAATATCGCTGACAGAAGGGTCACGTAGCAGTGGCTCAAGTGGGCCATAGCCCAGCATGTCCTCAAGCAATTGCTCTAGCAAAAAAGCTTGCTCTGGCTTACTTAAGGGGATGCGCTCCGTTTCAAGCAGGCGCACCAATAATTGTTGAGCGGCATCACGTAAGGCGTGGGCATCTAACTCGTTACTGCCTTGGGGTATGTTAAGACTGCCTAACAACCGTACGTGGAGCAAGCTCCGTATTTTTTCGAGTGTCTCGCTGGATTCGTTCGATTCGGGTGCCGTTTGCGGTTGAGCGTTGCTCCCCTGTTTGGGCTGGGCAGGCAGCAGTTGCCGCAACCTGTCGGCGGCTCGGTGCGTGGTGGCGTTATGCCAAGGTTCGCCCCCCTCGGGGGGTGCCACGCTAGCCCCAGCCTCAGGCGGGGACTCTTGTACGGGGTAGGGTGTAGGTGGTAGTAGGCCACCACGCAAACGGTCACGTAAGGACATGAAGAAACGACCTTAGGTAGGTACTGGCGAGGGTGAAGGTAGTGGGTTTATCGGCCACGAGGGGCAAAACTTTAAGCGGGTAGGCTACTTGGCTTATAAAACGTAACATTTACAGCGTCACCCTACGTTCTCTACAAAAAACCATAAAAGTTAAGAAAACGGTCTTGGGACAAGCCCAACAGTCGGGAGGTCTGGAGGGATGCGGTCCCTCCAGCGGGGTTTGGGGCAGAGCCCCAAGACAAAACAAACGGAGGAGTAGAGCAAACCAAAAACCTAAAAAGAGCTAACCCTAGCGACTTGTTGTCTCGTAAAACTTTTAGGGTTTCCTGGCACCACTGGCAAGCGCATCGCTTTTAAGCTTTAATAGAGAAAGCATCACCCACCCCAAAGGAACCATGCCACCATGACCTTACTGGACGCACCTCTCAATCAACCCTTTACCATTGGCAACATCACCTGCGAAGACACCACCCTGCAATTGTTGCGCCTTGGCCTTGGCCACGGCCAACCCATCCACGTGTCGCACAGGGGTTGGCTTGGCCCTGTCGTCATACAAGCCAACCATGCCGAAGTCGCCCTCGGCAGAGACTTGGCTAGCCACGTTCAACTTTGCCCCGCTGGCTAACTAGCCCCACCCCCTAGGTTTTGTAGACCCCTGCCGTGTCAAAAACGCCTCTCTCTGCCCAACCCACGCCCACTCTTGGGGCGACACCCAACCCCGCTGCTTTGCAAGCCACACGTGCCATGCTCACCCCCGCCCCCACCCCCCTCAGCCAACCTTGGCAACCAGGCAGTTGGCCACAGCATGTGGTGTTGGCGGGCAACCCCAATGTGGGCAAATCAGTGGTGTTTAACGCCCTTACAGGCGGCCATGTGGATGTCTCCAACTTCCCTGGCACCACCATCAGCATCCACCAAGGGCAGTGGAGCCTCCCCCAACACCCGCAAAAAGCCCTCACCCTCAGCGACTCGCCTGGGGTGTATGGTATCTCGGGCTTGAGCGACGAGGAGCTGGTGACGCAACGTTGCCTTAACCAAGCCCAAGTGCTGGTCAACGTCGTCAGTGCCACGCAACTCGCCCGAGACCTCTTCCTCACGCAACAACTGATTGATATGGCCTATCCTCTTGTGGTGGCCGTTAATCAGCTAGACGAGCTTGAAGCCCGAGGAGCCACGCTTGACCTTGACGCTTTGGCCTCCCGTTTGGGCGTACCCGTGGTGGGCTTAGTGGCCACGCAAGGCAAGGGGCTAAGCCAACTGGCCGAAGCCCTGCCCCACGCCAGCCAAGGCCACCCCACCCCAGACCTTGCCCAAGGGGCAGGCGTGTTAGCCTTAGAGGCGCACCCCACCGACCGATTACGAGTTTACGCCGCCCGAAGGCAGTACCTTAACAGTTGGCTACCCAAGTTGGTACAAGCCCCACCGCTTGGCCAACAACGGCCAACCACCTTGGGGCAACGCCTTGCCATTGCCCTCATGCATCCGTTTTGGGGAGCCTTGGGCTTGGTGGCCGTCTTGCTCGCCCTATACCAACTGATTGGCGTGTGGGTAGCAGGCGACTTGGTGGATTTGCTGGAATCGGGCTTGATGATGGGCGTGGTGGAGCCTTGGCTACAGCGGGGCATTGCGCTACTGACCCAAGGGCGAGACAACCTAGCTTTTAGCCTGCTAGCAGGCGAATTTGGCGTGGTCACCGTCACGTTGCGCTACTTGGTGGGGGTGATGGCGCCGTTGGTATTTGGCTTTTACCTGTACCTTTCTGTGTTAGAAGATTGTGGGTATTTACCCCGCCTCGCCGTGCTGGCCGATGGCTTGCTTAGCCGCATTGGCCTGAATGGCCGAGCCATTTTGCCCTTGGTACTGGGCTTGGGGTGCGTCACCATGGCCACGCTGTCCACCCGTGTCCTCACCTCGCAACGGGAGCGCACCATTGCCAATGCCTTGCTAGCCATTACCATCCCTTGTTCGGCGCAATTGGGCGTGATTATGGGTATGGTGGCCTTGTTGGGCGGGCTTAAGGCGTGGCTGTTGTATTTGGCGTTTTTAGCCACCACGTTTGGCGTGTTGGGCAGTATTTTAAACAAATTATTGCCTGGTAAATCGTCTGCTTTGGTGATGGATTTACCCCCCTTGCGCTGGCCGAAACCGTTGACCATCCTCAAAAAAACGTGGCACAGAGGCGTGGGCTTTTTAATTGAGGCGGCTCCGCTGTTTTTTTTAGGGGCGGTGCTGGTGGCTGGCTTACATGCTTTGGGCTGGTTGCAGGCCATGCAAACGGTGTTGGCGCCGTTTATACAGGCGTGGTTGCGCCTCCCGCCCGAATCGGCAGGGGCGTTTGTGATGGGTATGGTGCGCCGAGACTTTGGCCTAGCGGGTTTTTACCAGTTGCAAGATAGTCTCTCGGCTGCCCAGTTGATGACGGCCATGGTGACGATGACGCTGTTTGTACCCTGTATTGCCAGTGCCACCGTGTTGTGGAAGGAGCGAGGCTGGCAAGAGGGCGGAGTGGTGTTAACGCTGTCGTGGGTGTTGGCGTTTGCCATAGGGGGCGTGGCGGCGTGGGTACTCAACCTATGGCCGTGGCTGTTGTAACCCTTCTGCCCTCTCCCTTAGGGAGAGGGCAGGGTGAGGGAACTTCAAAAAACACTATCACGGCTAGGTTTCCCTCACCCGCTACTTTGTAGCGACCTCTCCCTAAGGGAGAGGTAGGGATGTAGCTTTGTTGAGAGGGGGCTTTTAGCTGGCAGTTGACTGTTACTAAGTAGCAGGGTAGGCTACCTTCATGCCCAAACGTGAAAGCCCCCGCCCATGAACCGCTTACAAACCATGAGACTGTTTGAACAAGGATCTGACGCTTGGAATACTTGGGCAGAATCGTTACTTGAGGAATACAAACAGTTAAGTTCAGAAATAAACGATGAAGATTGGGATGACTGGCATAGCCTAGAGGACTGGGAGAGAAGAGCTAAGGCTGATTTTAGCGATATGATTTTTGATGAACAATCATATCCAGATGGATTGGTTTCGCTGGAAGGGTTGGAGTTCCACCGTGGTATAGAGTTTGATATGCTTATCTTCCCAGGTAAAGTGATATTTACTAACACACAGTTTGATCTTATTGCTTCATTTAGAAACACCCGATTTCATGGGGAAGCCCGCTTTGATTCTGTAGAATTTAATGAAGAATCTTTTTTTAACTTCAGTAAATTTAAAGACAAGGCGTGTTTTAACAAAGCCACTTTCAGAAAAACTAGCTTTACAAAGTCTTTTTTTAGCGAGGAAGCCGATTTTGGAGATACTCAATTTTTAGAAAAATGCGATTTTACAAGTAGTGAATTCAGTCAAATTGTTTCCTTCCGATTGGCATATTTTAATGATGTTGACTTTAAAGAAGTTAAATTTAAAGAAGGATGCCTGTTTTACAAAATGAAGATAAAAAAAAGATGCGATTTTAGTCATTCTCATTTTGAAAAGCATGCTATTTTTTCAGAGGTTGTTTTTGGACAAAGGGACTCTGCAGAGGAAATTAATTTCAACGATGCCAAATTTCATGTAAATGTATGGTTCAATTCTTCTGAATTTTGGAGCGTTGCCAAATTTCAGAAAACCCAATTTAATGAGGCTCGGTTTTTACGTTGTGTATTTAATAAACCTGCTTTTTTTCAAGATGGAATTTTTAAGGCCTTAGCCGATTTCAGAGGATCCATTTTTGCTGACAATGCTTTTTTTCGAAAAGCTACTTTCTGCAAAGATGTTAGTTTCTTGTATTGTAACTTTAACAAAGAAACCAATTTTATTGAATGTTGCTTTGGGCGAGATGCACATTTTAAAGGAATGAAATTAAATAGGCATAAGGATTCAGTCTCTTATACCGACGATACTTTAAAGTGTGGGTTTGAGAGCCGCATAGCTTGTGGTGGGTGATTGAAAGCAGGCAAGAACCTTAGCAGATTGTTTTTGAAGTGACTTCAATTTACGGCTTGTTAAGT
>JBIKUS010000148.1:0-4447 GCA_044347425.1 Vampirovibrionales bacterium | reverse complement strand
CACTAGCTTTTTGCGGTCTTCAAGCTGTTCCGCTTTGGTCTTAATTGGCTTGCCTTTTGTGTTGTTCATTCAACCATTGTAACACAAAACCTTAGTATTCAAATAGTTTAATTTGTCGGAGGTATATATAGATTTTACACGCTCAAGCATCAAGGGTATTTTAGTCCTAAACAATGCTAGCTTTAAAAGTAAGGCAAGTTTTTTCTTAATGGATATCAAAGGAAGAATTGTTCTCAAGCAAGCCACCTTTACGCATCTACCCGACTTTACCCAAACCCACTACGTTGTGTCCCCTGATTTAGACAATACTGTTTTACCTAAGCAGCCAACTCGCCTTGTACCAGCATTTATAGCCATGTTACATAGTGCTATAAGTGTTATACTAACCTACTTGTCCCTGCCATATTCACCACTACTCTTTTTAACCAATGTGATACAACTAGCCATACTATGGCTACTGGCCATCAATTTTTACCATGACACCAAACTAAAAGACGAAGAAACACAGTGGCGGGCGTTAAAGCGCATGGCCGAAGCGGGTAAGCACCACATCCTAGCTCGCCAATGCTTTAAAGGCGAAACCCTCGCCCGCCGTTGGCACCACGACACCCCCCTTACAGGTGCCTTTTGGGCTGGCCTCGCCTTTGAAGCCCTCTCAGACTTTGGCCAATCCTTTATGCGCCCCCTCTTGTGGCTTGGGGTGGTTATTGGGTTGTCCACCTTTGGGTTGTTGAAGCTGTCTCAAGACACCACGACTCAACCCCCCACCACGTGCAATAAAGTGGTGGCCGCTAGTCTGCTTAGCGTCAACAAAAGCCTCTTTCTCTCCGCCGACCCTTCGGGCAGCGTCAACCGTCACCTGCTTTGCCTATACGGCCAGCAAAACGAAACAATACCCACATCCCCTCCCAACACCCCCGACGAAGCCACGGTGTTGATGATGGCGCAAGTGTTGTTCTCGGTGGTGTTGCTGTTTTTATTCGGCCACGCTATTAAGGCACGTTTTACCATTAGTTAACGGCAGGCCAATCAGCCAAGGCTTTGCTAGCCATACGGCTAGGCTTGGCGTATAGTTAAAGTTTGTTTTGTGTTTTGGTGATGCTTGCCTCATGTTTAGCTCTCGTGCCAACCCAACCACCAGCTCATCGCTTGCCCCCGCCTCTGGCGTGGTCGTCGTCGGCGGAGGCTATTGGGGCAAAAACCTCGTGCGTAACTTTGCCGAGCTGCAAGGCCTCGTCGCCTTGGTCGATACTCGCCCCGAGGTGTTGGCCAGCTTTAAGCAAACCTACCCGTGTCTGGCCACCTACACCACGCTAGACGAAGCCCTCACCCACCCCGCAGTGGCTGGCGTGGTAATTGCCACCCCCAGCCCCAGCCATGCCCCGCTGGCCAAGCAAGCCCTACTGGCCGACAAAGCCGTGTACGTTGAAAAACCCCTTGCCACCAACTTTGCCGACGCTCAAGCCCTTGTGGCCCTGTCGCAACAGCGCAACCAAGTGCTGATGGTGGGGCATCTGCTGGTGTATCACCCCGTGGTCAACCGTGTACGCTACGAGCTTGAACAAGGTGTGCTTGGCCCCCTGCAACTGATTGAAAGCTACCGCCTTAACTGGAACGTACCACGCCACGACCGCAACGTGTGGTGGGATTTGGCTCCGCATGATTTGTCGATGATTCAATACCTCACCCAGCTAGAGCTAACCCACGTTCACCACGTGCAGGCCACCACCACCCGCCCAGACGACGGCAAGGCCGACGACGTGCTAGCGCAATTTGAGCTAACGGGCGGTTTATTAGGTAGAGTACACACCAGCTGGGTCTCGCCCACCAAGCGGGTAACCATGCGGGTACAAGGCGAAGGCGGTGCCTTTGTGTTTGACGATACCCTACCCCCTGACCAAAAGCTCAAGTTTGTGCGGGTTGCCCGCAACGGCCACCGCGAAGAACGTGCGCTGGAGTTCCTCCCCCTTGAACCGCTTAAGCTTGAATGCCAACACTTTCTCAATGCCTTACACAACGACCAAGCCCCCCAGACCAATGCCACCACAGGCATGGCCATTGTTCGCTGGCTTGATCAAGTGCAGGCGTGGCTCACCCCGCTTGAAGCCAAAGCCGCCCCTACCCCTGTACCCTTGCCTGCTGAGTAACTCACAACGCTGATGACTTTCACTCCCGACACCCCCGACCCGTTGCCCCTTTGGGCAAGCCAGCCCCCGCAACCCGCCCACGTTGAGCCATGGCTGATGGCCGTGCAAACCATTATGCACCCCAGTACCGCCCCAAGTACTACCCTCAAGCGCACCCTGCACCTACAAGGCGAGCTAGCCCCCTACCTTGGCGACGACACCCCCGAATGGCAAGCCCTGCTTGAGGTGACGTTGACGTATCACCGCAAAAGCGCAGGTTTTACCGTGGTAGGCCAAGCTCACGGCCAGCTGTTACGCTATTGCGACGTATGCCTAACCCCTTACGTTAAGCCCATTGCCTTTAGCGTTGATGAGCGATATGGCCTTGCCACCCTCGCCCTGCACCAAAACAAAGAACGCCAGCTAGATGATGCCGATTGGTACGAAGAGATTGACCCCAAAGGCGTAGTGGATTTAGCTCACCTGATAACGCAACTGGTGATAGCCGAGTATACCCAAGACAATTTTTGTGACACTCACGCCGATCGTGCCATCCTCCCCGTCACGAGCGAGGCTGCTGCTGAGGAGGAGGCGACCACCGCCACTCATCAACCCTTGGCTAACTTGCAAGATCAATTAAACGCACTTTTGGCCGATGACCCCGACCAGTGGTAACCTTATTGCTACTGCCTAGGTGAGGGTGCCGTAGCCAAGGCGTATCTGAATAAATTGCCTAAGTTAAAGCCAGCGGTTTGGGTCATAAACCCCCGCACACTAATAAAATCGCTCACGGCTTCGCTGTATTTAAGTTGGTCTTCGGCAAAATAATCGGCATTGCGTGCGCCTTGCCGTAACGACAATGGGATAAGGTGGCCGTAGCTTGGCGTGGCAGCGTTGGGGCTAGCGGCGGTTTGGGTAGGTTGGCCAGATGGGTGAGCCATACGATGAGATCCCTTTATTCCTGCTTCTCTCGGGTAAGGTAAAATTGTCAGCATCATCACTTGGCAGGCGACATGCAGAAGGTAAGGTTTAACAAAAAAGCGATAACACAGTTTGGCACAACCATAACAACAAAAGGGTGATTTAACATGCCAAAACAATCAATTGTGCCAGAGGTAAGCCAACGTGCTTACAACCCTATTAAACCAGTTTTAGGGCAAGTTGTCGCTATTGTAACCAAAATGTTTCTTAATTTGTTTTAAAATAGATATAAAACCTTAACAAATAGCCACTTTTGGGATATCCAACCTAAACTACAAGTGTATTATGTAACAGATTCAACTACGAGGCTTGCGACAAGCCATTTTCAAAACCTAACCTGCAACTCAGTTGCATCTGTCAGCTACAAGTAGCAACTTAGGGGCTTCATGGGCGTTACACAAGCATGATGCAATTCTCTTACACCTCCCCTTCGCTTACCCTAACCCCGCCCGTGCCAAGTGCGCCACAAGCACGTCAGCAAGGTGCTGTAAGCAAGCCTATGGCACAAACCTTACCCGTACCACCCACACAAGCCCAACCCAGCTTTGGCTTTGTTGAAGGCCTGCTAGAGACCATGGGTCTATTTGCCGTTGAGATTGTCGAGTGGGAAATCCTCAGCCGCCTATTGCAAGCACCGCTGGCCTTTGTAGGTGGGCAACTGTCTCGTTTAGGGCGATGCCTGTCTCACCACTTTGAACAGTGGTTTGGTCACAGCCAGCCCCCAAAGCCTGCTGTTAAATAGCTTATAATAAAAACTAAAAACAACTAACACAAACCTTGCCTTGCTTGTTTTAATGCAAACATAGGCTCTTTTCTCACACGGCTTTCCCCTAAGCTCTTAACAATAGGTTTGTGATTATGACGACGATTCCTCCTAACCCTTATGGTTACCCTTTAACGCCAGCCACTGGCTCACCAGTCCCACAGGCCACAGGGCAAGCCTTCTCTGCTGATACGTTAACCGCCGCTGGTTGGCCAACCACCCAAACAGCTAGCCCAAGCAATCCCTTTAGCATGGGCTACCAGCCTGCGCCACAAGCGTTGTTTGCCCAACAGGCCACTGCACCCTCGCCATTTATGCTACAGGGCGATGCCAGTGCCAACCCAGCCTCCTCTGTGGGGGCTAACCAAGCTTTGGTACAACAAGTGCAAGCCGAATTGGCACAACAAGACATCACCCTCAGCCCTGAAGAGGTCATGAGCCTGATGCCCCAGGAGGCCACGGCCGCCATTAGCCAAGAGCTAGCCCAAAGCACCACCGACCTTAAAGCCAGCCTTGAGGCGCAACTGCCCAAACGGCGTACCCTGCTACAAAACGTCGTTGAAATTGGCGCACCGAT
>JBIKUS010000147.1:0-4464 GCA_044347425.1 Vampirovibrionales bacterium | reverse complement strand
TGGCTTCGTTAAAGGAGCGTCTCAATGTTTACGCCCACGGTTTCTTACGCTTACGCCAAGTGCTTAAACAGCGTGCCATCGCTGGCGAAGAGGTGGTACCCAAGTACTTTGTGCGCCTATGGGAGAAACTCACACTGCCCGCCAGTTGTTTGCTCATTGCGTTAACAGGCGTACCCCTGGCCATTGTGGCACCACGCCGCAACAACGAGCGGGGCTTTGTGCTTGCCATTGGTATTCTGTTTCTGTTTTACGTGTTGCGTAGTTTGTCTGTGGCGGTTGGGCAATCGGGGGCGTTTACCTTTGGCGGTTTACTCACGCTAAGCCACAGTATTGCCTTAGCCACGGCCATGCCGTTACTGTTGATGCTAGCCCTCGCCTTAGGGCTGCTATGGCGTAAGGCCAAAGTGCTTTAGTTAGTGCCAGCCATTAAGTCTATGAAGCATAATGTTAACGGCCTTGGGGCAAGCCCAACACGGCGGGAGGTTCGGAGGGACGAAGTTCCTCCGACGGGGTTTGGGGCAGCGCCCCAAAGCACCAATAAACGGAATGGTTGAAAGTCAAAAGCTTAAAAAGCTAACGTGTTTCAAACACTCTGCAGTTAGCTATACAAGCACTCTTGAAAAGAGATAAATTGCTTACATCCATAAAAAAATCCCTGCCAACAAGGGCAGGGTTCTGGCTTTTCTCTCGTAAAAAAAGGAGGTTTGGTGGGGGTTAGCTGTTAGCAGCTAGGTACGAAGCTACGGGGCTTTGTAGCATGGCCGAAGCTACGCCCTCGGTAGAAAGCTTGGTTAAGTAGGCCTGCAACCCATCAGGGGTGGCCAGCTGTTGTTTGAGTTCAGCGGCACGGTCGGCGGTGGCGGTGTCTTCAATGCGGCTGGCAGCACGGGCAAACTTGAGGACTTTGTAATCACTTTGCGCACGCTCTAAAGCGTTGGGGGTGAGTTCGGCGGTATCGCCACTGGTACCAGTGGTGGCGGCAGGGCTAACAGGAGTAGACTTGGTAGCGAGTGCATCATCGGTGGCATCAACACCTGTGGCAGCAGCACCCAAAGGCAAGGCAGTAAGCGGTAGCGATGAGCGTGATACTGGTTGCATAGTGCAGCCCCTATGGGTGTCGTTAAGTAATCCCGATATTAAAGTCGCCTGTCTCAAATCAGGCCGCCAGAGAGTGATGAGGTTGGTTAACTGAGTCACTCTATAAGTATTATAGGTTGCCTCAGGCTCATTGCCCATTCATCATCAGGTGTATTTTTGGGCTAAAGCAAGCCATTAGGGTGTTAGGCTTGTTACACAGCCTACACCCAAAGGTTAAGTCTAAACGGTTTTAAGCCTATCAGCTGGCGAGACGATGGTGGTAATGCGGAGGCCAAAGTTGTCCTCAATAACCACCACCTCGCCTCGGGCAATCAGCTTGCCGTTGGCGTATAAGTCTACGGCTTCGCCCGCCACCCTGTCTAACGATATAATTGAGCCACGGGTGAGTTCGAGTACCTCTTTAATGGTGAGTTTGGTGCGCCCTAACTCCACGGTTAGGTTTAGGCGAATGTCGAGCAAAAGGCCGAGGTTGCCGCCTTCTTCGCCCAGCACGTTAGGCTGTTGGTCAAAACTACCAAACTGGACGGGCTGTACGGTAACGGGTTGTGCGCTGGCACCCGTGGGGGCTTGCGTGGGCTGCCCTACCCCAGCAGGGGCTTTGGTGGCACCACGGGCTTGCGCCCGTTGCATAATGCTGGCGGCCAAGTCGTTCATGTCTGCTAGTGCATCCTCTACTTGTGCAGCGGGCGAGGGGGCTTTAGCGGCAGGCGTGGCCTTACCCTCGCTTTTCGCCATAAAACCACACAGGTCTTCTTCAACAATCAGTATAAACTCAAGTTCTTCAGTCGTTGCCCCTTGGTTAAGGTGCAAGCTACCGTGTACAGACCACAAGGGTGTGGCCAGCCAGTGGGTGGCTTTCTCTAGCCGTTCATCATCGCTATAGGCTTGTACTTGGGGTAAGCTGGCTTCAAGCGGTTGGCCTGTGGCAAGGGCAATGGCCTCTACGGCTCGGGCTAGCCCTTGGCTAATGGCCTCGCTTACGGCACTTAGTTGCATATCGCTTAGGGCAAGTTGGGTATCAGCATCGGGTGCGCCTGCCCCGCCTAGCATAAAGTCGCTTAAGACACTGGCCTGCGCCTGCTTGAGCAGGAGCATCCCCACTTGGTCATCGGCAAGGGTAAAGGTGGCCATGAGCGGGTTGTCGGCTTCAAAGCGGTCGGGTAAGGCATCCCAGTTGCTGTTGTTCACGTGTTCAAGCTCGCCAAGGCTTACGTCAAAGCCAAGCATGTCCATCAAAGCATGGCAGGCAGCCTCTAACCCTTGTTTTAGGAGAGTTTTACTACGGTCGGTTTGTTCGGGTGTTAGGCTCATTGGCTTGCGATGTCTCCCAGCGTTGAGGGGGGTATAAAGCGTTCTTCTTCGTCGTGGCACGAGGGGAGGCCGAAGCCCGTTAAGGCTTCAACCGTGGGGATAGGTTCGGTGAGGCGTACGGCTAACTGGTTTTTAAGGGTACCAGGCCGACAGTAAAACTTGGGTTCTTGGTTGACGCATAACAGCATCTCTTGGCCAGCTTCTCGCTCTAGGGCAATGACATCGCCTTCGTCCAGCCCCAGTAGCTCGCCTAGGGTGATGCTACCCCCGCCCAGCAGGACGCTAATGGGCAGGTGGGCAAAGCGCATTTTGTGCAGGATATGCTCTTGTTCGTGGGGTTGTAGCTCTTGCTGGCGATGGAAGATATGTTGGTTACTGAGTTGTTGTAGCACTTCCTCAAGCACGGGGTAGGGGATGCAGAGGCTCATCAGGCCACTGTCTTTGTTGTTAAGCGTTACTTCGAGCGTGACCAGTGCCACAATCTCGCCTGGCGAGGTGATTTGCACCATGGAGTAGTTGTCTTCCAGCCCTCGCATGGCGATGCTCACATCCATCATGCCCCGCCATGATTCTTCAAGCACCTTCAGCACTCGCTCCATGAGGCGAGTCACCAACGAGCTTTCTGTATCGGTAAACTCTCGGGGCTTGCTAGAGATAACCCCCGAACCGCCTAGCATACGGTCAACCATCCCCGCTGTAATCTCGTAGCTGGTGCCTAGCAGTAGCTGGCCAGGCAGGGGTTCAAACTCCAAAATGGCCACGCTAATAGGCCGAGGCATGGATTTGATAAACTCGTCATAGGTCAGTTGGTCAACAGAGACCACATCCACTTCAACACTGAGGCGTAGGTAGGTGGTGAGTAGCATCCCCAGTTGGCGGGCAAAGTTCTCGTGGATGGTTTGTAGTGCGCGGAGGTGGTCTTTAGAGAACTTGTCTGGCCGTTTAAAGTTATAGATTTTGTAGTTTTTGAGCTTTTCTTGCTTGAGAATGGCTTCAAGGCTGCTTTGGCTAGCTTCTTGCTGGCTGGCTGAAGCCCCCAAGCTAACGTTTGTGTTGGCCAAGGGCGTGGCAACGGCTGTACCCGTAGCAGCAGGTGCGCCACTGGTGGACAGGGACGATAGCAGGCTATCAATTTCTTCTTGCGATAACACGGTGTGTCTGTCTCTCTAACGCTCTCTTGGGGGGTAAGCGGGCGATTCGCAAATCGCCCCTTGGGTGCAGGGGGTAAAGCTATTGCTGTACCACAAAATCTTGAAGGTTAATGCGTAACACTTTGTATTCGGTGCCTGCCATAATGGCGTTCACGTCTCGTATTACGTCGTCTTTAAGCAGCTCTTGCCCTTCAAGGCTTGAGATGTCGCTGGCCGAACGCTTCATCAGCGAGGTATTAACAATGTCTCGGATGGTAGGCACGTAGAGGGCGAGCTTCTTCTCAAAGGCTTCTTGGCAAGCCACCATAGGGTCGGCAGCGGGTGCGCCCCCACCGTGGCCACCACCACCACCTTCAGCGGGATGTTCGGCGGCGTGGGCGGCTTGCACCACACAGTTTTCGGCATCAGGTACTTTAAGGCTGAGGCTGACTTTGGTGCGTAGGTATTGCGTCCCCTTCAGGTTGGGGTCTTTACGCAAGTTAACGGTAAAATCGGTAAGGGGTAGGTTCATGCCCACAAGGCTGGCACCATGGCCACCGCCGCCGTGTTCGCCCCCTTCGCCATGCTCACCGCCTTCGCCTCCTTCACCTTCGGCGTGTTCGCCAGCGGCAGCTTGGGGCAGGGCAGCGGTAATGGCTGGCACTAACACCATGGGGCCTAAAAAGTACATGGCCAAAGCGGGGCCTAGGGTAGAACCCAGCACAATGGCGACAAGCATTAAAATCAGTTGCATTGGGCTTCCCCCTGCGTTGGGTGCGGCTTTAGCGGCAGAGCCACCTGCCCCTGCCGTGGCGGCGGGGTCGGCATCGGCCTTGGGTTTAAGGGCTTTGGGTTTGGCGGGTTGAGCCATCATGGTGGGGTGGTGCTTTGGGTTGCGGCTGAGACGACGAAACGGGCGATGTGG
>JBIKUS010000146.1:0-4501 GCA_044347425.1 Vampirovibrionales bacterium | reverse complement strand
CCTTGTCCTTTACCCGATTTGATACTAGAACCTTGACATTTGGGGCAAGTTGGATGTGGCATAGCTTAAAGACTCGCTTTAACAAACAAACCCTATCCTACTAAAAACATTAGTTTATAACACTCTCGTGTCATCAGTTGGCTACAATCCGTGTCTTCTGTGTTAAAAAGAGCTGTTTTTTCGTTATGTAGGTTTGTCTACACGCCTTACAGAGTGATTGCTACGCAATCAACAAAAGCCGTTCTTTTTTCCTTGAATCCATCGTATTTCGCCTAACTGGTGACACGCCCTAGGTTAGTGGAAGCCTACCGTGGCGACATCGCCTAAAATACGCTTGCGTAGGTGCAGTAAATCTTTACCGTACACGGCTTCCATTTGGGGGCGAAGGTTGGCTTCAATGTCAATAATAAACATGTCATGCACAATCAACATTTTGGTGATGGTGACAATCCCTTTGTTGCGGGTGTACACGCCTTGGGTACAGACATCAGGTAGAGTTGCTTCGGCGGCGGGTGGGGTGTCCTCATCGTTAGCGGCACCAAACGAGGTACCAATCAGCCCTTCGGCATCATCCACACATAACATAATCCAACGCCCACCTAGCGATTGTTCAATCATATCGCCATTGCCATGCAAAAACAGTTGCCCAAAGGCGAGTTCAGGCTCGCCATAGCCAACCACACGCACATCAACGCCTCGTGCTTGTGCTGCCTCTAGGGCGGGTTGCAGAGAGGGCAAGTCTTGCTTCCAAATCTCAAGGTAAATGTTGGTGGTGGCGTGGTCAATCATATCCAACCCATGCCGAATAATGCTGGCTTCGCCCCGTAGGTTAAGCACAGGGTCAATCGTGGTATCGCTATAAGCGGGCAGTATCTTGCGTAAGTGCTTTAGGTGCGACTGTTGCGAGCGTTCAAAGCGGTCGAGCAACTGGTCGGGCGAGATGGGCGTGTAGGTAACGGGCTTGTTACCGTTGGAGACGATAATATGGTTAGCCTCCAGCGCGCGCAACACCTCGTACACACGGGCTTGGGGTACACCGCTGCTTTGGCTTACTTCGTAGCCTGTGGCTGGGTGTTGGCGTAGCAAGGCGAGATACACTTTGCCCTCATAGGCACTTAGGCCAATATGTTTAAGGCGTTCAACCAATTCGTCTAGGTTGTCTTCGGCTTGTAGGCTGGGGTAGGCGGGTGCCATGGTCAGGGGGTTCTCAATCGCTGAAAGGAAGTACAGTAAGGACTCTGTTAGTAAAAGTACTATACGGTAAACAGTTGCTTTACCCAACAGGCATGTAACAACAAAGCAACACGCCAAACGCAATTTTATTGCTTTACGTGCGTTAGGCAAAGCATCACGTTAATGATTTGTACCCCTTGTTTGTTGAAAGAAGTGCTATGTTAAACACGCTAACGTCTACCCCTTCTGTTACTAACCGCTCTGCTTATGGGTTTATACCAACGTACGAAATTGCAGGTGAATTTGCTCATCCTGTAGCCAAGGTTGTTGAAGGGGCGACACAGTGGATAGGCCACCCTCACACAAAAACCCTAACCCTTGGTGAGTTAGATCATCATGATATTCCGTGGCTAACCTCCCAATTAGCCCTGTCGCAACAACACGCCGAACAAGCCTTTAACCCTGGCACTACCGTGGATAGTTTTGCCCCACCCCACCCTGAAGCTACAGAGATAACACGTTTAGCTCATGACGGCTACGTAGGGGCTACGCTTGAGCAAGCCTTAGCCGTGGTGAGTAACCCCGAGAGCAGGCAACAAGTACAGGCTCTTTATGATGATGAGAACAAGACATTGTGGGGCTTAATGATTAGTCACTTGGAGCCTGTCGTACAAGAAGCCACCCAAGCTACAGAAGTGGCTACCCATGCCGTAACGCAATGGGTAGATAAGCTGGTTAAAACCACCAACTTTAACGGTATTGCTCCCTTGATGTTGGGCGTAACGCAACAGCCAACAGCACAAAAAGTGTTGGTGGTCGCTCCCAACCCAGTCCATCCTGCAGCCACTAAAGTATTAAGTTCGCTTGGCTTTGCGTTTGATGCGATACCAACGGATACGTTTGCTGTGCCTGCCCAAGCCCTAAAAGAGACTTTGGCACAACGTAACGCTGGTATTAGTGTAACCCCCGTAGTACACGAGGGTGAACCCTTTGATTTGTCGGCCTTGGGTGTCAAGATTCAACCCCGCACCCTAGAGCTACCCGCTTTGCCCGAGGCGACTCCCGTCGAAGCTCCTGTGGCCTAGCCCCCAAGTTTTAGCTTTCACCGCCTCTTGCGTTTTACAAGGCAAGGGGCGGTGTTTTTTACAGATATGCCCAGCCTCCGCTTAGCCTAAACCTCTTAACGCATGAGTTTGTAACGACACCCCTAAAGGTTAGCCACCTTGTACCGATAACGACAGAAAGTACTTACCTTTGCCGAGGGTATACCATGTTTAAACGCCTTAATACGCACCAGCTAGCTGAACACGATGTGTTGCCCTTTGATGTGTATGACCACACCCATAGCTTACAGCTTAAGGCAGGCCAGCCCCTTGCGAGCCAAACCCAACGTAACCAACTGGCCAAGCAACGCCTTTACTGGTTTCATGCCGCCGCTAGCCACCTCTACCACGAAGGCCAGCACTGGCTAAGCGCACCCGAAGACTGGCAAAGTGTCGCTCACCCACCCGAGGCTGCTGCTACCGTGGCGATGTTGCCCGTTACCCCCGACCCTATGGCGACGTTACTTACGCACCTTGCCGCTAACCCCGAGACGGACGATGCCCTAAAGCAACTCAACAAAGAGGCCTTTATGGCTAACGTGGGGCGTACCCTTGAGGCTAACCAGTACCTTGGCCGCTTAAGGGTGCATGATGCCTTTACCTACGACCACACCATGGACGTGGCGATTGTCAGCATGGCCTTGGCCAAGCAGGCAGGGCTAGGCGATGCCGAAGTACATGAGGTGGGCTTGGCTGCCCTGCTGCACGATTTAGGCAAGCTGATGGTACCCGCCCAAATTATGTTTAAGCCTAGCCGCTTAACAGAGCGTGAGTTTAAGGTGATGAAAGAACACCCTGCTTTAGGCTATAACGTGTTAAAGCACGAGCTAAAACTCCCCGAAGCGTTGTGCCTACCCGCCCTTGAACACCAAGAGCAATACGGCGGCGGTGGCTACCCCTACAACAAGCAAGGCTCAGACATACACCTATATTCGCACATAATTAAAGTGGCTGACGTGTTTGATGCCTTGGTGAGTAAACGCCCTTACAAACAACCCATCCCCACCCGAGTGGCCTTGGGTATTATGCTGAAAGATGGAGCCAAGAGCTTTGAGCCGACGCTACTAGCAACCCTAGTAAAGCTACTGGGCTATGCTAGCTTGCTTGAAGCTCACCCAGTAGCAGCAACGCCCGCCCCACCCGCACAGGCCAGCCCACTGGCCTCACCTGTGCAGGTACAACAACAACGTGCTTAAACGTTTGGGCTGTAGGCTTCGGTTTGCCAGCCTAGTTTGCTGGTATAAATGCCTTTAACTTGGTCTACCATGCCTTGTTTGGCTAAGTAAGTAATTTTGGTAGCAATTTTAGCCAAAGGTACTTCATCAAACGATTGGTTGGTTTTGGGGAGCCTAATATCGTTGTTGACGAGGTAATTGCGTACTTGCTCGCTGGTGGCACGGCCACCGCTGTACACAATGGCTTTAAAGATGTTGTGGTTAAGCGTGCCGGGCTGTTTAATATACTGCTTGGCTTGCTCAAGGGCAACATCGGGGATAAAGACACCTTCGGGCAGCGGGATGCTGGTGACATCGGGGGCTTTGCGCCCACGTTTTTGCGGGGTAGGTTTGTTCAGTTTATTGGCAGAAGGGGGACGGCCACGACGTTTGGGTTCGGTTGCGGCTTGCCCTGTTTTGGTCTGAGAGGCAGGGCTGGCCGTGGTTGTGGAGCGTTGCACAGGGGCGGCTTCAGGCGATGGCACCCACGAGGCCAACGAAGGCGACACCGACAACGGTAACTGGGCAGGTTGTGGTGGTGTTAGTTTGGTGTTTTTGCTCAACGCATCTAAAGAGAGCGTTAGCATTAAACACTGTTGGCGTTGCTGTTTAAGGATGGGTAGTTGTCTCACCTGCGCTTCGGCGGCGGCAATCAGGGTATCAAGCTGCTTTAAGGTGGTTTGGGTTTCTTTCAGTAAGCCGCTCAACCCTTTGGGCGAAGGGGCTGGCAAGGTAGCCTTGCTGGCTTTAACTACCGTGCGTTTAGCATTTTTGCGTTGGGTAGACTGGGGCGAGGTTGCGTTAGCATTTTTGGGTGGGCGACCACGGCGTTTGGGGGCTTGGGTGAGTGTGTCGGTTGTCATGGTTGTAACATCCTTAGTTAGTATAAAGGTAGGCTAATAGGCGCAAAGATAAACTGGGTCTAGCACTTTGGCGTAACAAGTGAAGTGGTAGGCTGGGTAAATTAAAGTGGATAATTACTTTACCACAGCTCAATTCATTAAGTCTATT
>JBIKUS010000145.1:0-4519 GCA_044347425.1 Vampirovibrionales bacterium | reverse complement strand
GCCCCTGACTATTTTGAGCAGATGCGCCGTATTTTGGATGAGATTCATGCTCGGCGTATTTTTTATGTAGATTCTAACAAGTTGGGCAACCTGCTGGTGGGTGATGATGGCAAAGCCTACCTGATTGATTACCAAATCTGCTTGCCCTTCCCCAAAACGGGGTGGTTGGCCAAGGTAACGGCGGGCTTGTTTTATCGGCTTGCCAAAGAGGATTTGTACCACCTGTACAAGCACAAACGGCATTATCAACCCGCCCAGCTCACGGCTGAAGAAGCCCAACTCTGCCAAAAATCGCCTTTAAACCACGCTTACGATAAGTGGGTGGGGTCGCCCTACAAACGGGTGAAACGGTTGATTTATCCCCATGGTAGTAACGAGATACCTTGGTATAAGTGGAATAAGATTAAGCATTCGCAATTGGCTGAACACCAAACGCAAATTATGCCTTAGCTTGACTGCTATAGCTAAATTACTAATTGATGATACATAAAACTAAAGGCTTAGAGACACACCCAACACGGCGGGAGGTCAGGAGGGACGAAGTTCCTCCTGCGGGGTTTGGGGCAGCGCCCCAAAGCACCAAAAAACGGAGTAGCTGCTAGCCAAAAGCCTAAAAAGTTAAAGCGTTTTATAAGTTATTTATTTGACTATATAACCTAGGGTGATTAAGCAATCACCCTAGGCGTTTTTAAAGCATCGGTTTTGCTACCGCAACGACACTTCCGGCAGAGCCGTGGCACGTTGGCGAAGTGTCGCCATGGTCGCATCCGCCTGCTCGTCCGTCAAAGTGCTGTGGGGTGATTGCAACGTCACCCTAAACGCCAAGCTCCTAAACCCTTGGGGTAAGGGTGCGCCCTCGTACACGTCAAACAAGGTGAGGGCTTGTACCAAGCTTTCGGCTTGGTTTTCGGCCTGTAGTAGGGCTTGCCGTAACGTCTCGTAACTGAGTGAGGCAGGCACTTGCAAGGCCATATCCCTTTGCATGGCAGGGTACTGGCTACGTTGCGTTAGGGTGACGTTGGCGGTTTTCAGCTTGGCCAACAACGGCTTCAGCAACGCATCCACAGAGAGTTCGGCGACGAAGGCGGGGGCGGGTAGTTTACAGTTGGCCTGCTGCGTGGGGTGAAGCGTGGCCAAAAAGCCCAAGGGTTTGGCCTTGGCGGGGGTGTCGCTTTGCCAAAAGAGCAAGGCGGTTTGCCCAGGGTGCCACGCCTCGGCGGTGGCCAACAGCGGGGTAGCACCAAAAGCTTCGGGAGAGGCGGCCACCCACTGCACACTATGCAACAACCCAAGGCGTTGGAGCAGACTCTCCACTTGGCCTTTGGCGGTATAAAAATCATGTGGGGCGGGGGTGCGCCATGCCCCAAGGGCGGGCTGGCCAAGGCTCAACAGGCCAAGGGTGAGTTGCTCTTGCACGCCTGTTTGTTTGTGGCTGGCTTTGCCTCGGTGCCAATAAGTACGTCCAAGCTCGTAACCCCAACAGTGGGAAAGCTGAGCGTCGTTAGCCACGTTGCTGGCCACGACCTCTAACAGGTTAGGCCACAGGGCTTGGCGTAACTGGGTATGCAAGGCACTGGCCGAATTAGACAGCCCCACCACCTGCTGCTCTACGGGCACGTGGCCAAAGCGTTGGTTAAGCTGAGGCCCCACCAGCGACGATGTTTGCCACTCGTTAAAGCCCAAGCCCTGTAGGGTACGGTGTAACAAGCCCAACAGCCTGCGCCTAGGGCTAGGCACAGCCACGGCCGAGGCTTGCGGTAGCGTGGCTGGCACAGTGGCATACCCCACCAAGCGGAGCAATTCTTCGAGGAGGTCGGCGGGTTGGCTCACATCGTCGGCACGGTGGCTGGGGACGGTGATGCTGAACTGGTCGGGGTTAGCGGTGGGTTGCACGCCAAAACCAAGGGGGGTGAGCGTGTTGATGAGTGTGGTGTCGTCAATGGCCAAGCCTGCCCGCTCCGCCACCCACGCCAACGAGAGGGTGAGGTCGGTGGGTTGGTACGCTGGCAAGGGTGAGGCGGTGGCACCCACCAGTTGGCCACCTGCCAGTTCGGCCAGCAGTTGCACGGCTCGGGCTAGGGCGTGAGGGGTGGCGGCCACGTCCACACCACGCTCAAAACGCGCGCTACTTTCAGAGCGTAGCCCTTGCGAGCGTGCCGATCGGCGGGTGCTGGCCGTGGGGAAGTGCGCTGCCTCTAGCAAGACGGTCGTCGTGCCGTCGTCGATGGCTTCATCGGCTCCGCCCATCACGCCTGCAAGGGCGACGGGCTTGTTGTTATGGGTAATTACCACGGCGGGAGGCGCAAGGGTGCGGGTCACATCGTCTAGCGTGGCAAGGGTTTCGTCGGGGTGGGCGAGGCGTGCGCTGAGGACACCGCTTCCGCCCAATTTGTCGGCATCAAAGGTGTGGAGGGGTTGGCCACACTCAAGTAAGACTAAGTTGGTGATATCCACCACGTTGTTAATGCTGCGTATGCCCGAAGCCTCGAGCCGTTGGCGCACCCATGCGGGGGAGGGGGCGACTGTCACATCCTTAACCAAAGCTACACTATAATAGGTGCAATGGGACAAGCTTTCGGCAGGGAGGTCGACACTGAAGGGCAATTTGTGCATAAGTTCTTCTTGAACAAGAAGCGCATCATTACCTCTCCCTTCGGGAGAGGTCGCTGCGGGAGTAGCGGGTGAGGGACGGCCAACTATAAACTTTTTTTGGTCGTCCCTCACCCTACCCTCTCCCGAGGGGAGAGGGTGAGAAGTGGGCAGGGCGGGGGGCAACTCTGTGGCGAGGGACAACAACGGCCGTTGCAAGGCGGCGGCCAAGTCTCGGGCGATGCCTCGGTAACTCATCCAGTCGCCACGGTTGGCGGTGGGGGCGGTGTGCAGAATCACGTCTTTCTCTAGCCCAAGCAATTGCTCTAGCGGTTGGCCAAGGTGTTGTTGGCAGGTGGCTTCGTCAAACTGAGTATTCAGAGGCCAAATGCCCCCCTCGGCGGGGGCGGGGTAACTGGCCTCTAGCCCCAATTCTTCTAACGAGCAAACCATGCCTTGGCTGTCCACCCCTCGTATGGTGGCGGGGGTGAGGGTGAACCAAGCGTTGGTTTTTTTGCTGAACACGGTGGCTCCGTTAAGGGCAAAGGCGATAAATTGGCCTTGTGCCACGTTGGGCGCACCACACACCACTTGGTGCGTGGGGGTAGCATCGCCTAAGGCGACGGTGACCAACCGTAACTTGTCGGCGTTGGGGTGGGGGGCGATGGCCTGCACGTGGCCAACAACGACGTTAAAAAAGGCGGGGCCTTGGGTTTCGGGGGTGCCTTCCACCTCAAGCCCTAGCTGGGTGAGGGCGTTGGCAACGGTGTCGGGGCTAAGCCCTTGTAGGTCAACAAAGTGGTTGAGCCAAGAGAGCGACAATTGCATGGAGAAAGCATCCTTTAAACGAGGCGACAGCAAGGCTTTACTGTAGCACAAAGCAACCTGCGCTAACCACCTTGGGCGACTGTTGCCGTCGTGGTACACTTTGTTACGTGATTATTATGCGTAAAGGCCTACTCTGTTGTCTGCTGCTCACCCATCGCACCCGCCCCTTTACCAAAAAGACCACGGCTTTAGTCTGCCTGCCAAAGCGTCACCGTTGGGGCAACAGGCCGTGTGGCGTAGCCTGCAACAAGGGCTAACGGGCGGCGGTGGCCTTAGTCCCGTTAAAGCCGTGTGCCTTACGGGTGATGCGGGGCTGGGCAAGACGCACCTGCTACGCACCGTGGCCACCACGCTGCAAGCCCAAGGCCATGCCGTACTGTGGTTGGATGCTCACCACCTGCCCACCAACACACCTGCCACGGCCGATGTTTTGGCCGAGTGGGTACTGGCCAGTGTTGACGCTCACCTTGGCCACGTCCTGGCCGAAGCCACACACACTGTTGAGGAGGTGGTCAGCCAAGCAGGGCTAACACCCGCTCACTGGCAAGCCCTTGGCTTAACTCCTCAGCAATGGTTGGTAGCCCAGTGCAACGCCTGTACCAGCCCTTTGCAAGCTACACAGTTTTTGCGCTTTGCTGAAGCGAGTGTGGCTGACCAGCCCAAGCCTTGGCAGGCTTTTTTGGAGAAGCTAGCTGAAAGTAAGCTAGGCCAACGTGTGCCGTGGCCAGCCTTGGGTTTGGCGACGCAATGGCACCATTGGCGAGAAGTCAACGCCACACTCGCCCCTAACCAGCAACTGGCCGAACTGTGGCCGTGGCTACACGCTTACCTACAACCCACCGCTACCCACTTTTTAGTGGTGATGGATCACCTAGAAGCCTTGCCCTCAACCCTTGTAGCCGAGTGGTTGGCTCCGCATTTAACTACGTTGGCGCAGTTACGGCCTGCCCGCATCCACACCTTGCTGGCCTGCCAACCCCAAGACCTCAGCGGTTTGCTCACCCCCGCCGTGCAAGAGGCCTTGCGTCCTGTGGTGGTGATGTCTCACCTTGCGCCCGCCGTGTGCCAACAAACCCTTAACCAAGCTTTGGCCACCTGCCCC
>JBIKUS010000144.1:0-4550 GCA_044347425.1 Vampirovibrionales bacterium | reverse complement strand
GCATCGGCAGGGGGTAGGGGGGGTAAGCCCAACTGCTCTTGCCAAAAGCCGTGCTGTTGGGGCGAGAGGTTGGGTTGGCCCAACAGTTGTGGCAACACCGTTGCCAAGTGCTGTGTGGCAAACTGTGCAGGCACGCCTTCAAGGGGTAGGTTGAGTAGTTGCCTCAGTAGGTGCGTCCACACCTCTAGGGGTTGGGGCTGGTTGGGCTGGTGGTGCAGGGGCGCAGCTTTGAGCCATACCATGGGGGCATCGGGCGGGGCTTGGCCTTCGGCGGGTGGTGCCATGTGGGCAGGGTCTAGTTGCGCCCTTAACGCATTGAGTGCGGTGGTTTTACCCATACCAGCTTCCGCCTGTAGTATCAGCACTTGGCTTGGTTGCGGGCTACTTATAGCTGTTTGCACCAGTTGCAACAACGCCGCACCTGCCTGCTGTAGCGGTACGTTAAAGTGCTGGCCAGCTAGGGTTACCGTCTCGTCGTTTTGGCCTAATAGGGGTTGCCACAGGGTGTTAGGGGGTAGGATAGGCGGGGTGTTGGGGAGCAGCTCTGCCAAAGTAGCAGGCACTAAGGGTAGGCTTACTGCCACAGGCGGGGCGGGGGGTGATGCCTCTTCGGGGGGACGAAGGGCGGCAGGTAAAGCGATGATAGAGCTTTGAGCTTGCGGTTGTGGTTGTGGTTGTGGTTGAACCTGAGGTTGGGGCTGGGGCGACGCCACAGCAGGGGCTAGGTACAGATCGTCAAGGGCTTGTTGGCTTTCGGCCAAGTTAAGGGCTGGGCTGGTGGGGGGTAGCCCTGCCATGCTGGGCGGGGTGAGGGGCGTGGTTTCGTAAATGGTGAGCGAGGGGTCGTTTGGCCAAGGGGTCTCGTTGGTAATGGGCTGCTCTATAAAGGTAGGCTCTGGGGTGAGGGGGGTACTGAGGATGGCGACCTGTGGTTCGTCAAAGCCTTCGGCCACGGCTTCATAAAAGCCATCGTTATCAACCTCAGCGGCGGAGGGCTGGGGCATGGGCTGTGCAGAGGGGGGCGTGGCACGGTTGAGTGTCTTATCAATCAACACCTCAATCAGGCCGTCGTTGGCTAGGGTAATGCGGTCGTAGTCAGTCTCTCGGCTGGGGGTGAGAGCGACGGGGGCTTCCTCAATAACGGGGGCTACTGGGGGGGCATCGTCAAACGAGGAGACAAGCGATGGCGGGGGAGTAGGATCGGGAGGAGGTGTCAGCTCGTCATCAGCGAGAACAGGTGGGGGGGGCGGTGTTGCTTCCTCCACCACAGGGGATGAGGGAGGCGACGGTTCCACAGCTGGCGGCTTGGGCGGAGCTTCGGGGGCAGGAGGTGGTGCGGGTGAGGGCATCTCAGGCTTTGGCGGTTCTGGCGGTGGGGGCGACCCACCTAGGGGGACGGCATCCCATAAGTCGCTGGGGAGCTTGGCCACCACCCACCCGTCGGGGCTAGTAGCGTGAGAGATGAAGCCAAAGCGTTTGTAACCCAGCATCATGGCTACCGTGGCCGAGGCGATGACGTGGTGGGGTTGGGCTGCATCTCGGTGGGCAATGCCTGCCAAGGGGTCTCGGGCGTTAACGTTCTCTATCACCAAGCCAGCTTTAATGGGTTGCCAGTGCTGGTCAACCTGCAAGGGGTGTTGGGCTAGCTCGCAAGCCAGCGTCATGGCACTGTCTAACGAGTCCATAATGGTAGGGTCGTGGGGAAAGACGATAAAGACCCTGTGCTGGTGGACTTTCTCGATAACGCCACCCGCCTCTTTTACCCGTTGGGCTAGCAGAGATACCCACTGTTGTGCGGTAGCTTCGGTATTGGTGCCTTGGGCAAGCACCTGCGCCAACTGAGGAAACTCGAGGGCGAGGAGGGCAATTTGGGGGAGTTTGGTGGTGTAGGCAGGGGACGGCAAGGAGTTGGCCATCCCACTAGGGGTAGGTGACATCATGGGGGTGGTGGCATCCGCAGACAACTGTGTAAGGGTATTGATGTTGCTACCCGTTGATAGAAACAGTAGCTACCACTATAGCATAAGATTCAGGGCTAGGGTGGAACTGCTAACACCCTCTCCCACTGGGAGAGGGCAGGGTGAGGGTCATAAAACCCAAACCCTCTCTTGCAAAGTGTAAGAGAGGGTTTGAGCTAAAAAGGTCAGGTGATGCGTTTAGCTATCAAAGGTGTAGGCTAAAATGCCAGCAGCCCTTGCACGTTTTACCGCAACAGTTAGTTTGCGCTGGTAGTACGCACTTACGCCCGTAATACGGCGGGGGAGAATCTTACCACGGTCTGTCAAAAAGCGTTTTAGCAAGTTGGCATCCTTGTAATCAACAAAATCAATCTTGTTTGCTAAAAAGTAGCAACGCTTTTTGGGGCGATCAGCCATGGGTTCAACATCCTTACAATGTGCGCTCATACAACGAGCAGGGGGTGGGACAAGTACGACTTATAACCTAACGTAAAGGCAGGCGGAGCGCAACCTAAACGCCAACGGCGGTTTGGGGAGCAGCGTGGGCTTCTTTGTTTTTGAATTGAGATTGGTAGAGTTGGTAGTACAGCTTACCTTCGGCAATCAACTCGTCGTGGTGGCCTTGTTCGGCGATGGAGCCATCGTGCATCACCACAATCTTATCGGCATTACGCACGGTGGAGAGGCGGTGGGCGATGACCAGCACGGTGCGGTTTTCCATCAGTTTATCAAGGGCTTGCTGCACAATGGCCTCGCTGGTGTTGTCTAATGCGCTGGTGGCTTCGTCTAACAGTACCAAGGGGGCATCCTTTACCAAAGCCCGAGCAATGGCGACACGTTGCTTCTGCCCACCCGAGAGTGCCACACCCCGCTCGCCCACAGGGGTATCCCAGCCTTGAGGCAAGCTGTTGATGAAGTCCTCTAAAAACGCCGAACGTAAGGCTTCACGTAGCTTGTCGTCGGGGAGGTCTGGGCAATCCAGCACAATATTCTCGCGGATGGTGCCGTTAAAGATGAAGTTGTCTTGAAACACCACGGCCATTTGGCTACGCAATTCAGTCAGAGCGACCTGCCGAATATCGGTGTTATTAAAGGTAATGCTGCCGTCGTTCACGTCGTACAGGCGCATGAGTAGGTGGGCAAGGGTGGTTTTGCCGCCGCCCGAAGGGCCGACCAAAGCGACGGTTTGCCCAGGCGCAATACTCAGGTTGAGGTTGCGAAGCACGGGCTGGTTGGGTAGGTACTCAAACGTGACGTTGTTAAACGCAATGCCACTGCCAAGGCCAGCCGTTAGGGGCTGTGGTTGCGGGGGCGATTGTATAGCAGGGACACGATCCATCATTTCAAAGACACGTTGTAGGGCTAAAAACGAGATTTGCACCTGCATGGCCAAGTTGCCGACGTTTTTAAGCGGGTTGTACAATAAGATAAGCGAGGTGAGGAAGGCGGAGAAGTCAGTCAGGCTTAATTCGCCTGCTTGCATAAGGGCGGTACCAAAGAGCAGCACGAGGCCGATACCAAAGCCCGAGATGGTGCGAAGGATGGGGGTCATCCAGCCCTGCATCTGCGTCATTTTAAGGGTGAGGCGGTTAGAGAGTTTGAGGGTTTCAATCAGCTTTTGCCAGCGGTAGCCTTGTAGGTTGTAAGCCGCCACCACTCGGTTGCCCTGTGAGGTTTCGGTGTAGTGGCCTTGTAACGAGCCTAAGAAGATGACGCTTTTATTGGCCAATTCCCTTAAAAACTTGCGAATGAAGCTGAGCGGTATCATCATGCTGCCCAGTACCAGCAAGGCCACGGCTGCCAGCTTCCACGAGATGGTGATGAGTACCGCCGACAGGGAGAGGATGGAGACGGAGCGTGTGAGGAAGCCTCGCACGTTGTCGACCAAGCCTGAGCAAGCCGTGTCAACGTCGTAGTTAAAACGCACCAGCACATCGCCCGAGGCGGTGACATCGTAAAAGCGGCCTTCGTACCATAGCAACTTCTCGTAGAGATCCATTTTAAGGTTGGTGGTCACCCATAAGCCTACCCACTTATTAAGGTAGGTGCCAAGGTAGCTCACCAAGCCTTGCACCAGCGTAAAGCTCACAATGCCAAGCGGTATCAGCCACAGCATCCAGCCGCTGGTATCGGCATTAAAATTGGGGAGCCAGGCAGGCAGCGGCTTGCCATCAATAAAATAGGCCAAATACATGCGTATGCCGAGGGGCATTACGGCATCCATGGCACCATCAAGGGTGGCGGCTGCCATACCCACAGACATTCTAAACCAGTAGGGTTTAAAATAAGCAGCCAGGCGTTTATAAACGGCAAGCGATTCGACATTAAAGGCGTTGGCCAGCAGTTGGGTTACGGCTTTGGCTTTTGGCGAGGCGAGGGTGGGTGAGGCAATCATGTGAGTTAGTAAACCACAGAGGTGCCTAGCGTGCCAAGTGTTTTACTAAGGACACTGGGGAAATCCTCTAGCCCGCCCTTTCCTGTTTGGCGGAGAGGAGTTCGCTGGCGAGTTGCCAGTGTTCGGGGCTGAGCCGAGCTTGGAGTTCTTCGGGGTCGATTTGTTCTAATACGTGGATGAGTTGCGCTTGCAGCTGA
>JBIKUS010000143.1:0-4567 GCA_044347425.1 Vampirovibrionales bacterium | reverse complement strand
TAAGGCATCACTTAAGCCGTATTATGCTATACTGGCTTAGTATTAACTCACTTTGCGATAGAAAGAGTCCAACCATGGCACATATTGTAATGGTGGCAGCCCCCCAGCAGTTCAGAGACGAAGAACTGCTCCTGCCCCGCCAAGCCTTTGAGGCCGCTGGCCATACCGTGCAAACCGTTAGCACCCAAGCCGTAAAAGGGCAGGGGATGCTTGGCCATACCGAAACCTTTAGCGCAACGCTGAATGATGTTGACCTCACCCAAACCGATGCCTTGGTGATTGTGGGTGGCTACGGTGCCGTAGAGTATCTTTGGCCTAACACCGCCTTACACGCCCTCTGTCAGCAACTATTTGTTAAAGGGCAGTTGGTGAGTGCCTTGTGCGTGTCGCCTGTGGTGTTGGCCAAAGCAGGGCTGTTAAACGGTAAACGTGCCACAGTGTGGGCCATGCCCGAAACGCAAGCCGCTTTTGACGAAGCAGGTGCCATTTACACGGGCGATGATGTGACGGTGGATGGCAACTTGATTACCGCCAACGGCCCCGACGCTTCGGTAGCCTTTGCCGAGGCTGTGCTAACGGCCTTGCTCCCCAAAATGGTCTCAGCCAAAGCTTAGCATGAGGCTTGGGCTTGGGTAGCCTTTGCCCCGCTACTTTGGCCTGTGCTGGTGTTACTGGATGCGTGGGTAATGGTTTCTCATGGCTGGTGTCGGGGCTCGGCCCGACAGCCGAGTTAGGGGGCTTGTGGAAGCCCCCTAACAACCCCACCACACAAGGGGTGCAACCCCTTGTGAATCCCGCCACACAGTCTCCGTTATTTTAGTTTACCCTTGGGTTAGGTTATCGGGTTACTCAATATTCACGCCCTGACACAGTTGGTGTAAAAGAAAACAAACCATCACCTCAAGTCCCCTCCAAAAACGACCCCATGCCTTCCAAAAGCCAGCTCGGCAAAAACGAATCGAGCCGTAGGCGAGTTTGAGTGCCGAGCGGCAGGAACGAGCTTCGCCATTGGGGGTAAGCAGTAGGGGGCGAAAGCCCCCTCTGTGGGGGAGCGCGAGGGGAGACCACCCCTCGCATCAGCCAAAATAGACCATCCACCCTAAACCTTCTCCAAAAGCCAGCTCGGCAAAAACGAAGCTCGCCGCAGGCTAGTTTGAGTGCAGAGCGGCAGGAACGAGCTTCGCCATTGGGGGTAAGCAGTAGGGGGCGAAAGCCCCCTCTGTGGGAGAGCGCGAGGGGAGACCACCCCTCGCATCAGCCAAAATAGACCATCCACCCTAAACCTTCTCCAAAAGCCAGCTCGGCAAAAACGAAGCTCGCCGCAGGCTAGTTTGAGTGCCGAGCGGCAGGGGCGAGCTTCGCCATTGGGGGTAAGCAGTAGGGGGCGAAAGCCCCCTCTGTGGGGGAGCGCGAGGGGGACCACCCCTCGCATCAGCCAAAACCGACCATCCACCCTAAACCTTCTCCAAAAGCCAGCTCGGCAAAAACGAAGCTCGCCGCAGGCGAGTTTGAGTGCCAGGCGGTAGGAACGGGCTTCGGCTTTGGGGGTAAAGCAGTAGGGGGAAAAAGCCCCCTCTGTGGGGGATCGTGAGGGGAGACCACCCCTCGCATCAGCCAACAACAACCAGCAGCCCAAGGCACAACAACCTAAGTGAAAGCAGTGAAGCCGTGGTGTTGAACACTTCGATTGGCAAGGCTGTTTTAAAAAATGGTGCCCACATCGAGATTCGAACTCGAGGCCTCTCCCTTACCAAGGGAGTGCGCTACCACTGCGCCATGTGGGCAACCACATTCAGTTTTAAATGGGTAGAGCTGGATTCGAACCAGCGTAGCCGAAGCAGCGGTTTTACAGACCGCCCTCATTAACCACTCGAGCATCTACCCACATAGGTTAAGTAACAAGCGTACTAGCTGACGGATTGCCGGTGATGGGACTCGAACCCGCAACCTACGGTTTACAAAACCGTTGCTCTGCCAATTGAGCTACACCGGCTAGCACTCAACTTACTATAAGGGTTCAACTTGCCCTGTCAACCAAAACTTATTGAGTTGCCTATAAACACGCCCAAGGGTTAAGTACTTTTGGGCTTTTTTACCCCTTCTGTTAAGAATTGTATTTTTTTAAATATAAAAAAGCAATACTAAAGCACAGTGTGTTTTTAATAAGTATATCAAATTGCCTCTCTTTGCTATTACCTATCATCGTATACCCCCCTCTCTCTCTCAAACTAAACATTAACATCCTAGGCTAACTTGAGCGTGGCAGTAGCCAGCCTAAGCTAACCCACTGTGTTTTTAACCCCAAGGGACATAAGGAGCCCTAGCCATGCAAATCTCGACTCAAGCTGCTTTTCAATGGTTTCAAATGGCCGACCAACAAGGCACGGTTGATGGCAACATCACCACCCAAGAGGCAGCCAAAGCGGTGCTGGCCACCATACAGCAATACAATGTGGCCACCTCTGTTAATGATACCTTTGCCATGGAACAACTTGGCCAACAGTTACGCTTTGCCGGCACGTTACTCATGGGCGGAGCCAATAGCGAAGGTCTCATCCCCGATTTTGACGCTAATGGTGCCGTCTCACTCAACGAGGTGGTTAGGCTTGATGCTAACAACGACGGTAACATCGTCGCCCAAGACTTCTCCACCGTGTTTGGTGCTTCCGCCCTTAACCCTGCGGGTAACCAGTTTACCCTTGCCCAGCTAACAGCTTTAGCCACCCCCTTGGCAGCGGGTACCACCACTGGGTTTGACCCTTTACTCCCCACCACCGCAACACCACCTACCACACCACCTACCTTGCCCCCCCAACAAGCCATGATGATGATGATGATGCTCAGCATGTTAAGCATGATAGGCTCAGGCGGCACTACGGGCGGTGCCAACAACAATGGCATCCCCCCAGAGCTGCTACTGCCCATTTTAAGCTTTATCTTAACCAACAGCTTGGGCTTAACACCCACCAACACCGCTGGCACCACGCTAGACGCTAACACCGCTCTTACCATGAGCCAACTCCAAGCCGAAGGTGGCACCAGCGACACGACCAACGACTTGCTTACCAGCCAAGTCACCAGCGAAGCCTCAAACGGGTATTTTGGCTAAGGCTCAATTGGGTTAGCTAAACCAAGTAACTTGCGCATGGCTAGCAGTTGCGTCGTCAAGCTGGCATCTATCTGCCCCGCAGGCGTTTCTAGTATGCAGGCACCCGTGTCTAGCTCATCCATCCCTTTAATCATCACTTCTCGTCTGGCCATGGCAAAATCTTCTGCCATGGCCTTCATGGCCTCTCGCAAGGCGGGAGCGTGGCTAGGGTTAACCTTAATAATCACCTGCTTTTGGCTGTCGTCTACACTGTTAAGCAATTGCTTCGCCCAAGCTAGCACAAGGTCACTGTCCACCGTGGCTTGGGTCTTTAAAATGCTTTCGGCTAAGCTATAGGCAAGGGGCAGTAAGTCTTTGGCAAGCGTTGTTTTCATCTCGTCTAACAACGTAAACCATTCCAACAGCTGATGTCTTAGGTCGTCAAAGTCACTTGAGGCTTGCTCTAGCCCTTCTTGGTAGCCTTGTTGACGAGCCTGTTCTTTAATCCACTCGGCCTCTTCTTCGGCCTTGGTGATGAGTTCTCTGTCCTCCAATCGCCGATACTGCAACCGACGCTCATCGCTGGTGGGGCGGGTACGGCGTTCGGGCAGCAGGCCTTGGGCAATGGTTTGCGGCGAATACGGCACAGGTGGCGGCTCAGGCGGAGCCTTATCAGCCTCATCTTGAGCTTTTGTTTGGGCAAGCTGCTGCGCTTGTTGCTGCTTTAGTAGCACGGCCTGTGCTTCGGCTTGATGGGCTAACTTTTGTTTAATGGCTTTCGGGTCAATCAGCATAGGGCTGCCTCGTCTGCTAAACTAACTACGAGGAGGTAGCCAATTTATAGGCCACAAACGCCAAACTGTTATTAAACGCATGCGCCACCACGCCTGGCCACAACGTACCGTAGCGATGCCGCCAAACGGTCAGCAAGATGCCCAAACTCAGCACAAACAGCAGGGCGTAAGCGTGGTTGCGATACTGGCTATGTAGCAAGGTAAACACCGCCACCGACACAATTCCTCCACCCACGGGGCTGGCCAATAACCGAGACCCTAAGTGATACAGCCAACCCCTAAAGGCCAGCTCTTCTTGCAGGGGGGTTGCCACGGCTACCATCAAATACACTTCCCACACGGGCAGTTGGTTCAGCTGCTCCCACAGTTGGGTGGGTGGCGGCTGCGAGGGCAACAACAGGCGTTGCCCTAAGGCTAACACACCCAGCGTTAAGCTTTGTGCCAGTATCAGCCCGCATGTAGCCCTTAAAAACGGTTTAGGAGCCAAATCACAAGTCAGCCCCAAAGCCCTAGCCCAGCTACCCCAGCTTGGGTGAGCCAACCTTAGCAAGGCTGTCCAAAGCATCCAGCCTAGGCTCACAAACCACATTAGCCTTAACGTGGTCAGTCCTAACGCCAAGCCCCCCGCTAAGGGGACGACGACATAGGCCACGGCCAACCCCAAGGGTATCAACAACCAACCAAA
>JBIKUS010000042.1:0-16240 GCA_044347425.1 Vampirovibrionales bacterium | reverse complement strand
CACGTCGCTGTTGGCTACCTCATCGTGCGAGCCTTCAAACATCACTTGGCCATCAAACATAATATAAGCACGCTCAACAATAGCAAGGGTGGCTTGTGGGTTGTGGTCGGTCATCAGTATGCCCAGCCCTTTGTCCCGTAGTTGGCGAATGAGGCCTTGCAATTCTTCAATGGTGATGGGGTCGATGCCTGTAAACGGCTCATCGAGCAGTAAAAATTTGGGGTTACTGCACAAGGCACGGGCAATCTCTACTCGCCTACGTTCGCCCCCCGAAAGGTGCAAGGCCAGCTTGTGCTTGAGGTGAGCGATGCTAAACTCGGCCAGTAACTCGTCAATACGTTGGCCAATGGCTTGGGCGGAGAGGTTGGGCTGAAACTCCAGCACGAGGCGTAAATTGTCGGCCACGGTGAGCTGCCTAAACACTGAGGCTTCTTGGGGCAGGTAGCCCAAGCCCGCCTTCGCCCTAGCGTGGATGGGGAGGGTGTTAATGCGCTGGCCTTCCAGCTCAATGTCGCCTCCGTCGGGTTGTACCACGCCCGCCACGGCGTAAAACGAGGTGGTTTTGCCTGCGCCGTTGGGCCCCAACAAGCCCACAATCTCGCCCGCCTCCACAAAAAACGAGACATCTCTCACGACGGGCTTGCCACCGTACTGCTTCATTAAATGCGAGACTCGTAACGTCATGGTGCTTGTCTTTCTCTTAACACGTCTTTTACCCTCACCCTGTCCACTCTCCCAGAGGGAGAGGGTAGGAGCGTTAGAGGTTGGGGAGTCCCAGTTCTTCTTCTTCGGTTTGTTGCGCCTTGGGGGGCGTGTTGGCGGGCTTGGCAGGTTGCAAGCTCACGCCTTGCTTGCCTTTGCCCTTACCTTTACCTTGTTGGGCAGGCGGAGCTGCAACGGGGGCTGGCTTAGGCGGATTGATGAGTTGCGTGTTGACGTTACCCTTAGCGTCAAAGGCTTTGGGGTTAGGCACAATTTTAATGGTATCGGCCGTTACCTTGCGTGATTTTTCGATGATGGTGGGGCGACCCGTAAGCATGATTTGGTTAATGGTTTGCTTGCCCGCCGCATCTTTAGCGAGGTTAAACGTGGCTTTGGGGCCTGTTACAATGTAGTCTTCGTACAACAGGCGCACGTTGCCGCTGGCCAGTATTTTTTGCCCAGGGTCGTCAAACTGTTGGTGTGCCGAGTTCATAAACACTTTGGAGCGTTTACCTGTGCCGTTGTCTGGCACATCCACCACAGTACGCACGTTACCTTCAGCAACGAGAATGTTGGTGGCGGGTAGAAGCGTCAAGCGTTCTGATTTGATGACGGCATCGGGCTTGGTAAGGGTGACCCCGCCAATAAATACGATACGTTCGGCTTGGTTGTTGGGGCCTAGTTTAAGCAGAGCCTTACTAGCCGTAATCGTGGTGTCTTCAAAGTGAACGACCACACTGCCGATGGCGTTCATTAGCCCTGTAGGAGCGTTGTACTGCTGCACGTCTGATTTAATGGAGACGGGAGCCGCCGCAATGGATTTGACCAAACTATCCACGTTGCCTTGCGCCAAGAAGGATTCTGTGAGGATGTCGAGGGTGATGGTGTCGGCCACGAGAGTGTCGGTGGGTTTGTTAGGCTCTTTGCTCACCAAGGTGGGGCGACGTTTAAAGGTCATGCTTTGGGCTTGGCCGTCGGGGGTCAGTGCCACGTCGGCTTCGGGGCTGGCAATGGTGACCGCACCGTAGATGAGTTTGACGTTGCCCCGCATCCACGATTTGTTTTGGTCGAGGTTGAGACTTTGCTCGTCGGCAAGGATGCGTATGGGGGTAGCGGGGTTGTTGGCACCCAAGGGGCCTAGCGCACTGGCCGAAGGCACTTGCATTAAGCCACACCACGCCACCACGGCCAACAAGGCCACACTGGCTAGCTTAACACGAGTGAAGGGGCTGATAATGACCATTGGGGGCGCAACTTGTACCAAACAGGCAAACCAATACACTGCCTACACTAGCACAAGGGCAACAGGTGGGGCAATGCTGGCCAAGCCCAAAAAAGGCAGGCACCCTAAAATGCACCTTGTGGCCGATGCAACAAACGTCGTAAGTTTACACAATACTTATAAGACCCTTAACTTATGCTAGCCTAGTTTTTGTTGTGTTGTGTGCGGAGTATCACCCCTATGTTTTTGGCCAAAGGACACCCCTTAGGGGTTAGTTTTACAGTTTGCCTGTTAGCCTTATGCCTCTTAACCCCCGCATGGGCAGGCGTGGCCAAACCCACCGCTACCCCCAACACATCGGCGGGATGGGTAGCCCTGCAACCAGCACCCAGTAGCCTAAGCCCTGTCTCCCCCCTAACCGAGTTTTTGGCTGCCCCAACGCCCTTGAGCCAAGCCACCTCTCCCACTAACCCTGACACCCTTGCCAACGATGCCCTGCTGTTGGCACGGCATAAAGACGACGCTGGCGACAACCCCACCCTTAAAGACAAGCTCTTCGGCTGGTTTCATCGTAATACCGACGAGGCCACAAGCACCACCACCGATGCCCAAGGCTGGCAAGTGCTAGACCCTTCGCCCACGGCCACCACCCCAACCACCCTACCCCCCGCCCAAGGGCTTAACCCGCAGCAATTGGTCAGCTTTATTCAACTTGAAAACCCACGGCATACGCCCTGGCAAACCCAAGGTATTGCCAACAGCATTTTTGAAGCCAGCCAGCGCAACGCCCTTGACCCCAAGCTACTGGCCAGCGTGGTTGCGGTAGAATCGTCCTTTAGGCCACACGCCATCTCATCGTCTGGGGCGATGGGGATGGGGCAACTGCTGCCTAGCACTGCCCGTTGGCTACAAGTAAGCGACCCCTTTGACCCCGTGGACAACCTACTAGGCACCAGCAAATACCTACGTTACCTGCAAGATTTGTTTGCAGGCGACGAGAACAAGGCCGTGGCCAGCTACTTTGTGGGGCAAGGCACGGTACAACGCCAAGGCATCTCGCCAGCGGCCAAGCAATATGTTGACAAGGTTAATGCTAAACGCTCTAAGCTAGAACAACTATAATCAACGCCTCACTTCTTCGTAGGGCGTTCAGTATGTTATCCTTTAAGGGTGACGGGCTGGCGGTTGCTTTGCCTAAGTGACAACGAGAAAGACCCCTACCCCCATGCCGTTTTTTGGGTGGATAACGCACCCCAACCTACGCCCTTACTGGCCTGCCTTACTAGGTATGGCTGTGGTGTTGGCGTTGTTACAGGGGTTAGGCCTTGGCCACGTGGCCATCACCTCAACCACAGAGGCGCACTGGTTGGCGCAACTGGCTACCTTGGGCAACCTCACCCCCACCGTGGTGCCAGAGGTTGCCCCACCTGCCCCTCAGTTTTTTGTGCTGACCAAAGGCCTTATGGCATGGGTTGTGGCCACCTTAAGCCCCCACCTCCCGCTTGGTTTAAGCCCGTTATGGCTGGTGCGTAGCCTCTGGGTGACTGGAGCCACCTGCCTACTGGCAGCTAGTTTTGCTGTGGGTAGGGTGAATTTGCAATGGTCCCAGTGGCCGCTGGCGTTGGCCTTGGTGGGCTTGGCCGTGTCTCCCTTTTGGGGGGGTGTGGCACGATGGGTGGGCTGGCCGTTACCCTTACTTACCGTGGTGGCCGTTACCCTTGCCGCCTTAGTGAGCCTGACCCAAACGACACCTTCAACAAGTAAGCCCCTTGGTTTAGTTAGGGGGAGGCAAGCCGCCTCAACCGCTATAGCTACCTCGGCCGTTAAGCTGCAAACCCTGCTTTGGGGGTGTCTGCTGGGTGTCGCTGCCCACGAGGTGGGGACGCTAGGGTTGCTGGCGCTTACCTTGGCCTTGGTGATAGAAGCAGGCAAGCTGGTGTTGGCCAAGCTTAAACAGCAACGCACTGTAGGACAGCCCTCGTTGCTGTGGGGGTTGGTTATCGCCTTAACCGTGGCCTTACTGCTCACCCAAGTCACCCTCTCCCTTGGTTGGCGAGACACCTTTTGGACGAGCTTGCCCAGCAATGCTGTGCTTGCCCAAGCCACGCAAGCCAGTACACCCCTTAAAAGTTGGCTGTTGGCACTCTCAGCCCTCTTCCCGTGGTGGATGCTCCCCCTGCTATGGGTGGGGCAGCACCTTAGCACGTTGATTGCACTAAGGCCTCGGCATAGTGGTAGTTGGCGCAAGGCGTTAAGTGGTTGGCTACACCCCAAAGCCGTGGCCTTACTGCTTGGCGGAATGACTTTAGCCTTGTTGCAACCCGTTATTGCCGCAATGCTAGGGTGTATGGCCGCCACACTTGCAGGGTTGGTTGCTTGGGGGATGTTGCCCGTGGTGAGCGCCAACGCCAACAAAGGCGTACTGGGTAACGTGGTTAAACATCACGTGTTGCGTTACGGTACGGGCATGACGTGGGTTAGCTTGTGCTTGGCCACCTTGGCCTTAGCGGGTTGGTTGTTTATGGGCTTACCCAGTACCCTTACCCAGTTTCAAAGTTGGTGGTTGCCAGGGTCGGCGCAGTTTGTGGTGCCTTTAAACGAGCTTCTCAGCGATAAGCTCTCCCCACTCACCCTGGCCTTTTGGCGATGGTGGTTGATATTGGTACCGTTGTGGTGGCTGGTGGGCGTGGTGGGCATCGCTGTGGCATGGTGCCAAGGGGTGCGCCAACACATGTTGTGGGCCAGCTTATGCACGTGGGCTTTAGGCTGGCAAGTGCTGTGCCACACGGTGGTTCAACCTATTGTATGGCCTGCACCGCAAGTACCTGCTACTAGCCAAAGCATAATCGGCTTACTGCCCTCATCGCCTGAAGCCAAGCACCAAGCCCGCTGGCTGGCTTGGTACGGCTGGCCAATACAATGGGTCGGCTCGCCTCAAGCCCCTGTGTTTACCCAAGCTAACGCTAAGTTAGTGAGTGAGGCGTGGGCGTATGCCCCCGAACAAGCCCCTTGGCGGCAAGCACAAACAGCCTCAGGCCACGGCCTAGTCGGCCAATGGCAGTCGGGGCGACTACCCCGACGATCGCGCACGGTGTTGCGATGGTTGGGTTGGCCTATGGGGCTACAAGCCAACACCCTGGCTCCGTGGCAGGTGTGGGGTACTGCTCAACCTAAAGGCGACTAACCACAGACGTAGCTTTAACACGTTTATGGTAAACTTTAAAGAGTCCTTTGCTGAGAAAGCCCTGCCATGTCTGCTTCGTCCTCCTCGTCCCCATCCTTCCCCTTGCCTAAGCAGGTGGTGCAAAGCCTATCCGCTTACCACCCCCCCCTTGAAGGCAGGCGAGATAAGGTACGGCTAGACTTTAACGAAAACACCGAAGGCTACGCCCACCTTAGCCCCCTTGCCCACGTGGCCGATGCTCAACAACTCCTCACCACCTACCCCGAATATCAACGCCTTGTTGCTGGCCTAGCGCAACTGTGGCAGCTCCCCCATGCCAGCATCCTGCTCACCAACGGTAGCGACGAAGCCCTCAGCGTCATCCCCCAAACCTACATTGAGCCTAAAGTGGATAGAGCCTTGGTCTGCCTCCCCACCTTTGCCATGATACCGCATAGCCTTAAGCTTGCCGAAGCGGTGCTAACCACCGTACCTATGCAAGTTTGCCCGCAAACGCAAGCCTTAACCTACAACCTGGCCGCCATTGAAGCCGCCTTGGCCGAACACCCTCACAAAGTGGCCGTCTTTGCCTCCCCCGATAACCCCACAGGTGCCATTTTGCCCAAAGCCACCCTCGAGTCGTGGTGCCGTCGCTTCCCTCATACCCTGTTTGTATTAGATGAAGCCTACAGCGAATACCAAGGCGAAGCCTTTACCGCCATCCCTCTAACGCAAGAACTACCCAACTTGTTGGTTACCCGTACCTTTAGCAAGGCGTGGGGCTTGGCTGGCCTGCGCTTGGGCTACGTGGTGGGGCAGGCGCATTTGCTGGCTCCTCTTAAAATTGTACGCTCGCCTTATAGTGTTAACACGTTGGCCGTGTCGTGCGTGTTGGCTTTGTTGCCCCATGCCGCCAAAGTGCAAGCCTCTGCCGAAGCTACCCAAGCGAAGCGCAACCAGCTTGCCCAACGTATTACGCAACTGGGCTGGCCTACCGTGGTGGGGGGCGGTAATTTTTGCTTAGTGCAAGCAGGCGTTTTGGCTGGCGTCCTCTGCCAGTATTTAGCGCAACGAGGCGTACTCATTCGTAACCAATCGCACCAGCCCCTGTTGGCGGGCTATGTGCGTGTCTCCACAGGTAGCGACGGCGAAAACGAGACGCTACTACAAGGCCTTGAAGGCTTTAAGCACGACCTTGCCCTTGTGTTTGACCTTGACGACACCCTTGTGGACACCTCGCAAAGCTTCCCCAAGGTGGTGGAGGCGTTGATGGCGTTGTGGTCGCCCCAAGCCCCGTTACAAGCAGGCGAGCTTGATGCCTTGCGGGCTGAAGGTGGCGGCTTTAACGATGATTGGCTGGCCACGGCCGAGTTGTTGCGTAGGCGTGGCGTTGAAGGTATCTCGTTGGCGATGATACAAGCCGAAGGGCAACGCCGTTACCAAGTGCTTGCCCCCACCACCGAGACGTTATTGGTGGATGAGGCCATGCTGGCCAGCTTGGCAAAACGCTACAGCTTGTATGTGTTTACAGGTAGGCAACGTGCAGAGTTTGACCCCTTGTGGCGAGACACCCTAGCCCCTTACTTTAAACGTATGGTGTGTAGCGATGATGTGGCAGGTGCCAAACCCAAGCCTTCGCCCGATTATTTATGTTGGCTAAAAGAGACTGAGGGCTTTAACACCGCCGTGTACGTGGGTAACAATGTAGATGATATGCACTGTGCCAAAGCGGCAGGCTACTGGCCAGTGGGTGTGGCCACGACGCAACCCGCCAGTGTACTTAAAGCCGCTGGAGCCGTCAGCGTGTTTGACTCGCCAGTTGCATTGTTTGAGCAGCTAGTGTAGCCGCTATTGATTGTAACTCTGTTTACAGTTGGGTTAGCTACTTGCTAAAAAGTGTGTTTTTAGGTAGAGTAAGGTCTATACGTTAAACATAGGCTTTGCATCGTTAGGTTGCTCTCGGTTGTAAAGTAGATATGGCTGTTTTAGGTTACTCCCCCACCCCCACGGAGGCTACCATGGCTAGGGTTTTGATTTCGATGGACGATGGCTTTTTAGATATGGTTGATGACTTCGCCAACCGTGAACATCGCTCACGCAGTGAGTTAATTCGTGAAGCGTTGCGTACGTACATGCGACGTAGCTCGTTGGTGCGCTCGCCCAAAAACGACGAAGATGCTCAGGCGTTGGAAGGCATTTTGTCTCTATAAAAAAAACCCGCCTTATTATCAAAGGCGGGTTTTCGCTAAAGGCGTGACACCACGCAAGCGTGGCTGTAGACAACAACCAATGGCTGTTATGTTCAGCTAGGGAAGCATCACTTGTCACAACAGTAAGCCTTAACCCGTCCTCTCCGAAAAACGGCAGGTTAAGTAGCTGCATCAAGGTGCTTACAACCACGGTCCCCTCATGTGTCTACGGTCAACCTTAGCGAGGAACATTAAGGGTATCGACCGACTACCTTGTTGGCTTCAGTGGTTGTTAAGCCTTGTTACAGTAACTTGTTTACTTAACTATTATGGTAATGAATCACACCCTCGCCTTAGTTGACACCGTAAGGCAAGGGCGCAAGAGAGTCTTACCGTCCCGTAGAGCCAAAACCGCCTTGGCGTTCAAACTCGGCTTGGGCTTGGGCGGGTGTTAGCTCGGCCACTGTAAAGCTAGCCTGTACCACAGGTGCAACCACCAGCTGAGCAATACGGTCGCCACGCTCAATAGTGTAAGGCTGGTCGCCTAAGTTAACTAAGGCGACCTTTAGCTCATGCCTGTAGTCACTATCAATGGTGCCAATGGCGTTAATCAGTGTAATACCGTGCTTAATAGCCAACCCGCTACGGGCGCGTATTTGCACCTCGTAGCCTTGGGGTATCAACAAAATCAAGCCCGTGGGTATGAGCGCACGTTGCATGGGGGCAAGCGTCACGGCATTCTCTACAGCGGCAAGCACGTCAGCCCCCGCCGACCCCGACGTGGCGTAAGCAGGCAAGGTAGGCAACGCATGGGGCAGCGTAATAACGGGCAAGGCGACAGTATCCACCTTGGTTGCATCCATCGTAGAGGGTACCATGACACAAGCACTCCTATAAAGTTAAGGCATTAAACGCTAACGGGTTGAGCAGCCGCCTCGGCCGCTTGCTGAATTAAGGTGTAGAAGCTGGCAGCCTCAAGGCTGGCTCCGCCCACTAAACCACCGTCAATGTCGCTTTGGGCAAGCAGTTCGGGGGCGTTGTCGGGCTTCATGCTGCCACCGTATAAAATTTGCATTGCTTGGGCAGCTTCATGGCCTACCATGCTGGCTACTTGGTCTCTAATCACACCGCACACACGGTTGGCTTCGGCAGCATCGCATACTTTGCCCGTACCAATCGCCCAAACAGGCTCATACGCAATGACCATGGGGGCAACATCGCTGGCAGAAAGCCCAGCCAAGGCCATGCCTACTTGATGTTTTACCAAGCCGTCGGTTTCACCAGCTTCGCGTTGTTGTAGGGTTTCGCCAACACAGACAATGGGACGCAACTGGTTGGCTAACGCTAATTTGGTTTTAGCTTGCACGGTTTCGTCCGTCTCGTTGTAGTAGCTACGGCGTTCGCTGTGGCCGATAATGACCCATTCCACTTCACAATCTGTCAGCATTTTAGGCGATATTTCGCCTGTGTAGGCACCATCGGTATGGTCGGCCATGGTTTGTGCGGCCACCATTAAGGGCGATGCTTGTAAGTTGAGCCACGTTTGGCAGGCATCCAAGGCGGTAAAACTAGGGGCCACCAACACCAAAGGCAGGTGTTTGGGGTGAGCTTGGGGTTCGCTCATCAGCGTGTTGAGCTGTTCGAGAAAGGTAATGGCCTCGGTACGAGTTTTGGTCATTTTCCAGTTGCCAGCCATAAGGAAGGGTCGCATAAGGGTGTCGCCTTTCGGTCAAGTAAACAAGGGTAATACGGTATCCTTAACGTAACACAAACCCTGCTCATACCATAGTACCGCCCTTGCCCTTTGCCGTGCTTTACCCTTACACTAGAGCTTATTAGTTAAAGGAGTCTCTACCATGACAACAACCGCACTCGCCTCGCATTTAGCCGCCGCCTCGCAGGTTCTAGGCCAACTGCCCGCTGGGCTTAACATCCTTACCTATGGCACACAAAGTACAGAACCCCGTGGCATGTTAGCGTCGTGGGTACAGCAAGCCAGCTTTAGCCCGCTCATGGTATCGGTGGTGCTTAACCCTCAGCGTGCAGCTTATGAGCATTTGCATGCCAGCCCCACCTTTGTGCTTAACCTACTGCCAGAGCAAGCCAACGCCCTGATGAAGCCCTTTGCCAACCCCAACCAAACCGACCCCTTTGCAGGGTTGGCCACCACCTGGGTTGAGGGCTATGGCGTGCAACTTTCCGAAGCGTTGGGGGCCTTGTATTGCAAGGCCGTGTCCTTTCATCCTTCGGGCGACCATGTGCTGCTATTGGCCGAGGTAGAAGGCGGGTCACTCCTTGCACCCGAGGCTACCACGTGGGTGCATAAGCGCAAACAAGCCATTCATTACTAAGCCGTCATTACATGTCATGAGCTTTGGGCAGGCTACCGTTTGCCTTGGTGAGCGGTAGCCTTGTCAATTTATTCTTATTGGTTGTTTGTATTTTATAGATAACTGCTTTACCTTGAGAACACTGCGATTACCAGGAGACAACCCAATGAATGTAGCACCTACCGCCAATAAAATGATAGATATCTGGACATCTTTGCCTGCTAGGGCAATGGCCCCCTCTGAATCCCCTAATAACATTGTGTTTAGGCAACCTCTCATGCCAGTTACAGATGAAACCTTAGGCTCTGTGACCGTGGGTATTTTAGGCCAAAATAGAGATGAGGCTCATCTTTTTCTGCCACAGGCAGGTGGAGACAGGCTCCAGCTAAACCTCATGATGCCGACTGCTGAAGGAGGCAATTCTTATCATTTTACCTCTGATAGTATCAACGCAGAGAATGAAGGTTTTATTACTGAAACTATCTATGAGAATGGTGAAGTAGTTGATGAAAATATCATTGAACTTGATGCCACTCAAACTGAGGCTCTCGTCTCTAGCTTTACGGTGACACCTCCTGAATCAGGCGCCCCTGACCTTATTTTACCTCCTCAGCCAGAACCCACTGAACCTATGTTTCAAACACAGCTTAACGATTGGTTAGCTGAACAGCAAGGCCAGTAAACCGCAATAACGAACCTCACCTTTACCCTCTCCTTAAAGGGAGAGGGGGAGGCGTTACGTTAACCCTTGCCAGCGGGTGTGAAGGGTATGCTCAATGCCCAACTGGTCTAACACTTTGCCGCTCAAATAAGCCAGTTGCCCCTCCAGCGTGGCAAACTCGGGCGAATAAAACGCCAGCATGGGCGGTATCAGCCGTACGCCCATTTCAGACAAACTCAGCATGTTTTTAAGGTGGATACTATTTAAAGGCGTTTCTCGGGGCATCAGTATCAACGGGCGATGCTCCTTTAGGGTGACATCGGCGGAGCGGGTGAGTAACGTGTCGCTAATGCCATGGGCAATTTTGGCCAACGTCCCCATTGAGCAAGGAGCCACGATCATGCCTCGGGTAAGGTGCGTGCCACTGGCGGGTTTGTCGCCCACGTTGGCATCGCTAAACCAGTGCAGCAAGGCGGCAGCTTCGGCGGGTAAGCCAAGGGCATGGCACAGCAGGGCGGGGCGTTGCGCCAGCGGAGCCTTCACCAGTTCAGCCTCTAACAAGTCGGGTAGCTCTTGGCTCATGACGAGGAGGGCTTTTTGGGTGGGTACCAAATAAACGGGTTGCTTGGCCAACAGCAGGTTGGTTAGCAGGCTTAACCCTAGGCGTGTGCCACTGGCACCCGTAATGCCTAACACAAGGGGTTTAGGGGGCGAGGGGGCAAGGGTCATGGCAAGCATCTCATACAAAAGCGAAGGTGGTTTATTATGTAGTTTAGCATAGGCCAGACCACCCCAAGCATGAGACACCGCACCCTAGCAACAAATGAAGGTAACTTGCCTTAATCCTTTTAGAGTGAACTTTAGGCAAGCACCGTTGACGGGCTTGTCCACCACCTTTGAGAGTAAGGCGCACACGTTATGGCATTGTCGGCCAACCAACAACCCCAAGGCTTTCCCTATAGCACCCCTCGCCCCAACGCCGATGCACAGGCAGGCTTAAGCGATGCTGGACTACAAGCCACGCAAGCCTACATTAACCAGCTTAACGCCGAAATTGGCGTTGCCCCAAGCTCGTTGCTAACCGCCCCTAAAGATACGTTCAATAAGCAAGTGGCGGCCAGCCCTGTGCAAGCCCGCCCCCTAGCGTACGGGCAAGAACAACCCCCTGCACCCGCCCCCACAGCCGACAAAACCACCCAACTCCTTGCCGCCGCCTTGTTACTTAAACAACAACAAGCAGGCACACCTTTAGCATCGCCAAGCCCCACGGCGCAACAACAGGGCTTGCCCCCCAAAGCGGCGGCCAGTAACCTGAATGGCTCGCAACGAGACGGCGGGCTACCGTCCAACCCTAACGCCACCCCCTTTGACGAACCCGAAGAACCCTTCTCAACGATGGCTAACCGAGCCTTGTTGGCAGGTCTGCTCTCCACCACCGTACCTATTACCTCGGCCTTGGCCCTCAATGCGCTGGATGGTAGCTTCCCCGATGGTGTCCTCAACCCCGTTAAGGGAGCTGTTAGCCCCGTGGGCAAACTGGCACGGGCAGCCGATAACCTCCCCGTTGTAAGTTGGTTTGCAAAGCCTTTTCAGCCCGACAGCGTTAAAAAGCCTTGGTTGCGCCAACTATTGGGCTATAGCAAACCAGAAGTGATTGAAAACAAAGTGTTTGGCCTTGAGGGTAAACATCTGCTTAAAGTGCTGAGCAATAAGCACTTCCCCGCTGGTATGACGGAGCTTGTGGCCAACCAAGGGCTAGACGACGTGTTGACCCAAGCCCCCGAACACTTCCCCCAGTGGGCGAAGGATGCCGTAAAAACAGGCTTGCTACCCCAAGGGATGAGACTAACGCCAGAGTTACGTGTCAACCTGCTAGAGACCCTGCTTGAACAACCGCTGGCGGGCATGCAACAAGAGCAACTCATCAACAAAGGGCTGGTGGGTAGTAACCTGTTTGGTCAAGTGAGTCTCCCCTTTGCTGATGGCGATGCTTTGGTAAAAGCCCTGAACGAAGGCGACGATACTGCCCTTGGGTTGTTAAATAACAAAGTCAAAGCTGCTATGGACGACCCTGCCATAAAAGCAAAAGTGTTAGCCCTACCCGCCGTGGGCGAATGGTTTGAAAACTACAGCAAGATAGAGTTGGCCAAAACCCCCAGTTTGGCTCGGCATTTGGCCATGGAAGGCTTTGAAGCCCACATTAAAGGCCAAGTGCCTAATGTGGATAAGCTCCTAGAAGTCAACAAAGAGCTAAAACGCCTTAAAGGCGGGTGGACGAGTGTCCTGAATAAACTACCCGGAGCTAACCAAGCCTGGAACAACGCCAGTGGTTTCGCCTCGGAGGCGGATGCCGTGGCGCACCTTAAAGACGAAGCCTTAAAAGCCTTAAGGGGTAAGGTTGATGTTACCGAGCTTGAAGGTACCATCACCACCCGAAAAACCTTTTTAGCTGCCATGGATAACATTGAAGGCACCTTGGGCAAAGAGCTTAAACTCGCCCGTAACCTAGACAACGTGCTAGCGGGCTTTAAAGGCCGTATGAACAGGCTGTTTATTCAGTTTGGCGAACGCTACCGAGACGACTACGCCATGAACCAAGCTATGGGTAGCCCTCTGCTGGTGCGCCAAGGCCACATCGCCAACGAGTTGGCTCACCTGCCTAATATGAGCGATGACGTTACCAAACAACTGGCCACCGCCATGGGGCAGGGAGACGAAGCCCTAGCATCAGCCGTTAAAGCCTTAGGCCTAGGTGACGAAGCCACTATTACCTTGCGTGCCATTGCCACCAAAACCCAAGGGGTTAAACCGCTTGGCGTGGCAGGCAACACCGTAACAGGCCTGCACAACTTTGTTAAACGCGTCATGACGGGTGCCATTTGGGAAGATGTCCTCCCCCGTAGCCTTCAGGCCAGTAACATTGCCCCAGATGCTAAACCCCTACAACGGTTTTTGCCCAAGCTCAGTGGCTTAATGGCACAAGGCCTCTTCTTGTTTGCCTTACCCATGTACGAGACGCTTAAAGCCGATGGCGGCGGCGATGAGAAGTTTAAAACCTTTATGCGCTCGTTGTTTGGCGTGGGCTTAGGCTACACCATGGGCATGTGGCTGGTGCAAAAGGGTATGGCCATGACCAAGGCCAACTTAAAAACACCTGGTTTTGCTGCCCATGCTTTTAAACCGTTTATCAATACAAAGCTACCTGTATTTGGCCCATTTGTGTTAACCGCAACAGGCTTTTTGTTAGACATGGTGCTATCAGGCATTATTGGCGGCAAGCTTTCTTCCATAGGCGAGAAGGTAAGCGACACCGTGTTTGGCAAACCCCTGCACGTACAACGTGCCGAAGCCAAAGAGAAGTACCTCGACCTTAAACGCAAACAAGAGTTTGAAGCCAAAAAGACCGATTTTGAAAAGAAAAAGCAAGCCATCTCTACCCTATTACAGGCGGGGCAACTACCCATGCCAGCCGCTTCGCCCTTGGCTGCCCCCACCTTGCGTGGGCAGGGTGGGTTAGCGTCGCCTAGTGCTAGTGGCTTACCACTGCCCCCTGCTATGGCGTTGGCCAACGTGCAACGCCCCGCTCATGTGTCGGCCAGTAGCCCCAACTACCAAGTACGGGCAAGCCTAACCCCTGGGCAAATGGGCGAACCCACCGCCAACGCTATTGCCAACAGCAGGCCACGCAACGCCATTAACCCTATGCAGCAAGAGGCCACGACCTCCGCTTAAAGCTAGCTAACCCACCCGCTAGGGGAGGCGAGTATCAGGTAACAGGCGTAAGCTAGTCTCATCGCTTTATCCTAACCTCTAGCTGTTGTTGACCATGCCCACCCCCACACTCCCCACCACGCTGCTGCAATGGGTGTCGCCACCTGTTATTGTGGCCTATGTGCTGGTACTGGTACGGGTATCGGGCATGTTGGTAGCCGCCCCGTGGTTTAATCAGCAAGAAATACCCACCCGCTTTAAAGCTGGGTTAGCCTTTATCTTGGCCTTGGTACTGTTGCTAGGTACAGTGGGCATCGGCAACTTAAGCCAACTGGCTGCCCTTACCAGCCTCCCCTTATTAGCCGCCGCCGCCGTGCAAGAGCTTGCCATTGGTATCCTCCTCGGCTTAGCCGTGCATTGGGTTACGTTGGCCTTTCAAGTCTCGGGCGAATTGGTCAGTGTGCAGATGGGTCTCTCTATGGCTACCGCCCTCGACCCCGCCTCAGGGGGAGCCACACCCATTACAGCCAAACTCCTAGCCATGCTGGCCGTGGTGCTGCTCCTTGCCGAAAACGTCCACCATGCACTCATTAAAGCTTTGGCCGTCAGTTTGCAACAGGTGCCGTTGGCGCAACCGTGGTTGTTGGGGCATTTAGGCGATTTAGCCGCCCTGATGATTGGTTGGCTAGGCGGCTTATTTGTTTTGGGGTTGAGCCTCGCCCTACCCGTAATGGGTATTTTGTTACTGGCCGAAGTGGCCATGGGCTTTTTGGCCAAACTTGTGCCACAAATGAACATTTTTATGGTGGGCTTACCTTTTAAGGTGATGCTTGGCTTGTGGGCCATGGCCGAAACCCTCCCCTATGCCAGCGAGGTGTTTAGCTTGGCGTTGCAGCAACTCAACACTACGTTGCTAAAGGGGCTAGCTCCCACCTTGTAACAAAGTAGGTTAAACACTTCACCTTTCTCACCACTGGCCGATACCTCGCCTAAAGCATCGTACTATTAAACAGTGGGGACTTTACCATGGAAACTTTACTACTAGGCTTTGGGGTAACAGCGGCGTTAGTTGGCTGGCTTATCCACCTGTACAACAGCCTCATCGCTCAAAAAAACGCTGTTAAACAAGTGTTTGCCAGCATTGATAGCCTACTGACCCAACGCTACGACGTGCTACCCAACTTGGTGGCCACGGTGCAAGCCTACGCCAAGCACGAACAAGACACCCTTGTGCGCCTGACGGAAATGCGAGCCAAAGCCAGTGCTGGCGGCCTCAGCCAAGCCGAAAAAATGAAGCTGGACACCTCTACCAGCCAAATGGTAACGCAACTACTGGCCACCGCCGAAAACTACCCCGAACTCAAAGCCAACCAAAACTTTATGCACCTGCAACACACCCTAACCGAGCTTGAAGATCAGCTTGCAGCGGCTCGGCGGGCCTATAGCGGTAGCGTTACGGCGTACAACAACGCGCTGGAGATGTTCCCCTCGTCGCTGATGGCGGGGATGATGAACCTACAACCCGAGACGGTGTACAAAGCCGAAGCCGTGGCCAGCCAACGCCCCGACTTAGACATGCTGTTTAACGCCAAAACCAGCCAAGCTTAACAGGCCACGCCCACCATGAGCCAGTCCAACCCCAACGCTGATACCGACACCCAAGCCACCCGCCAGTGGAGCAAGAAGGCGGCCTTTCTCAAGGTCTACCAAAAAGAGCTTGTCCCCTACCTTATTGCGCTTGAAGCGCAACGGTTGGACACGGTGAAACAAGCCAACGTGGCATGGGGCATCCTCATAGGCCTTGGCCTTTTACTGGCAGGCTTAAGCTTGGCCATGGTAGGCTTTAGGCCACAAGGCTGGTGGCTCCATGCGGGGGTGGGGGTTAGTGCAGCGGGGGCTGGCCTTGAGCATTGGCTTAGTGCCTCGTTTAGGTTGCGCTTTAAGCAGGCTATATTAAAGCCGCTTATGGCCTTTGTGGATGCTGAGCTGGTCTACCTGCCAGAAGGTCGCATGAGCAGCTACGTGTTTGATGCCACGGGCTGGTTTGCCTTAAACAACCTTAGCCACAGTGGCGACGACTGGGTGAAGGGCAAGCTGGATGGCTACCCCTGCCAGTTTAGCGAGTTTAAAGCCCGAACCACCAACCAAAAAAACAACACTACGGTGTTTCATGGCTTATTGTTAGAGCTTACTCTGCCCCAACCCCTTAAGCATAAGCACGTGCTACGGCCAGGCAAGCACTTTAGCCTACCCTCATGGCTT
>JBIKUS010000041.1:0-16413 GCA_044347425.1 Vampirovibrionales bacterium | reverse complement strand
TCACCAACAAAGGGAGTCTATCTTTTTCAATTTACACCACAACATTTACCGCCGAGGTATTTATTAAATTTTTAGAGAGGCTTTTAAAAAAAGAAAAAGGCAAGCCTTTAGTGGTGATTGTAGACGGTCATCCCGTACACAAGAGCAGAGCCGTAAAAGACTGGCTAGACAAGAAAAATGGGTTGTTGAAGTTGGTTTATTTACCCGCCTACAGCCCCGAACTCAATCCCGAAGAAGTGCTTAATTCGCAGGTTAAAAGTACCGTGTTTAAGTCTAAACGCCCCAGTAAAAAAGCGGAGATAATAGACTTAACAAGCCGTAAATTGAAGTCACTTCAAAAACAATCTGCTAAGGTTCTTGCCTGCTTTCAATCACCCACCACAAGCTATGCGGCTCTCAAACCCACACTTTAAAGTATCGTCGGTATAAGGGTAGAAGCCTTGGTTTTGGTGCTGAGGGCGTTTTACTATTTGGACTTATTACTTACGTGTCTTTTATGATAGCAAATGGCACTATTGAGTGGAATGAACGCCACATAGACATGAAAAATGCTAGAAAAATGTGTTCACATGCCATCGGGGTCAACTTAGCTACACCGACTAGCAAAGCGTTGGGCTTGTTTGGCAAAGACGATCCTGCAATTTATAGAAATCGATATAATTTAATGGTTAAAGATGGGAAAATTATTGAGCCTTGTAAACCCTATGTTTTAACAATGCTTCAAAAAAATCACCGTTCATCTCAGTCAATGACGGGGGCTGGCAATCTTACACCACCAGCGAATGCTTGGCTTTATCCAGTGTCTGAAGAAGCAAAAAAATTAGCTATCAAAATGTTATTAGAGGACTCGCAAACTCCTGAAGGTCACAAAGAGTTCCTTAACACCCTAAAAACATTTGCAGCTAAAGATAACGCTAAAAACCAGCGTGATCTTAGACTGGTCTTAGATTTACTTCAAGGCTTTTTAATAAATAAAGAAGATTTAACAACTGTTTATAAAGGTGGTATTGATAATACTCTAAATGCCTTGCAGGGTTCTTCCCCTGATTTCAAGCAAATTCAAGATCAAGTTATTTTGATTATCGATGGTTTAGGTAGTTCATTAGAATAGCTTTATTTATAATATCTTTGACCAAACTGTGAAACTTGGCTTTTGTCTGTACATGGGAGTTGACTAGCTAGGGTCTGCGAGGATAGTTCGACTTCGTAAACGCTGGGTGCTTTTTGACTGACTTGACCATAGTTTTAGATTTTCTTTGTGTTGATAAGTTGGGAAGCTTAGCGCAGCTCAATGCCCTTCATCAAGTCTTTAAGGGTGGCGATGGTGCCATTCATATCTACAATATCTTTAATGCTTTGGCGCAAAAAGTTGTTAATTTCGGGCATCATGTCAATGGCCATATCAATTTTCTTGCTATTACCCTTTTCATACGCACCAATGTCAATCAAATCCTTAGCCTCTTTGTAGGTGGCCATAAGCTCTCGCATGGTACCCGCTGCCTTCATGTGGTCGGGGTCGGCAATCTCGGTAAATAAACGGCTGACGCTACCCAACACGTCAATGGCGGGGTAATGGTTTTGCTCGGCTACCTTACGGCTTAAAAAAATGTGACCATCCACAATGCCCCGCACCGTGTCTACTACAGGGTCGTTAACGTCGTCGCCTTCCATCAGCGTGGTGTAGAGGGCGGTAATACTGCCGTCGTCGGTAATGCCCGTACGCTCCAACACTTTTTGCAACCACGAAAAAATCGAGGGCGGATACCCCTTCATCGTGGGTGGCTCGCCAATGGATAGCCCCACTTCACGGCCACTCATGGCGCAACGGGTGACGGTATCCGTCATTAAAAACACCTTTTTGCCTTGCGCCCTAAAATGCTCGCATATGGCGGTGGCGGTTTGTAGGCACTTCATGCGCAGCAACGGCGGTTGGTCGCCCGTAGAGCAGACCAGCACGCTCTTCTTCATGCCCTCTTCTTTTAAGGCATGTTCCATAAACTCCTTCACCTCTCTGCCCCGCTCGCCAATGAGGGCTACCACGTTGATATCGGCCTCGCTGTTGCGGGCAATCATGCCTAGCAGCGTACTTTTACCCACGCCACTGCCTGCAAACAAGCCCATGCGTTGGCCTGCACCCATGGTCAGTAGTCCGTCCACGGCGCGTACGCCTGTAGAGAACTTTTTGCTGATAATGGGGCGTTTTAGCGGGTCAGGTGGGGCAGCGTCCACGGGTACCCACTTGGCACCAAGGGTGTCTAGGGGGCGACCGTCTAACGGTTCGCCGAGGGGAGAAATGAGCCGCCCAATGAGAAAGTCGCCGACGGGGACGAGGATGGGCTGGCCTGTGGTGGTGACCCAACTGCCTTGGTAAATGCCCGTACCGTCATAAAGTAGTAGGAGTTGCGCCACATCGCCCTTAAAGGCCACCACTTCGGCGGCTTTTTGGTCGCCGTCAATGGTTTCAATGTAGCACATGTCGCCAATTTTGAGCTTGGGGAGGCTGGCTTCTACCGTTAAGCCCATCAGCTTGCTGACTTTGCCACGGTATTTAATGAGGTCGGCTCCAGCGAGCTGTTTACGTGTCCAGGCTTGAAGTTCGGCAACGTCTGATTGAAACATGGGTAGGTGGTACCTTTGCAAACAGGTGGGTGGCATTAAGTGCCGTAGGCTTAGTATACGCTATTTTTTGCGTAAGGTTATGCTTGCTTTTGTATCGTCTTATGGTTAATTTAACAATATGCTCATGGGTTGCTACAGCTCTGTTGCGTGTTACAAAGTCTTCACGGGTAAATAAAGTAGGTGTGTTATGGCATTCGGTGTGCGTCAATGGATTTCGGCCAACCAATTGGTATCGCTTGGGTTGGCATTAGCGTTGGGCTTGATTGTGGCCACGGTGTTGGCTGGTGGAGCGATGCTTCAAGTCAAACAACTGGATAGCTCGCATTTGAGTGTGACGGGCTACGCTGTACAGCAAGTAACCTCGGATCGTGTACGTTGGCATCTTTCGCTTGAAGCGCAAGGCCCTAACCGCCAAGCCGCTTATAAAACCTTTATGGCTGATTATGACAAACTGGTGGCTTTTTTACTTAAAAACGGCCTCACCCAAGCCGAACTTTCGCCAGAAACGCTGAGCGTGTACCCCGAGATGGTACGCTTAGCTAATGGTAACTACGGCAGCGCAGTAGACTATTACAAAGTGACCAAGGGCATCAGTATTGCTAGCAACAAGGTGGCTGTGGTTGAGAAATTGGCGCAAGGTATTGACACTTTGCAGGCGCAAAACCTAAACCTGACCGCCGAACCTGTGCAGTATTTCCACTCCAAGGTAGAGGGCGTAAAGTTGGCCTTGCTAGGTAAAGCTATGGAAAATGCCAAAGACCGAGCCAAGACCATGACTCGTAGCACGGGCAACCGTGTGGGTAGCATGGTAACGGCCAGCAGCGGTGTGTTTCAAATTACCGCCCCAGACAGTAACGAAGTGAGCGATTGGGGCATTTATGACACCTCGACCAAGGTGAAAGACGTGCGGGCTGTTGTTAACACCACCTTTGTGATTAACTAGCAAGCGTTACTTTTTTCTTTCTCTCCCTGATGAATGAGGATACCTCCCATGAGCAACGAACGTTCGCAAGTACGTGCTAGCCACCTGTTAGTGGCCGACGAAGCCCAATGCCAAGCCCTGCGTGAGCAAATTGTGGCCGAAACCCTTAGTTTTGCTGATGCTGCTAGCCAAAACTCCAAATGCCCATCGGGCAAGCAAGGTGGCGACTTAGGCTTTTTTGGCCGTGGCCAAATGGTACCTGAATTTGACCGTGCTGCTTTTGCTCAACCCATTGGCGAAATCTCTGAGCCTATTAAAACGCAATTTGGTTGGCACTTGTTGGTGGTGACTGACGAAAAACTCAAAGCCGCCGTTTAGTCTTTACCCTCACCCTGCCCTCTCCCAAAGGGAGAGGGTGTGATTTTAGCCCTTACGGCGCAACTTTAACCTTAATGGTAAGGAGTTGTGGCTGTGAGGGCTTTTTGACTCTGAAGGTGACGATGCGCCCCACCTCATCGCTAATGGCAGCGTCTACGGCGGGTAGGGGCAGGGTGAGCAGGCTTTGATTGTCGGCAGCGAGGAGTTTGTCGCCCACGGCTAGGCCTGCTTGTTGGGCGGGTAAGCCAGCAAACACGGCAATCACTCGAGGGTAGTCGTGCGGGGTAATTTCAAGCTCAAAACCCAATCGCCCAGGGGTGGGCGGGGGTGGAGGAGTGGCTTGCGTGTGTTGTATACCCCCTTGCAGTAGCATGGCTTGCGCCAGGGGGAGTAGAACAAAGCTAGCTAAACTAACGCTGATGCCAAACAAGGGCAAACGCATGGGTATTAACTCTCGGCTGTTGTGTCGGGTTGTTGTATACTGTAAGGGTGCTACTATTGGCTTAAGTTGCAAGGTGCTTGGTAGGTGTATGGTACGTTTGTTTAACAATGTAAAACATTCGGTGGGCGTTATTGGCTTTGTTGTGCTACTTTGCCATGGGGTTGCCTTTGCCGCTGAAGAGGCTACACCGCTAACGCTTAACGCTGGTGTGGCCACAGTGTACGTGTTGCCACAAGGCATGTTGGGCTTGTGGAGCGTTCAGGCGAACTTACTTGAAAGCCCCCACGCCGAACTCTTCCCCACCACCATTAACGATATTTGGCAGTTTGCCCAAACCAAGGATGCCGTCACCCTTAGTAACCCCAACACGGGCGGTAGTGCCACGGTGCAGGTAGAGGCCGTGCAGGGCAATCAAGCTAGGTTTTACCATGTGGTGACTTCGGGTAAGCAGACGTTTATTGAACGGCCCGATGTAGCCGTAAACGGCAACACCTTAAGGGGAACCACTACCATTGAGCGGTTGGTAAGCCAGCCCCGTAACGGTGGGGGGAGCCAGCGTTTTTGGGCTAAATACACCCTGAGCGCACAACGTCTTAACCCTAACCAAGCCCCCGTGGTACGCACCACTGGGCGGAGCCAAGTCCCCGTACCCTCGTTTGAGATTGCGCCCCTGCAACCCAAGGGGACGCCCCTGCCGTGGTAGTGCTACGCTTGTTTTTTGGCAATGGTACCCACGGCCTGCACCCGCACATCAGGGATGAGTTCGCTGTAGCTCATGACAGCCACCATGGGGATATGCCTATCAAGCAACTGGTACAAGGGCAAGCGTATACGGGGCGAACATAAAATAACGGGGATGCGCTTGTAGTTTTGCTGCACGGTACGCAACGTGGTGCTGACGGCCTCAATGAGCTGTTGCACCTGCATGGGGTTCAGTAAGAACATAGTACCCAACTCGGTACGTTGACAGCTTTCATCCAGCACCCGCTCCCAATCGTTACTGAGGGTGACGGCGTACATGGTTTTGCTACGGTCGGCTTGGGTGAGGCATATTTGACGACCCAAGGCGGCACGCAAGCGTTCGCTTAACACGTCGGGGTCCTTGCTGTAGCGGGCAAAGTCGGCCAAGCGTTCAAAAATAAAGGCAATGTCTTTAATCGACACCTTCTCACGAATCAGGTTGACGAAAATCTTACGGATGTCGTTAGGCTGAAGCATGTTTGGCACCAGCTCTTGAATGACGGTGGGGTCGGTTTGCTTCATCAACTCCATGAGTTTTAGCACGTCAATCTTGGTCATCACCTCGTCAACGTGTTTAATCACCACCTCTTTTAGGTGAGCAATCACGGTGTCGGTAGGGTCAACGGCGTTGTTTTGCACCTGGGCGGGTATGGCTTGCGGAGGCAACCAGTAGGCCTCGGCTCCAAAGCTGGGGTCTTTGTCTCGTATCGCCTCGGCGGGAGGCTCGATACCAGCGGCTTTGAGGACGTTGGCTAGCAGCATGTAATGGTCGGGGTAGACGTTACCCGCCGCCACGGGGTTGCCCCTGATGGAGATGAGGTACTCGTTGGCGCCAAGGGTCATGCTGTCGCCAATGCGGATGTTGGGCAGGATGAAGCCCAACTCGTCTGTTAGAGCGGTACGAAGGCCAGCAATTTTACCAATCAGTTGGCCGTCTTGTTCGGGGTCGGCTATTTTAAGCAGGCTGTTGCCCACTTGTATGTTGAGGGCATCCACGCCCATACGCTCGTACATGCGGTTGGGGTCGATGAGTTGCTGCATGTCTTGCTTCACTTGGGTGAGCTGGCCCAGTTGAGCATTCACGTCGTTGGTTAAAAAGACGCTAAAGCCAATGCCTAAGATGAGCGCACCCATGGGCAGGAACGTCCACCACGGTAGGCCTGTAATGCCAGAGGTGGCAGCAATAAACAGGAGGAAAGCTCCCGCAAACATGAGGCCGTAAGGCTTACCTTGTAGCTGTACCAATAAATCCTTGGCTAAGCTGTCGCTTTGGCTGGTTGAACGGGTCATGGTGATACCCGTAGCCACAGCCATCAGCAGGGCGGGCAGCTGTTGCGCCAGCCCGTCACCAATGGTGAGCATGGTGTACTTGGTGACAGCGTCGCCTGGGGGCATACCCAGCATAAGGATACCAATGGCCAAGCCGCCCACAATGTTAATAATGGTGATAATGATGCCCGCAATCGAGTCCCCTTTTACAAACTTCATGGCACCATCCATGGAGCCGAGCAAGGCACTTTCTCGTTGCAGTTCTTCACGGCGGCGCACGGCTTCATCGGGGCCAATCAGGCCGTTGTTATAGTCGCCGTCAATCACCATTTGCTTACCAGGCATAGCGTCTAGGGCGAAACGCGCGCCTACCTCGGCTACCCTCTCTGACCCCTTGGTGATAACCATAAACTGCACCAAGGTGATAATGATAAAAATAACGATACCCACCACCAAGTTGCCACCCGTTACAAAGTGGCCAAAGGCTTCAATCATTTCGCCAGCGTGGCCATGCGCCAAAATAGCCCGAGTAGAGGCAATACCCAACGACAACCGAAACAAGGTAGAGACGAGGATAATCGAGGGGAGACCCGCAATGTCCAAGGGTTTACGCACGTATAACGACATCATCAGCAGTACAATACCCAGGGCGATGTTAAAGCTGACGGAGAAGTCAATAAACCAATCGGGTAGGGGTACCAGCAAAATGGAGACAATCGCCATCACGCCCAAGCCCAGCAGAATCTCGCTGATAGGTGGTGCGCCGTATTGTGATTGTGGTGCGGCCATGGGTGGTGCTTGTTAGGTGGTTGTGGGCGATAAGCTAGCGTTTATTATCAGTATAGCGTGTTGTATGAGTTTTGCAGGACAAAGGCTTTATTTTTCGTAAGGTTGTGTGAGGGTTGCCTTATGGGGCTTAGCCTAAAGGCCTAGAATGTAACAGATTGTTACAAAGTATTGACACCCCTTGAAACAGCCTGTTTAAGGGCTATAGTAAGTGAACTTCTTAACACCAAGTTGCTTTCAACTTGGTTTTCTCCTCACTCCCAACCTAAGAAAAGTCCCCTCTGCTTACGCAAATAGTTAAGCAGGGGTTTTTTTTATGTTAGGCCTCACAACAAAGGTGGGAAACACGACAGGTTCAGTGCTTTTTATCGGGGTGTAGTACCTAGGGGTGATGGTGTTGTTGGCTGATGCGAGGGGTGGTCTCCCCTCGCGCTCCCCCACAGAGGGGGCTTTTGCCCCCTACTGCTTACCCCCAATAGCGAAGATCGCCCCACCCGCTCGGGACTCAAACTCGCCTACGGCAAGCTTCGTCATGGCCGAGCTGAAGGAAGGAAGTAGCTTAGGATTTTAGCATTTTTGTTATAAGGCATTTTACTTTTAATACAAGTTGTCGTTGTTGAGGGTGAACACCATGGGGTCGGCTTGGGTGGGTAGGGTGACGATGAGCTGATAGTCGCCCTCAAGTTTGAGCTGGTCGGCCAGTTTAAAGTAAAACGACACAATCGCCTCATGCGAGGCCGCACGGCTTGCCCCTGCACTTAATGGCGTGGCAGCATTGGGGATGAGGCTTTTACTTGGAGACACCTCGTAATTACGCCCACGGCCACGGCCTACCAGCTTGGCGGTGATGCCCTTGTGAAAGGTCGAGCCTTCACCCAGAAAACTCAACATAAACTTAGTGGTTTTAGTCTGCTTATCGTCTCGCAAATAGCGAAGCTCTTTACCAAGGTTCTCTCGGGCTTGTTTCAGGTCGGCGTCGGTTAATTCGGCGGGCAGGTTCAGGCGCATGGCCTTGGCGGCCAGCATCATGTAAGGGGTGTACACGTTGAGTAGGGTGCCGTTTTCGCCCACAATCCAGTTGGGGCCAAGCAGGCCTTGGTAGCCGCTGTTTTGCTTGACGGCGCCGTATTTAATGGCGTGGTTAATAGTCACCACATCCATCAGTACCAAAGCGTGGGCAGAGGGTAAGGGCAGGCAGCCCACGGCAAGCCCACAGGCTAGGGCAAAGCGGGTAAGGTGTGCGGAGCAGATGCGTAAGGGTGTGAGCGGAGCCATGTTTCAGCCTCGGGGGTAGTGGAGACGATGCCAAGCTGTTGCGCTTCGGCGAGGTGAGCCAACCATCGGCCAACGGCGGGGCTGGGGGATAAGTGAAGCAGGGTCATTACCTGATGACCTGAAAGCAGGGGAGGGCTGGCCAAGACTTCGGCTTGTTGGTGATACTGCTCTAGCAAGCCTAGCATAGCTTGTACCGAAGCTTCAACCACGGTGGGGGGGCGTTCAACGCCGCAGGTCGAGAGGGTATCGGCCAAGGCGAGGGCAATGAGCAGGGGGGTATTGTCGCCCATGCGCCTGTAAAAGCGTAGCACACTTTTGGCCGAACTTTCTGACGAGAAGGCGCAGGGGTAGAGGTGCCAACGCACCAATTGCGCTACGGTGTGTATGGCCGCACTAGGGTGTTTAAGGGCTTTTAGGCGAGTTTTGGCCATCTCTTCGCCTTCACGCTCATGCCCTATAAAGCGATGGCGTTGCGTGTCGGGGTCAACCGTCCACGTGGCGGGTTTGCCAATATCGTGCAGAAGGCAGCCTAGGCGTACCAAGCCCAAGGCGTTGCCGTAAGCTCCGCTGGGGTGTTGTAGGGCGGTGCGGGTGGCTTCGGGCAGGCGAGGCCAGACGGTTGTGTCTAGCTGATGCACCAGCTCAAGGGTGTGTTGCCACAGGGGTAAGTGATGGTGCGAATTGGCAGGCACTTGGCGGCAAGCCGTCAATTCGGGGAGGAGGGCTTCCAGCACGCCGTCGTCGGCCATGGCTTGCACGGCCAAGGCCACTTGCCCTTGGGGCGGGGTGGGGGCTAGCAGCTTGCTGAACTCTTGGTTAATGCGTTCGGCGGCGGCGGTTGGCAGGGTGTGGGCGTAGCGTTGGCAGGCCAGTCGGGTTGTCTCATCCACCCTAAAGCCTTTAAGTTGGGCTAAAAACCTGTACACTCGCAATACTCGTAAGGGGTCATCCACAAGGTTGGCATCGCTTAGGTGGCGTAGGCGACGAGCTTGTAAATCGGCCAGCCCGCCCGTAGGGTCGAGGCATTGGCCTGTGTGCAGGTGCAGGGCAAGGGCGTTAATGCTTAAGTCTCGCCTTAGTAAATCGTCGGCCATGGTGGGGGCTTGCACGGCCACACAGTCTAGGCTAATGCGGTGGCCGTGGGCATCGGTTTGGGGGAGTACCAGGCGGTAAATGCCCCAGCTTTCGTCAAGAGGGACGAGGGTAGCGTGTAGCAGCTCGGCCAGCTTGGGGGCAAGTTCGGCGACGTGGGTATGGGGCAAGGCCACGTCCCAATCAGGCGAGAGGGGGGCTTCGGGGGCGAGGAGGGCATCACGCACCATACCGCCCACCCACCATGCCTCCGTAATACCCAAGGAAGCAAAAGCCTCCCTTACAGGAGTGAGGTTAGGGTGGAGATGGAGGGTGTCTAAAGGCAGAGTCATGCCCTTAACTTACCGTAAACATGCACGCCTTACCAAAGTGGGGGTATTAGTCGCTTAGCACCTGACGTATTTTTTTGATTGCCTAATTTTCAACAAGAAACGCATCTTAACCTCTCCCTTCGGGAGAGGTCGCTACGAAGTAGCGGGTGAGGGACGACCAAAAAACGTTGATAAATGGCTGTCCCTCACCCTTCCCTCTCCCGAAGGGAGAGGGTGTGAACTCCTGAAATTTTATTGTGTCAGGTGTTAAGGTATTATTCGGGGCTGTTAAGCACTTCGTCTACTTCGGCCATCATGGCGTTGGCTCGGGCCACTTCGCTGTTGGGGTCGTCATCGTCGGCGTGCATGGCCACGGCTTGGGCAATAGCCTCGGCAGGGGCAAGCCCTTGCTGTTGCGCCATGGCGACCATCTCGGCCACGTTAAGGCCAAGGCTTTCGGCCTTTAACACCAAGGCATCGTCTACGCCTTCAATGGGGTGTTGTGGCTTGGCTGTTGTGGTGATTGCCTGAGGATTAGCCGCCCCGCTTGCCGCCTGTGCCAACGGTACTAGCGTTTGTGAGCTACCCACGGCCGCTCCTTGCGGTGTCGCATCTCGTGCGCCTAGCATAGAGGTGACTAGCACGCCTAACCTGTCGCCCACCACCACCAATTGGCCTTGCGCTAAGGCCTTACCGTTGGCTACAAGGCTCACTTTATTATCTAACAACGAGCCGACATCCACCACTAACCCTTCGCTCATTTGCTTGAGGTGTTGCAGGGGGAGGCGTGTTGGCTCAAACTGGGCGTGAACGTCAATCAAGAGGTGATCCCACAGTTGGGCGGGGTCGGCACCTGAGGCTTGTTGAGGGTAAGACGACATAGGGGTAGCCTCCGAGGGGCGAGTGGGGGGGGACGGCGAGGGTGTTTGCGAAGCCAGTGCCTGCTCAAGTTCTTCGGCCGAGATGGGGAACACATCCAGCCAGCCTTGGTAAGCGGGGGGGATGCCAAAGCCCAACCACTGCCCCGTGGCGGGGTGAACTAAGGCTAACTGGCAGGCGTGGCTTTCTTCTAGCAAAATAAGGGCATCTGGCACAATGCCTTTAAGCTGTTGTAAGGGGAGGCTGGTTTTACCCGCCACCAAGGTGACTTGGGTACTACCCGCAAAGGCTTGGCTAGTAAGCCACTGGCTGTAGTGGCCTGTACCCGCTTGCTGGCTGGGCAGCAAGGGCAGGGGGCATTGCAAGGCCAGCCACGCCAACGGTGCGATTGAAGGCAGGGGCGTGTCGTTGAGTGAGCGTAGCCCCCAGACCACCACGGCTTGTTCGGCATCGGGTTCAAGGCTATCAACGGCATCGGGGTTAATGCATTGTTCTAATAGCCAACCACACACTTGGTTAAGGAAGCGGTCGGCTAAAAAGGCCTCTAGCGGGGTGGGTTGCCATGTTGTAGGGTTGGGGGTGAGGGGTGATGCCCCCAGCATGGCGGTGAAACACTGGCCTAGCCACGGTTGGTTGATGCCTACGTGGAGGTGGGCGTTGTCGTCTTCGCTAAGGTGCAGGTGTTGTTGCAGGTGGCCTTCGGCGGGCGAGACGAGACTGGGGTTAGGGGAGGAGACGCTCAACAGAGACAAGGCAACCTGTACCCCTAACAGTTGGCCAAGCATGGCCTCAAGGTTGGGGGTAAGTAAGTGTAAGCCTAAAAGAGCTTGATGCCAGTGGCTTTGTGGCCATGGGGTAAGGGCTAAGGGTGTGGGTGGTTGCGAAGCAGGCACAGCCACCAAGCCCGAGGAGGCGACGCTTGGGTGTGAGGATGCGGTAGGGTAGGCTGCCATGGGTGCCAATCAAGTTTTGAATAACAACACTCTTACAGTATAGCGTAAGTTGCACCTGCTGGCTAAAAATCGCCTTGCTCTCACACAAAACACCTATAGAGTGGGTAAACCTTCTATCACGACGTGAGGAGCTGAGGCAGAGGGGCGGGCTTGTAAGTTGCCCACTTGCAACAAGGGGAGCTTGTTGGCAAAGGGTTGTTGCGCCCACCAGCTCTGTACACCTGCCACCTCGGCTTGCGACACGACTAAGGCAAGCCCTAGGCCAGCATTAAAGGTTTGCCACAAGGTTGGCCAATCCCACCCGCCTTGTTGGTGCAGGTGAGCGTAGAGGGGTGACACAGGCCAAGCGTCGGCCTGCAACACCGCCTGCAAGTGGTCGGGGAGCATTCGGTTGATGTTGTCATAGAGGCCGCCGCCTGTAATGTGTGCCAAGCCCAGCACACCAACAGGGTGAGCCTTGAGCAAGGCTAGCACGGGTTGTACGTAAAGTTGTGTGGGTGTCATTAAAGCAATGGCAAGGGTGCGCCCATCGTCAAGGGTGCTGGTAAGCGACAAGTTGCCCTGTGCCAAAGCGTGCCTTATCAGGCTAAACCCGTTGCTATGCACCCCCGAACTGGTCAAAGCCAGTACGGCATCGCCTGCTTGCATGGCTTGGGGGCGGGGCAGTAGGGCATCCTCTTCAGCAACGCCTAGGGCAAAGCCAGCCAAGTCGAGTTTGCCTTGGGCGTACATGCCAGGCATTTCAGCGGTTTCGCCACCAACCAAGCTGCACCCTGCTTCGGTACAAGCATCGGCAATGCCTGCCAGCACTTGGGCAATGGCTTCCATATCAAGGCTGCCACTAGCGATATAGTCTAAAAACACAAGGGGTTCGGCACCTTGGCACAGCAGGTCGTTCACGCTCATGGCCACTAAATCAACGCCAACGCTGTGCCATTCGTTCAGTTCTCGGGCAAGTTCAAGCTTGGTGCCTACGCCGTCACATGCGGCAAGCAGGACGGGGTTGCGGTAACCCGTGGGGAGTTTAAAAGCTCCGCTAAAGCCGCCGATGCCTAGCAGACCCAAGTCGGGGCGGTGGGTGCGTTTGGCTGCTGCTGCGGCTAAGGCCACCACTTGGTTGGCTTTACTTAGGCTAACGCCAGCGGCTTCGTAGGCAGCGGTGGGGTGGGGCGAGGGGGGTAGGCTCATAAAACAACAACCTTTATGTGTAGGTAAGTAGCAAAGTGTTTAGGCTACTTACTGTACCATAAAGGTTGTTGTTACAGGCTTTGCGCTTAGAGCATATTAGCCAAATCTTCGTCAAACCTATCCACACGGCTGACCAGCATGGCCTTTTTAATTTCGTAGGATAAGCTGAATAAGGCGTTTTGTAGTTCTTTAGGCTCCGTGGCACTAATAAACTGCCCACCGGAGTTTTCGGCCAGTTTTTGGAGCAAGTTCAGGTTTGGTGCGGGGATGCCATCCATACCCACCACATAGATGGTGACCCAATCTTTAGAATCAGTAGAGCAGGCCGCAGGGTTGCCCAACACAAAGTTGTTACCGCTACGGCAGTTTTTGGCAATGGCTTGCCCTAAAGATTCTAAGTAGGCAGCATCTGTATTACCAATGGTGGGCGCACCGTCAGACACGAAAATCATGATTTTAGTGTTTATTTTAGGGTCAGCATCAAAGGCTAGCGCACCTTTTTTAAGGGCTTCTTCATAATTCGTCCAGCCATCAGCTTTTAGGGTGCGGGTGCTGCTGGCACCACCACCGTCTTTGTCCCAGCGGTTAATCCAGGCGAGTTTATGGCGTAAATCTTGAAAGCGTGGGCGGTAGAGGCTGGTTTCGGGGTCGAGTATGGAGGTAACAGGTGTGGCCATGGGTACTTTAGTGGTGCCATCGGTAGAGAAGGTGGTTAGGCTCATGCTTAAGCTGTTAACCAGTTCTTGGTCGCGCTCTACCTTAACCAAAAAGGCTAATAGTGCGCCACGCAGGGCTTCAAAACGGGTAATGTGTGGGCTAATGTCATCTTTCCATTGTGTCTCAGTCATTGTGTTTTTAGGGCGACATAGCTGATAGAAAGAATTCATGTTTTGCCCTGCCCAATTGTTATTCCAGTGATCCCACCATGGGTTTTGGGTGCCTGTATATACGAGCCAGTTAAAGTTTTTATCCTTTGGCCAACCACCATTAGCAAGGTCTTGGTCCATAAAAACTTCTGAGCATTCTCTTGAGGCGTTAGATGAAACGTTGTGTAGCCCCATGGTACCCGCTTGGGGGTAGGTATCTAAGTAAGGTGTGCTGGGGTCGTCTACAGGGCGGCTAAAGGCAATGTCTAGGTTACGGTCATCAAACAAGTTGAGTTTGCTGGGTGGTAAGGTGCTGGGGTCTGGTGGCGTGGTGGTGCGATGGAACCTGTCGTTAAAAAAAGGTCCACACACACCGTTGTGAAGCATCTCTTGGTTGTTGACACTAATTTCGCCGTGTGCCTTACTACTACACATGGAGCCTGACGTATCAGCCACGAGCGACACCCCCACCCAAGAAGCTGCTGAAGCCTGAATACCTTCAGATAGGTAAACATAGGTGCTAAAGGTTTGTTCGTTAACGGTTTGTGTGCCTTCTTGGCTAAACAAGTTGAGCGTGGCTTTAACCAAGCGGTTACCTTTAGGGGCTACCCTGTTACCTTGGGCATCGTAAGTGTAATCTTGCAGTTCCCATTGGTATTTTAAGGGTTTTGAACCTGCCACGGTGTAGTTATAGGGGCCTACGGTGGCGACCCCCCCATCAACTAAATTAGCGGTGTTAACCACCGTGCTAGGGTTAAGCACATCGTTAACGGTGGCTAAATCTTGGGCAATCATCACGCCAGACAAAGCTCGCTCCATAAGGCTATTGGCGGCACTTTGCTTTAGGATATTTTGTTCGTTCATTTGCGTCACGGTGGGTTCTGTTCGGCTAGTTTGGCCAAACATAAGCGACACCACAGGCACAAAGACCACCGATAGTAGCAACATGAGTATGGCCACTTCAAGCATGGTAAACCCACGGCTAGCAGTGCGGTAGGTGGTTAGTGAAGTCACCATGGATAACGTCTCCTTAAGTACAGGTGAATGAGGTATCTCTGTTTTGGGGTATCGGCAGGTTGGGCGAGAGCTGGAGAGGTGCGTAACACTATTGCAACATTTGGTTGAGTTTGTGTGTAACCAGCCGAAACAGTGGGTAAGTAACCAACGACCCATGCCTGCCGTGCGGAGAAAATAGCCTGTGCTAGTAGCTTCATCTTTACCCCATACTCACCCTTATAAAGCTGCCAAGGGGCAGGCCATGCTGTTATTAAGCAGTGTTGGCTTGTTGCTGTTTATAATTGCGGTGGGTTACAGCTTTAGCCTACAGTCGCAAGACCAGGCTAAACTTAACATTAACGCCCGCAGTGCGGATCAATTACGCCTTGTGGCCATGTCTGGCGTGCAAGAGGCCTTGGGGACACGGTTTTCTCCCCGAAGTAACAAGCTAAACTTTGCCCCTGTGGCGGGCGTTGACCCTATGTATGCCGATTCGGGGCGAGTAGTGCAAAACGGCAAGCTGGTAGGCCTTTACAACTACCTTATTGTAGGGGGCGACGCTGCCCGAGACCCCGCAACGGGTGCCATGAATAGCAATGTGCTTGATTTGGTGAATAACCGCCCGACCATTGACCAACCTTTTTACGTGCTAAGCCAAGGTAGTGTTTGCACTGATGCAGGAGGCTCCTTGCTGACCAATCAGTTACAAGTTTCGGCTAATGGGGCTATTACGTGTGGCACAGGCCGTTTAAGCCAAACCACAACTGTGGCTCAAACGTTGTTAGATGGTAACGGCACCGCTGGTGCTGACCGTATGATGAGTGTGCGCCAAGCCCCCAACCCTAATAACATTCAGCTACCTACCCCTGTTACCTTACCCAATGGTAATGTAAGTAGCACCATTAATTTTTCTGCATTGTGGGATAGTAATGATTCGGGTGCTGTGCCTAATAGTTTGGTCACCTACCCCTTGGGAGATTCGGCGTTGGTGTCGCCCTTGGTACCCATTACGGGGCCTGTGGTTACCTTGCCCCACAAGGTAGGAGCCGACCATGCCATTCGCCTATTTTTTAACAGCGATATGGATTACCGATCACTTTATAATGACGACCCTGCTGCCTGCACCAGTAACCCCAGAAGTTGTAGCATACGCATTGAGGCTAGGGATGCTAGCTGGAACCCCGTCATAGAAAACGGTTTGCGTAAAACCTACGGAGCTGCCTCGCTGATACCTGTATTCCCAGGGGGTACACAGTTGTTGGTGTTTCCGCCAAGCGACAGCAGTAACGCACTGGACAATAATAGTAACTACGCCATTGTGATAGATGGTAGTTTTAGAGACAGCCGTGGTAATACCTTGGGTAACACTCGAGAAATTCGTTTTACCGTAGAGGCACCTAAAATAAATGAACCTTTACCTTGTACAAGCAATTGTAACCCATCACCACCTAATCCTCCTTGGCCACCGCAACCACCACCACAGCCTTGCACAAGCAATTGCAACCCGCCACCACCGCCACCTTGCACAAGCAATTGTAACCCGCCACCACCACCACCACCGCCTCCCTTGCCAAGGTAGTGTTTGCACTGATGCAGGAGGCTCCTTGCTGACCAATCAGTTACAAGTTTCGGCTAATGGGGCTATTACGTGTGGCACAGGCCGTTTAAGCCAAACCACAACTGTGGCTCAAACGTT
>JBIKUS010000142.1:0-4667 GCA_044347425.1 Vampirovibrionales bacterium | reverse complement strand
CACTGATGAGGCCAATGGCCAAACCCATCGCCACAGACAGCACGGCGGTTACCCCCCCCACCAGCAGCGAGAGTTGCCCACCTTGGGCAAGGCGAGGGAGGAGGCTTCGGCCTAAATCATCAGTACCAAGGGGATAGGCGGTGTGTGCCAAGGGGGGCAGCATCACTGCATTGGGGTGCAAGGCCGTGGGCGACAACAGGGCAGGCCAGTGGCCTCCTGCGAGTGAGGCGAGCCAAGGCAACGCACTGAGGCACAGCATGGCCACGAGTAACACGACACTCAACAGCACCGCCCATAGGGGTACGGGCAGTGCTGCCATAGCTTGCCCCTTCATACCCTCTCCCTTTGGGAGAGGGGAGGGTGAGGGTCATCAGTCCCTCGCCCAAAGGGAGAGGGTGGTAAGGGGTTAATACACACGGTCTAAACCATCGTAGGGTTTATCAATACGGTCGGGGCTAATGGTGGGCGTAATCAACCTGCGGATGGGTTCTTTTTTGGTGCGAACTTTTTTGGCTTTTTTAACTTTGGCAGGCTTTTCGGCCGTGGGTTCGGGGGTGGGTTCTTGCTCGGGTGGCGTGGTAGGGTCGGCAGGAGCATCAGGAGCCAAGGTAGGCGGGGGCAACGGGGCATCGTCGGCGTTGCCTAGGGGGAGAGGCATCTCGTCGGCAGGCCAAGCATCGTTGTTATCGGCGGGGGTAAGGGGGGCGGCTCCGCCTAACAGGGTGCCTTGGCTAGGTGTGTTGGCTAAGCTGGCAACACTGCCTAAAGCTAGGTTTTGAATGCCCCATTTGCTTAGCTTTTGCAGGCCTTCGGGCGTTTTGAGTTCTAGCGTCCAAGTGTCGGTAAAGGTCACTTGCCCTACCACGGCTTTGCCTTGCTTGGTGGTAAGAGTATCAAAGGGGTGGGCTAGGGCGGTGCGTTGCGTGGTCACTTGTTGTTGGCCTTGGCATTTGTAAGCGATGAAATCGCCGACCACATCCATCAATTGGCAGTTTTTAACCAAACGGCCATTGGCAAATTGCAAGCTGACCTTAGGTGCCGCTTGTGCGGGGGCGTTAAGCACAGGCAACAACAGCCCAAGGGCAAGCACGGCAAGGGCAAGGTGACGAGGGCGAGCGTGGGTTAGCGTCATGGGTGAGTGTCCTTTTAAAGGCTAAGGATGAGAGGGGGAAGAGAGCATGATGCCTCATAGTGTAGCAGATAAGCCCATGATACCGTAGCCCCCTGTGCTGCCTTGGGTTAAACGGGGTAGAAAAGCCTTAAGTGAGATGACTAAGGGGCGCAATTTTAGTTTTCAGGGACGTTTACCCTTGTACATCTTCTGGTTTGTCAGAGAGAAAGCGTCCTTCTGTCATGATGTTGCAACCCCGTATCACAACTTTTGCCTGCGTTAAAGGCTGGTGGCTCACATGGTAGCCTCGTTAAACACCTCGCCCGCACCCACGTTGCCCGCCTTGCCCCACACGGTAGCGGCACAGCCCGCCCCTGTGGTGCTGCCTAGCCCCATTGTGGCCGAAGAACACGGCGGTAGCCCTACCGCCAAATTCGTCAACCTCTCCCCCTTGCAACAGGCACAGTACCACGGCTATACCCTAGCCCAACGTGTGCCGTGGATTGTCTCCCACGGCTTGCGGGGCGACGATAAGGTGAACTTCTCTGACCAAATGGTGCTGGGTAAAACCGTCCCCTATGCCATGGGTGGCCTTTCGCTGATTGGCATGTACCTGCTGGCTGGCCGAAACCCCAACCCTGCCTTGCAAGCCGCCGTGGGCGTAGGCTTGTACATGGCGGCGCAATTGGGCATCCCTCCGCTGGTGCAAAAGGCCTTTGCTCTACGCACGGGTATTGACCTTGGCCAGCTCTACCAAAGTAAACCCAAACCAGGCGAACCCCTACGCCTAGATGAAGCCTTTATTAGTGCCGATTGGCCACGGACGGATCTTATTGCCAAACAACCCATTGCCAATGGCTTTAGCTACCCTCAACTCCGAGAAAAACTGGGTGTTTCGCCAGACTTGGCCGACCCCGATGCCGAAGTGAACAAACGGCTGAAAGCCCTCTCTGGCCAGCAACGTGTGGCTAGCCTACTTATTGCCAATGCTACGGCTGCCGTAGGGGCTGGGTGGGTAGCCAAGCAACCCGCTTGGGCTAAAATGAACCATTTGCCTAGCCTGCTCACCCGCCCCGAAGGGGGCAGCTTGTGGAGCCGCCTTGGCACCACCGCCATGGGGACGCTGGAAACCGCTGGCCAAGCCTTGGCCGAGGCACTTAGGCCACCTAAAGCCAATGCTCACCCAGCCACTAAGGCGGGGTATGCCTTGGCCGTGGCCAGCCAAGTGGCCGCATGGGGTTATGGGGCGTGGCTGCTGGCTGCCCTGCCTGGACAATCGCCTAAGCCCAAACCTGTTGCCCCTCAAGCGATGGAGGCACACGCATAGCCATGATTAGCTCCCTTAACACCGCCACGTCTCAGCCTGCTACCCCTTTTGAGAAAGGCTACTTGGTGACCCAACCCAACTTGCTTGGGCAAGAGTTGGCAAGGCAAATCAAACTCACCACCACGCAAACCCTACCCCAAATTGATAAGGGCAACGTGACCACTGATTACAGGCTTGCCCGTACCGACGATGCCAGTAAACGGGTGGGTGCAGGCCTGTTGGCCGTATTGGCAGGCCTAGGCAGTGGCAGCCTTGTGCTGGCCAGCCGAGAACTGACAGGCGCGCTGGCTTGGTTTAGCGTGGGCATGGCCGCCGCTCCCTTTGTGATTAACAAGGTGATACAGGCCAATACGGGGTTGAACATGGGGCATGAGTACGTTACCAGCTACAACGGGGGCGAAGAGCGTACCTCGCTACTGTTCAACCCCGAATACATCCCCAGCCATTATATACCTGATAATGAGCGAGATGCCTTTGCCAAAGCCCATGGCCTACGTAACGTAGCCACAGACGAAGCTGAGGCTGCCCGCTACGAAGATGCCCTACGCAAGCGCATTGTGCAACGTAACACCCTGTGGATGCTGGCCGCTGGCCCCATGACAGCCTTGGCTACCGCCCTCACCTGCCATAGCGTGGAGCCACTGCTCAACAAAGCACTACCCACGGCCAAAGCGGGCTTGGCAGGCTTACAAGTACAGCTTACCAACCTGCTGGGTAAAGGCCAAGCGGGGGCAGTTAGCAACTTGACCCATACCCTTGTGGGCGAAAACAACGATGCGATGCTCACCCTATGGTGGCGACAACTGGGGCCCAACGTGGCTAAAACCTTAGGGCTACCCAAGCACCCCGAGGTGATGCGTCATTTGACTGACCCCACCCACCCCATGGCCAACGAGGCGCAACTCAACCGTATTCTCGCCCAACATTTGTTGGAGCTGCCTGCCGAGAAGCACGCCGCACTGCAAACCACCCTTAGCGAGTTTGCCCAACGCACGCTGGGTATGGCTAAGCAGTACGACGCTACCACTCGCCCTGCCGAAGAGACTGCCCGTAAGCACCTGTGGCAACTGGCCGAAACGCACTTCCCCGACAAGGTGAACGGCCAGCTTAAAGACACGTTGCTCACCCAGCATGGCCCAGAAACCACCTTTGACACCACGGCCACACTACGCCAGTGGTTTGATGGGCTAAGCGATGACGGTAAAGTCACCGCCAAACCCTTTGAGCAAGCCATTGATACCGTGGTAGCCATGGCCAAGCAACGTCGCACGGTGACGCATCGCATATTGGATGCGTTAAACAGTGTGGATGCCCTGACCCATGCGTCGCAACAGGCGCAAGGCAAGGCACGGCAATGGGAGATGGCGCAACTACAAGCCCATGCTGACCCCGCCACGGCCAAGGCGTTGCTTAACGAGCAAGTGGCCTTGCTGAACACCAACCGCTACGGCACGCTGTTTAACTATGACAAAGCCCAACTGACTGCCCCACGGCACCAAGCTCTGTCTCAACGGCCACTGCAAGAGGTGAGCAATGAGGTGTTGGGCGTGCTAAGCGAGTACAAGCCCACGGTGCAAGCCTCGGCTTATGAGCAATGGATGGCACGGCAACAAAGCTACTTCCATCACCTTACGGGGAGTGGGTCGATGGGTGCGCCTGTTAAATTGCTCAGTAAAGAGGCCTTAAAGGATAACAGCCTGACCCTGCAATGGCGGCACCGTGCCGCTGCCCTATTAGGCGGCACCGCCGTGGGTACAGGGGCTGCCACGTGGGCGTTAACTCGGCCAGTGGCTCCGCCTAAGCAAGAGGCCTCACCCGCCACGTCTCCTTCGTCTGCCCGCCTTAACGGAGGCTCAAGCGTTTAACCATGAGTTTACAAATCGTCAATCAACCCTATACACAAGCTACGCCAGTAACGCCCCCGCCTAAAGTCATCCCTCAAGCTGGGTCGCCCGTGGTCAAGCCAACGCTTTCACCCTCTGCCCCTACACCAACAAACCAAGTGACAAGCGACCAATGGCAGGCCAACTTTTTGCCACTGTCGCTAGCGGCTTCTGCTCCATTGGCCTCGTCGGCTGCCTTGCCACAGGTGCAAGAGGTGAAACCTATCGCTGAGCTTAGCCCCACAGGCCTACCGTGGGATCTCAAGTTTAAAGACGACCTGCAACACGGCAAGGCCGTCATCTACGCCCTCAACCTTCGCACCTTTGGCGCACATGACGATAACAA
>JBIKUS010000002.1:0-50116 GCA_044347425.1 Vampirovibrionales bacterium | reverse complement strand
GTGGCGGGTTGAGCATCAGCCAACACATCCCCGAAAAGGACGGCTTGCTGGCTAACTTGTTGTTGCTTAACTTACTCGCCCGAGAAGGCAAACCCCTTAGCCAGTTAGTGCCAGACGTGTTAGCCAAGGTGAACCGTGCTTTCTCGTTTAGAGAGCTCACCATCGTCACCGAGGCCAAGCAGGCCATACTCGACCAAGCCAAAGTGTGGTACGCCGAAGGTGGCCAACTGCTAGATGGCGAGCTGACCTTTGACACCAAAACCTCTCACCTGGCGGCCGAGGCGTTAAAAGCCCGCTTTGGTACGCAAGACGGCGTTAAGCTATGGTTTGCCAACCAACAGGGCTGGCTACTGGTACGCACCAGCGGTACCGAGCCACTGGTACGCCTCTACTTTGAGGTGCAGGCCGACACTCCCGCCGAAGCCGAAGACTTACGTGCCAAGCTAACGGCGTGGGCAACGGGTTGGTTGCAATCCACCTTTGGTATTGACCCCGCCCACATCGCCCTAAAAGCCTAGCCCTCTGCGTCGGCTCCAAAGGGCAACAATAAGTTTGCTTGGCCGTTGATTCTGTTGTGGTAAGTAAACGACCTCTTTTACACTCTCTACGTAAAGGTTAAACAATCATGATTTCCTCCCCCCCCCCAACGCATAACACCCCTTTAGCGTTTGGCCGTTTTGTAGCACGCCCTGGTGTATATGCTGAACCCTTAAAGGAGTTAGAAGGCTTAAATAGAGTATGCGCCCCTTCATTGAAAAAAGATATCGAAGGACTTCTTGGCGGAAAGCATCAGGCTTGGTATGATATAGATTTAAAAACTCTCCAGCCTGCTCTAAACCTATCGAAAATTCCTGATTCTGACCCCTATACAAAGGAAGAGGAGGAACAAATTAAGTATTTTGTAAAGGGGAAAGGTGGTATAGAATTCAATGCCTAAGTATAAGACTTTGATGCGATGCTAAGTTTCCCCTCACCCCAACCCACGAAAGACTCTGCCCTATGCGTCCCTCTGCTCCGTTACTCTTTGGTTTGTTGGCCGTTGTTGTCGTGGGAGCGTCGTTATTAGGTTTGCGGCAAGGGGCGGTGTCGCCCCCCGTAGCCAAGGCTGCACTACCAGCAGCAGTTGCGGTTAAGCCCATGGCGGTACCAGCGGCCTTTGCCCCCGTGGCCAGCAGCGGCAAGGGCGTGGTGGGGTGCAAGTGGCAACTGGTGTACTACACCAACCCCAATTGCGGAGCCTGCCAACGCATTAAGCCCCTGCTTACCCAGTGGGAGGCCACCCACGCCGACAAGCTGGCCATTACATGGGTCAACGTGGCAGAGCAGGCCAACTGGCCACAAGCCCAAGCAAGGGGCATTCGCTTTACGCCTAGTTTTATCCTCTACACGCCACAGGGCGAGCCGCACTTAGATATGACGAGGGAGCTGGATGTTGACCTGTTAGGCGATACCCTTAACGCCTTGCCTTCCCCCGCTTCAGCCTGTTAGCTCATACCCTCTCCCTTTGGGAGAGGGCAGGGTGAGGGAAAGCCCTTTTTAGGGACGATTCACGAATCGTCCGCCCCAAGTTTAAGACAAGACGCTCCAACCATGACATCACCACAACCTTTGCTTGATGACCCTCACCCCAACCCTCTCCCAGAGGGAGAGGGAGTTATGACCCTCACCCCAGCCCTCTCCCGAGGGGAGAGGGAGCCTTTTGTGGCTGGCCAACACGTGCTAGAACTCCACTGGCCTGTTACACCCCCCTTGGCCTTTGCCCTGTACAACGCCCTGACCGAAGATGACGATGCCGACGGTCTCACCCTTGGTGTCTCGTTGCTGTACGACGATGGCCCCCCAGGCGAAGAGCAACCCGAAGCCCTTGCCGTGTTGGTAGCTCACCCCGATGGTGTGGATGCCCTTGTGGCTAAACTGCACGCCGTGGCGCAAGCCCATCACCCCGAATTGCTTTTGCCACAGTTCACCCAGCGCACCATGGCCTTAGAGGCGTGGGCAGATGCGTGGAAGGCCTTTTGGAAGCCCCGACGGCTCAGCCCTCGCCTCATCCTCTGCCCAAGTTGGGAGGTTGTCGCCCCCGAGCGTCCCGAAGATGCCGTGATTGTGCTTGACCCAGGCAGTGCCTTCGGTACAGGGGAGCATCACACCACGCAACTCATGCTACAAGCCGTAGATGCGGAGGCGCAACGCTTAGCCGAGTGTGGCGAACTAGCCGAGGCGTTTCTGTTGGATGTGGGGACGGGGAGTGGCGTGTTGGCCATCGCCGCCTGCAAACTGGGCTTTACCAAGGTGTTAGCGACGGATATTGATGCCCATGCCGTGAGCGTGGCGCAAACCAACGCTGAGCTCAACGCCGTGGAAGGCCGATGTACGTGGCTGGCCAGTGCTAGCTTGCCTCCTGCCCCTGTAGCTGATGCTGACAAGCCGACGGTGATTGTGGCCAATATTGTGCGTAGTGTGTTGGTGGAGCTACTGCCCAGTTTAGCCTCGTGGTTGCCCCCGCACGGGCGGTTGTGGTTGAGTGGCCTTATCACCCCCGACTTACCCCTAATTGAAGCAGCGGCTGAGCGGGTTGGGTTGGTCGTCATCCAGCAAAAGCAACAGGGCCAAGGCCATAGCGTGTGGTATGCCTTGTGTCTGGCTCACCAAAACTAGCTTACGCTAAAGCTCAAGTCGGCTTCAAACCAACGGCCACAGGGCAGGGTCACCTCAACCTGTGTGGCAGGCGGCAAGCCCACCCAGCGTAATACCGCTTGAGCATCAGGCTGCATGGCTTGGGTTAAGGCCGTGGCCAAGGCAGAGGTAGGGTAAGGGGCTTGTGGCCTAAACTGCTGCCTTAACACGGCTTGGTAGGCCACATCCTCTAACAAGCGGTGCGCCAACGCCACACGGTGCGCCTCGGGGTTGAGCGTCCCCAGTTGGCTGGCCAGCCAGTGTAAGGTACCCATAGCAAGGCAACAGCCTAGGGCATTACCAGGGGTGTTCCACCCAGCATAGGCTGTTACCACGTGGGCTGCCTTGGGTTGAGCCAACAGATCGGCTACCCACGTGGGGTCGCCGCCATTGGCATAGGCCACATCGCCCAACAGCAAAGGCTTACCCCACAGTCTGGCCTCGTCTACCCAGTGCCTTAGGCTGGCGTGTTGGCTCTCGTGGGTGATGGCGGGGGCAAGCTGGCAATGGTCACCCATATTGAGGTGTTGGGGGTCGCCCACGGCACCATGCACCAACCACAGCAAATCGGCCTGTTGCGGGCTAGAGGCAAGCGACAGCCCCACACTGGCCAAGCGTTGCGCTACCACTTCGGCCACGCTCACCCCATCAAACCGTGCCAACTGCAAGGGGACATGCGGATGCGTGTAGGCCACCCACACCGTGGGTTTAGTGGCCAGCTTACCTTGGGTAAGGGCTTGTTCCACCGCCCAACGAGCCAACAGGGTATGCGCCACTTCGTCCGCTCCCGTTTGTACCCACGTGTGCGGGTGAAGCTGGCAGGCCGTGGCGAGAGCTTGCGCCTCTTGCACGTTAAGGCCGTAGGGGCCAGTATCGTCTTGGCAAAACACGGCAGAGGCCAACTTGTTGTACGGGGGCAGGGCTTGCGACAACCACCATTCGTTTAGGGCGTGCAGGCGTTGCCGTCGCTCCAGCATCGCTTGCAACACCGCTTCGGGCAGTTGGGCAGGGGGGACTTGCTCTCGGGCTTGGGTGTGGCCTAACTGGTGCGCCAAACGGCTGTAGGTGTAGAGTGCCGTGCCGTAAGTGGCCCAGTCGTCGGGTTCTTCTTCGGCGTTGTTGTAGTTGGGTATACGGCAAATACTGCTAAAGCCATAGATAGGGTGAGGCTCGTTGCTGTTGATCAACGACTCTAGCACCTGTTGGCAATGGGCGAGGGTCGTTTCAAGCGGGGCGGAGTGAAGGCGGGCGGGTATCAGTCCCCCATGGGCAACCCTGTCGCATGAAAGGAGCGTGGCTTGGGCTTGGGTTTGCGTGTTGGCAAGCCACTGCGCTAAAGGCGGCCACGGTGAAGGGGTTTTTAGCTGGCTTACATCACCTAAAGGGGTAAGGGCGTGCGCTGGCGGGGTGAGCAGGCCAATGCCTGCCAAGTTGGCCAGTTGCTTTACAAAGGCTAGGCACACAGGGCGGCCATCCAGCGGTACAAGGCGAAGCGTCGCCCAAGGGGTGGGGGGTGTCATAGGGGGTGGTGCCCTTTATCGTGGTTTCAACAAGAAGCGCATCTTAACCTCTCCCTTAGGGAGAGGTCGCTACGGTAATAGCGGGTGAGGGAAACCTAGCCTTGGCAGTTTTCTCTGAGCTTCCCTCACCCTGCCCTCTCCCTAAGGGAGAGGGTGGGACAACCCCCCTATTGTGAGGCAAGTTTAATGTGTTGCCAAGCCCTCATCCCCTGTGCTAACCTTACTAACAACTGGAGAGATGGCTGAGTGGCTGAAAGCGGCTTCCTGCTAAGAAGTTATCGGGCCAAAAGTTCGATCGGGGGTTCGAATCCCCCTCTCTCCGCCACAAAAAACCCCTCGCCTTAGCTGGTGAGGGGTTTTGAGTTTGATGGGTGGTGTCGATAGTGATCGTTAGTCGGGTTGCTTTAGTACCGTGGTACCGCCGTTACGGCCACGGCTAAGGCTGACCCAACCCTTGCTGGCCATATCGGTCAAGGCTTTGCGTACCAAATGCGTGCTAACATCCCACTGGGTAGCCAAGGTGGCCATAGGGGGGAGCTTATCGCCCGTGGTGTAATTCTGCTTAAGCTCTTTACGCAATCTGTCGCTGACTTGTTGCTGTGCCGAGCTTGACGACAACCCCGCAAACCGTGGCGGTTGTGCCACAGGCGAAGGCGACGGTACAGGCTTACCCGCTGGTACAAACAAGGCTTCGAGTGCGGGGGTGACACCTTGGCTGGGCAGTTGCACCACAACCGTACCATGGCGACCACGCTTGCTTTGTACATACCCTTGTTGGGCTAGGCGGCTCATCGCATCATGGATGGTTTTAATGCTGACCTTAAAGCGTTCGCCAAGCTCTTGGTGGGGGGGCAGTTTGTCGCCCACTTTATGCTCGGTGCGTATCACGTTGCGTAGCTCACGTTCGAGTTGGTCAATCAGGGTTTGGCTTGCTATGGCAATGGGTTCGGTGTTGCTGGCATCAATATCAGTAGGACGCTTAGCTAGGTACCAATTGGCCTTGTTGCCTCTAAAGCCCTTGCTATCCACCACGCCTACACCCGAGAGGTACTCAAGCGCAAGGCGAGTGGTGTTGGGGGCTGCCCCTAAGATGCCCGAGAGTTGTCTCGCCGAAGGCAACGCATCGCCTACGGGGATGTTTTGGGCAAGAATGTAGTGCTTAAGGGCTAAGACGGCTTGGTCGCGCTTGCTGGTTTGCTTGCGTAGGCGGCTGTCGTCTGGGTTGTGCGTAAGGAGGCGCAATACCGTGCCGATACGTTGTTTAGATTCCACGTGGCCGTCATCTTCAATATAACGGATGGCGTTCTGCACTGTGCCAGCACTCACGCCAAGGTAGGCTGCAATGTCGCCCTTTTTGGGGAGGATGTGATGTTCGCCCAAGCTACCGTCGGCGAGGCCTTGGGTAATCCACTCGGTGAGCCATTCGGCAATAAGAACGTCTTTACTGCTGCCTGGGGTGTAAAAATCGGGTAGGGTACGGGGCAGGCTGGCAACCGTCAGCGGGGTGAGTTCGGCACGTTGCAAGGGCTTGCTAGGTTGCACAATGCGGGGTATTAAACCGCCACCTTTGCGTACGGTGGGCGTTGCTTGGGTTGCTGGTGCTTGGGTGTGCGTATCAGCAGGGGTGTGGTTAGCCATAAATGTCCTACGTCCTATCGTGTCGTCGCATGGGCAAGGGTGTGGGCAGGTATCAACTGCCTTAAAAGTGGTAAACTTGCGTAGCCTAGTTGCTATGTATGTGCATAAAAACAAGTTAGCGGTGACTGATGCGGGGTTGAGGCAACAGTCGTGTTATGGGGAGAATCATCCTAACTTGATAATAACAACTTATCACCCTAAAGCAAGATAATACAAGCAAATCTTAAGGGTTTCCCCCACTTGGTGGGGTGAGGCGAGTGTGTTACTGTTTTGTAAATAATGTGTTTTAAAGGATGCACCCCATGGGCGACACCAACGCCACTACCCTTACCCTGCTATCGTGGAACGTGAACGGCATACGGGCGGCCTACAAAAAGGGCTTTGCCGACTGGCTGGCCACCACCCAACCCGACGTGTTGGCCTTGCAAGAGACCAAGCTACAACAGCACCAACTCACCGCCGAGATGCTTGCCCCCGCCCACGGCTACAGCACGCACTGGTCGCACGCCGAACGGCCTGGCTACAGCGGTACGGCTATTTATACCAAGCCTCAGCCCCTTAACGTGCAAACTGGCTTCGGCATCCCCGAGTTTGACAGCGAAGGGCGCACCGTCATCGCCGAATATGACACCTTTATACTGTTTAACCACTACTACCCCAACGGCACCAGTGGCGAGCTTAGGCTGCAATACAAGTTGGACTTTTACAAGGCGTGGCTGGCGCAAGTGCAAGCCTACAAAGCCACGGGTAAAGCCCTCATTGTAACAGGCGACTTTAACACGGCTCACCACGAGATTGACTTGGCTCGCCCTGCCGAGAATGTGAACGAAAGCGGCTTTTTGGCCATAGAGCGGGCTTGGATGGATGAACTCGTTGCTGATGGCTTTACCGATACCTTTAGGTATTTACACCCAGACGATAAAGACCGTTACACGTGGTGGCATATGCGTACCCGTGCGCGCGCCCGCAACGTGGGCTGGCGTATTGATTACTTCTTTATCTCTACCCCGCACGTGGACAGGATTGTGGCTGCTGATATTCTGCACGAGGTAGAAGGCTCTGACCATTGCCCCGTGCTGCTGACGATTACCGTTTAAGTGATGTACCCGTCTTGGTTTATTCAACTCCGTCATCGCCTAGCCCCTGTGTGCTACTCGCCGCAACAAGCGCACACCGAGGCGTTATGGTTGGTGGAGCATTGCCTTGGCCTCACGGCTACTGCTCTCCTTCGCTCACCCTCTCTCCCACAGGGAGAGGGGGCTGTGTTGCTTCAAAGCCTTCTCCATCAACGTATCACCCAACGTAAGCCCCTGCAACACTTGGTGGGCTATGGTTGGTTTTACGGCCGTAAATTTACAGTGTCACCTGCCGTACTGATTCCTCGGCCAGAGACGGAGGGCTTGGTTGAGCTGGCACTGGCTGAACTGGCTACTCGCCAAGCCCCGCTTGTTGTGGCTGACGCTGGCACGGGGAGTGGCTGCATTCTATTGAGTTTACTACTTTCACCCTCTCCCTTTGGGAGAGGGCAGGGTGAGGGTCACTCTTTGCCATACTCAGAGGGTAAGGGTGTGGTATGGTACGGCCTCGATGCCAGCCCTGAGGCGTTGGTCGTTGCACAGGTTAACGCTCAAACGCACCTCTCGCCCCAACAACAGGCCACAGTGCAGTGGTTGCACAGCGATTGGCTCGCCCAAGTGCCTCGCCCCATTGACGTGTTGGTGAGCAACCCGCCTTATATCCCCCCGCAACACGCCACTACCTTAGCCCCCGAAGTGGCCAACCGCGAGCCTGCCACGGCTCTGTTTGCCGACGACACCGAGGGATTGTCGGCTGCAAAGGCGTTGCTTAGCCAAACCCAACACCTTGCCCACGGGGCGTGGGTAGGGCTAGAACTTGGCGATGACCAGCCCCCGCTGCTGGCAACTTGGTTAGTAACGGCCAAGTTTGGTTACACCAACATCGCTTGCCATAAGGATACGGCAGGTGTTTGGCGGTATTTGACGGCTGTTTTTGCGACTTAAAACAAGCTTAAGGTTAGTTTAAGTTGACGAATCCCATCAGTATCGCTATGCTAGGCTTAGGTTGAATGAAGATAAAGGTCATCATAGCCTGTTGTACGTGTGAGGAACCTTTTAGTATGAACACTATCGTTAAAAAAAGAACTAGTGCGCTAATGGTATTAGCATTACTGGCTATGGGCATACTTTTGCCCTCGGCCAACTTGGCTCATGCCGACCAAATTAGCACGGGTAAAGTAACAGGCAAAACCGTAGCTGCTGGCTTATTGTCGTTTTTGGTTTGGCCTGGTATTGGCCAAGCTGTTAACCACACACCTGGTAAAAAAGTGGCTACCCACGCCGTTATTGGCTTAATCCCCCCTTACCGTTTTTGGTCTGGGTATGATGCCTTGGTTGACCGCAAGGGCGGCTACTGGGAAGGCCGTATTTAGGCTTCTTTAATTAAGACTACCCCCTCTTGCTTGTAGAGTAAGGGGGGTAATTTTATGCCCTAAGTAGACTTCCTAATAAACACTAAACACCCCTCGCACTAAGTTAAGTACGAGGGGTGTTAAAGTTGAGTTTAAAACCAAAAGCCTAGCGTAAGCCAGCTTTAATAAGGGCTTGCAAGGTGACAATGCCCAAGGGTACTTGGCAGCCCGTTTCAACCACAACCAAGGCATGGATGGTGTTATCTTCCATGACTTTAACGGCTTTGGCGGCCAGTTGCTTGGGGTCAATGGTGAGCGGGTTGGGGGTCATAATTTGGTTAAGGCGAGTATCTTTGACGTTATCAAAGGCTTTGAGGCTACGGCGCACGTCACCATCAGTAACAATGCCTTTTAAGTTGCCTGTGTCGCTAACCACAAGGGCAATACCAGATTGCTTGCTGGTCATATCCATAACGGTGTCAAGCAGGGTTTCGGTGGCTTGGTGTACGGGTAGGTCGGCCAGTGGGGTCATGATATCTTCAACCTGCATAAGCAATTGCTTGCCCAAGGTGCCTGCGGGGTGAAACATAGCGAAGTCTTCGCTGGTGAAGCCTTTGCGCTCTAACAGTACCAAGGCCAACGCATCGCCCAAGGCGAGGGTGACGGTGGTGCTTGAAGTAGGAGCCAAGTTAAGAGGGCAAGCTTCTTGCTCAACTGAGATATCCAACACCACATCAGCACGACGGCCTAGGCTTGAGGCTGCACGCCCCGTCATGGCGATAAGGGGCAGGCCAAAGCGTTTGATGGTAGGCAGTACACCAATCAATTCTTGGGTTTCGCCGCTGTTGCTGATGGCAATCACCACATCATCACGGGTGATAACGCCAAGGTCGCCGTGGCTACCTTCGGCGGGGTGCATAAATACGGCAGGCGTACCTACGCTTGAGAAAGTAGCGGCCATTTTTTTGCCAATGTGGCCTGATTTGCCCATACCCGTGATAATGACACGCCCACGGCAATTTTCGAGCAGCTCAATGGCACGCACAAAGGTTTCGTCCAACCGTTCGCAAAGGTCGTGCAGGGCTTTAATCTCGTTTTCAATAACAGAGCGGCCACGGGCAATGGCCCAAGCGTCGTTTTTAACTGAAAAATGTGCGTTAGTGGGTTTCATAGGGGGAGACATCAGTGCCATCATGGGGAAACAACCTATAGGGTTAAAGGTGAAGGAAACATGGACTCATACAAAACCAGAACAACCTAGTGTAAGCGAGTAACCATAAGAACTTAGCTAACATAATTAAAGTGCTAACATAAGCCTAATGCAAGGTTTTATTATACTAACTAAAGTGTATGCTTTACACTATCATACCATAAGTTGGCTTGGTTCCGCAACTTTTATTTTTAGGGGTGTTACTATGGGTAGCGTCTCTCTTTTCTCCCTCCTTAACCTATAAGGCACACCCCTATGCAACTTGCCGTATCGCCTTTATTGTCGCAACAGTTACCCCTTGCCGAAGCTTCGTCGGCCGTGCAAGTAGGGCAGCACTCGCCTAACTTAGCCTCAAAGCCCGATGCGTTTGCCAGTAGCCAAGGGTTGGCTCCGCAAACCACGGGGGGTAAGCAAGCTTTTGGGTTTTTTGGTATTGGTGAGACCCTTTGCGCTTTGTGCTGCGGCGTACCCCTTGCTATTTTTGTGGGGATACCTACCCTTATACTTGGATTAGTGCTTTCGCCTAAAATTGCCCGAGGGATTGCAAGCTTGTTTGGCAGTGGCCAAGTGCAGCACACCGCTCAACAAGCACTTCAGCGTGTAGAGAGAGCAGCTCCTCACGTCGCCCCTGAGATTACAAGAGCCTAACCTACACCGCCACAAACACCTTGTGCTATAGTTGGACTCAGTATCCCTTAACTTAAGGTGTGTGTTATGGCTTTGCAAGTAGATGATGTGACGTTACAAGCCTACCCCGTGGCCACGTTAGGGGCAGGATGCTTTTGGGGTGTTGAGGCCAAGCTGGCCAGCACAACTGGTGTATTAGCCACGGCCGTGGGCTACATGGGCGGAAGCACCCCCAACCCCACCTATCAACAGGTATGCACAGGGCAAACTGGCCACGCCGAAGTGGTACACCTACGCTTTGACCCCGACGTGCTGCCTTACACTGCCCTGCTACAGGTGTTTTTTGGCCTGCACGACCCCACCCAGCTTAACCGCCAAGGCCCCGATATGGGGACGCAATACCGAAGCGTCATTTTTATTCATTCGGCCGAGCAACTGGCCGAGGCGCAACAAGTGATGGCTAGCCTACCTCATAATCCCCGTTGGCGAGGCCAACAGTTGGCTACCACGCTAGAGCCTGCCGCCCCTTTTACCTTAGCCGAGGCTTACCACCAACGCTACTGGGAAACACACCATGGCTTTACCTGCCATTAAGCGAGCTTATTAGCACTATGGCTTTACATTGCGTTACAAAGTAGCGTGCTTAGGGATTGAGGGGGCTTAGTGATAGTGTAAGGCAATGACACACCCCCCAACAGACGACGGTGGCTTGCCTGATACCAGACTTTTCCCCACCGTACCCACTCCCCAAGAGAGAAGGAAACACACCCCATGGCCATTAGCGCACCTGCTTACACACCCAGCCAATTGACACCTTATCCACCTGCTCAACCTTTGCCAGCCCAAGGCACCGAAGCGCAACCCACTGCTTTTGACCCTACCGCTCAGCCGTTAACGGCTACGACCCCAGACACCTTTGCCAACCCGTTTGCAGACCCTACGGCAGCTCAACCTGCCCCACCAGCAGGCGCTGAAGCTCCACCAGCGGGCATTGACCAAGCAGCACTAGATCAAGCCATGCTGGCCTATGCCCAATTACAACAAGCCCCTCCTGCTGATGCGTCACAAGCAGGTATTGCGGTTGACCCCTCGCAACTTGGCCAACAACCCCCTGTGGCGCAAGAGCCAACCGCAAACGCTGACCCCTTTGCCCCCGCCGCCGCCCCTACTGAGCCAACCGCACCTCAGCCCACGCAAGAAGGTGTCCCCGCTTAGTCTCGTTTAATGTTCCCTCTTTCTTTATAGCTAAACATGAAGTATTTGCTACAGCGCATCTACGTTGTCGCTACGATTCTCGCTCAGTCATTTAGTTCTGTCTAAACTCCTGTCGCTGCAAGTCTAAGCTCCTAGTAGCTGCATCCGTTTCAAACACTTCCTGTTCAGCTATTAGAGAGAGGGCAGCCCCCTATCCTTCAACTTATTAACGCTGTTTTGTTCTACACCCTTTGCTCTCATCAATTCTTCCTGTGTTTCATCCCCTTTAAGTGTCTAATACCTTTCTTTCTCTATCTCTCTATCCTAGCCTTGGCTTTATCACCAAGGCTTTTTTATTTACAGCAGGGGGCAAACCCGCCATACTAAGAGGCATCCCTTACTGACGACCCCACACAGGAGCCTCGCCCATGTCGCCCACCTTACTCTGCTGGCAACACCACCGCCTTAGCCTTGTGCTGGCCACAGGCACCGATGCCCGTAACTACCTGCATCGGCGTAGCTGTAACGATGTGACCCACCTTGCCGTAGGCCAACACCAACTGAACGCCGTGCTAGAACGCAAGGCCGAATTGCGTGCCTTGTTTGACCTTTATTGCCTTGCCGACGACACCTTTCTGCTGCTAACCGAAACCGCCACGGCCGAGACTTTGCTACACGAGTTGAACCGTTTTGTGATTACCAAGGACGTGCGTTTTACCCTGCTACCCCCCATGGCCTTGTTGGCTAGTTTAGGGGAGTTAGGCGAGTTACCCACTTCCCACCCTCTCCCTTCGGGAGAGGGAAGGGTGAGGGACAGCCATGTTTCGGTGTCTTTTGGTCGTCCCTCACCCGCTACTCCCGTAGCTGCCTCTCCCGAGGGGAGAGGCGAAGATGCGCTTCTGGTTAAAGAGGGTTTTAACTTACCCGCACGCCTTGATTCACCGTTTATGGCGTGGGGTTGGCTGACACAACAAGCATCGCTCCCTTGCGCCTTGTACTTGCTCCCGCTAGCGGCAGAGACCAGCTTAACTGAAGCTCTTGCCCAGCATCAGTGGCTCAGCCCACAACAGGCTACGGCATGGCAGCATGTGGGTGGGGTGGCCTCGTTTGCCCAAGGCGAATGGGATGCCGACACCTTGCTACCCGCCCTTGGGGTAGAACCCTTGGCCGTAAGTACCACCAAGGGCTGTTACCTAGGCCAAGAGACGGTTGCCAAGCTGCACACCTACGGCAACGTACCCAAACGCCTCTTGGCCGTGCTGTGGGAGACTTGCCCCCTACCCGCTGATGCCTTACCCTTCGCAGTGGGTCAACACCTCCCCCTTATTTGCACGGCCGATGGCCAACAGGCGGGGCAACTTGTCTCACTTGAGCATCTGCCGACCCTTGCACCCTTACCTGTGGGTGCCACAAGGCCGTGGCTAGGCTTAGCGTTGCTTAAACGAGCCTATCGCACCCCCGACACACCGTTGGTGGTACAAGGGGCAGGCGAGGTGGTGTCTCAGCAGGTGGCCAGCTTCCCTTTGCCCACTGCGTGGTGGCAACAGGCCACGCTAGAGACGTTAGAAAGCGAAAGCGATAATGTTGAGACGCAAGCCTTAGCGTTGCATCGGCAAGCCACGGCCTGCTACCTTGCCGATCAAGGCGACGAGGCTTTGGCCTTGTTAGACGAAGCCCTTGCCCTGCACCCCACGTGTTGGCCAGCTCTTGAGAGTAAGGGCGTGGTGCTGGGTCGATTGGGGCGTACCCACGAGGCCATTGCCGTGCTAAAGGCGTGGCAGGCTCAACAGCCCAATGCCGTTATGGCCTACAGTAACCTTTCGTTGTGTTATGCCCAACTGGGCGACAAAGAGACGGCGGAAACCTACAAAGCCGAGGCTACAAGGTTGACCATGCGCTTGGCCATGCAGGCTGCCATGGCCAAAAAACAAGCCTCTGGCCAAGCCTCGTCCACCGCCCCACCGCCCGAAGAGACGAGCCTCAGCCCCGAACAACGTGCCACGCTGGAGCAACGTGCCGAGCTGTTACAACACGCCCTAAGCGTTGCACCTAACGATGCGTTGGCGTTGTATGGGTTAGGCACTACCTATTTTAGCTTGGGGCAGTACCAGCAGGCGGTAACGTATTTGGAGCAAACCGTGGCGGTGTCGCCCAAGCATAGTAAGGCGTATGCTCAACTGGCTACGGCGTTGTTAGGGTTGCAGCAAACGGCTCAGGCAGAGGCGGTGGCTAAGCAAGGCTTGGCCGTGGCCACCACCGCTGGCGATTTGCAAGTCGTGGCACAGCTCAACACGTTACTGGCTTCGTTGCCTGCTTTGCAGGGGCTGGGCTAGGGGTTACCGATGCCGACTTGGACCGAGGCCAAAAAATCCTGTTCTCTTTTGATCATCTCTTAGCTTTTCAGGTTGTTGCACTTGGGCAGGGGCTGGGTTGGTAACCTCTTGATATTTTGTGTTTAACTTCTCTGTTGTCATTTGCTCAACGGTTGCATTTTTATAAGAAGCACTGACCCCAGCTAAGGCACGATAGATTGTGCCTTCATTTTCTGTGGTTAATTCATTTTTACCTACAAATAAGTGAGTACCACCTGTTAAATCTTCTTTATGAAAATAATCATGCTTGGGGAAATAGGTATCCCGACTCGCTGAAAGCCTGTGTTTAACTTCCATCAACAATTTTTGTGCGTCTCTTGGATTCAAATATGCACTGGGCAAATGAATATAGATTTCACCAAAATTAGCTTGAGGGCGTGGCGTTTGCACTCGGGTAGCGGAGGGTGTTAAAGCAAAAGGGGTAAGGGTCGTCATCATAGGGTATCACTTTATAAAACAAAACCGGGTAATAGCCAAAGGCACCCTCTAACTAAACCCTAACAGCCAAGCAATTGCCTAACCCCTTAACTTCGTCAGCCCTTGCGCTAATGCGGCCAAGCCACCTTGTAGCATCGCCCCAGCAGCAGCCGCCATGGTAGCAGCTCGCCAACCCACTGCCACACCTGCCTGTAGCATCCCTTGCGGCGATTGCACCTGTTGAGCATCGGCCTGTTGCCATGCGTGGCTAGTAGCCCCTTGCGCCGAGCCTAACAAGCCACCGTTCACGCCTGCCTGTATGGCTCCCTTAGCGATACCACTGGCGACACCCGCACCGCTGGGTAGCAGTTTAGCAACCCACCAGCCGACCCGTGCCAAGCCTGCCGTGGCACCTAAAGCACCGTCAAGCAACACTTGTCGCCAGCGCACGTTGCCGAGCGTTTGTTTCGTATCCACGGCCGAAAGGCTACCTGCTACGGCAGCTCCCACAGCCATGGCTCCCCATGGGCCTAAGGCTAAGCCTGCCAGCCCGCTGGCGACAACGGTGGTTGCCACTTTGGCGGCTTCCTTCCAAGGCTGGGCGTGCCACTTGGGTTGCGTACTTTGGGGGACGGGTGGCGGTTTGCGGTTCAGGTACTCGTCTAGCTGATAGGTAGGCGCACGGTGTTGTAAGTATTCCAAGCGTTCGGGGGTCGAATCCAACCGTAACTCGTCTGCCCAGCGGTAGCGCATGTTATCGCTAGGGGCAACGCCATAGCTTAACGGCCACATGGTGGCCAGTTGTGGAGCAGAAGCGGTGGTGACATCCATACGAACGGTTGCTCAAAAACTCTCTCGGGGGGTGGTGCAAGGGGCGATAACTCGCCTTTAAAAGCATTAAACCCAAAAGCCCACATTTTTGAACCTTTAAAGCTTAAGCCTTTGGCCACCACGGGACGAATGGACTCACTCGGCGTTGATAGTCTCGGTAGGCATCGCCTTTACGCTCAACGGCAAGGGCTTCGGTGGGTTTGATACCTGTGCCGTAGACTAAAAAGTAGAGCATCACCAGCGGAGGTAGGACGCTCCACCAGCCGAGGGGGGAGAGAAAGCCTAAGCCTGCAATGCCACACCAAAACACCCATTGAAAAAAGTAGTTAGGGTGCCGAGAGAAGCCCCATAAGCCAGTATCGCACACAGCTTGGCGTTGTTCTGGCGATAGGTTGGCTTGCTGGTGTTTAAAGCGGGTCAGTTGCCCGTCGGCGATGGTTTCGCCAATGAAGCCTAGTAGTAGTAAGGCGATACAACCCCATGCTTGCGTGTTACCAATGTACAACAACCTAGGGTTTTGGCTGATATAAACGACCCATGGGGTCATCATCACCAGCATGAGGGTAGCTTGCAGGCCATACGCCCACGCAAGGCCAAGGGGGACGTTGTCCTTAACTTGCTCTTTAAAGCGAGTATAGCGGGGGTCTTCTTTTTCGGGGTGAGTCAGGACTCGCCACAAGATATAAGCACCTAGCCGTAGATACATGAGCGTAGGCAAGGCAATAAGGGTCAGCGTTAACGGGTTAAAAGGGAGTGAACCACGTAAAAACCAAGTAGTAAGGAGCGTTATTAACGGTAGGCTGCTCCCCCAAGCTACATCTGCCCACGTAGCGTTGTCGGTTTTTAGGCAGAGGAGGTACGCTAAGCCAAACCATCCAAAAACGGCGGCTATCAGCCAACCATACCAAGGGAGCCAAACTAAAGTAGCTTCACTCATGAGAGGTATCGCCCCATGCAACCACGGTTGCCAAGGGCGTACCCGCAGGGTATCGGCACAATAACCACCACAAGTAAGCGGTGATGGCCATGCTACCTAGGCCAACAATCAGTAGCAACCACAGCACACGGCTAGCTACTCTTGCTTCTTTGCCACACAGCCATAGCCAAAACACCATGGCAGCAGCATAAAAATCAACCATGCTATACCACAGCCAAGGCGCATCGGCCACGGCTTGGGGTAGTTCAAACAAGGGCTGAGAGATCTCTGTGGCAACGGCCAAGGCAAACAGTAGTAGCGTGACCACCAGCAATAACGGCCGTAGCCAGCGGGGGACAGTTTGTAGAGAGGTGGTTGACATTAGAGGCGTTGTTCCCATGGGGTGGTGCCACTGAGGGCGGGGCAGTTAGGGCGGCCATATAAAAATTGAGCCACGCTTAGATGACGCAACACAAAGGCCGCTTTACAGTACATTAAATAGTAGTGCCATTGGCGCAAAAACGTCTCGGTGTAGGGGGTGCCTTCGTTGACTTTAAGGCCAAGGATGGTCTCACGTTCTTCGGCAATGGCATCGTCCCACCGTTGTAGGGTAAGGGCGTAGCTGCTGGCCATATCCTTTAGCTCAAGCAACGAGAAATCGCTGACTTTGGCCATGGCTTGGTTAAGCCGCCCTACACTGGGGATGAGGGAGCCTGGGAAGATGTGCTTTTGGATGAAATCCACGTTGTTTTTGAGCAGAGGGTAGCGGTTATCTGGGCAGGTGATGGCTTGTATGCCTAGCAGCCCCGTGGGTTTGAGTAATTTGTGGCACTGGGCAAAAAAAGCTTCGTAGTGCTTATCGCCAAGGGCTTCTATCATCTCAATAGAGACAATCGCATCGTACTGGCCTGTCAACTTGCGAAAGTCGAGGAGTTTAATCTCCACCCTATCGGCCAGCCCAAGCTGTTTTACCCATGCCGTAGCGTAAGCGTGTTGGCTAGGCGACAGCGTAACGGTCGTCACCTTAACGCCATACTTTTTGGCCGCATAGCAGGCCATACCGCCCCAACCGCTGCCAATTTCGAGCAGGTGCTGCCCTGCTTGTAAACGTAGGCTTTGGCAAAGCGAGTCGTACTTGGCTAGTTGGGCATCCATCAGCGGTTGTTCGGGGTGGGTAAACAGGGCAGACGAATACGTCATGCTGGGGTCGAGCATCAGCTTAAAAAAATCGTTGCCCAAGTCGTAATGCGCCCGTATGTGTTGCGCCGCTTCGGCATAGGAGGTGTGGCCGTGGCCATGCCCAAGGCCAGCCAGTTTTTGCGTCACTTTGCCCCACCATGGGTGCGTGGGGGTTTCGTTAAAGATAAACAGGGCGTTGGCGTTGAGGATAAACCACCCCAGCACCTTAGCCAGCTTGGGCGAATCCCAATGGCCAGCTACGTAACTTTCGCCCCCGCCAATATGCCCACCAAGAATAAGGCTGGTAAAAAACGCCCAATCCTTCACGTTGAGCGTGGCGGTAATAGCGTCGGGGTCGGCGGCAAGGGCTTGTGTGTTCGGCTCGCCAAAGGTGTGGCTTTGGCCGTTGGGTAGGGTAAGGGTCAGTTGGCCTCGGTTGCAACGGGCAAGGTGCTTAAGTACCCACTGGCTGCACCAGCGTTGCCAACGGCTAGGCTGCTGTGGTGGCGTTGTGAGCTGGGTGGACTGCTCACCAGTTGTGGCAGAGGATACGGACTGATGGGCGGATTGCGTCGTCATTAAGGTGGCCGTCATAAGTGGGGGCATCCTACAGGGGGTTGCACAGGGGTACGAGGTGTGATTAACGAGTGGTGGTAGCAACAATTAAGGTAGCCGTGTACAACAATACCTTATTATGCAAATTTAGTATACTTCAAACAGCGACGCTGTTTTATGCAAAGTCGCAAGTTGGTTTTGATGAAACGGCCTAGCTTACACTGAGCCATTTATGCACTTGGGGTATGATACGAACATCGCTAAAGGCCTGTAATAACAAGGCTTGGTGTTGCGCCCACTGCTGGGGCGTACCTCGTAACAGGGGCTTATTGGCTTTAAAGGTAAGGCGAGTTTCGGGTTGGATGAGGAGGGTGGTGTGGTGCCGTTGCTGGGCTGTAAGGGTACTGGCCCACGCCAATAACGGAGCCAATTCGGCGGGCTGTGTCGTTTCGTTGACGACGGCTTTGAGGATGAGGTGGGGAGGTGTTTCGGCTTGAAGGCAAGCGTTAGCAAAGGCCGTGTGTTGCTGCCAAGGCGTGGGTTGCCCCGTGGCCGATGCCAGCTTCACATCCATAGATACCACGGTGAGCCAAGGTAAGACTTTAGCAAGTAAGTGGGGTTGGGTTCCGCTGGTTTCAAGGTAAACGCCCACGGTGGGTAGGGTGGTGCGTAGCAGAGGCAACAAATGCGTCGCCAACCACTCGGCTTGGAGTAGGGGTTCGCCACCTGTTAGGCTAACGCTGTGTAAAGGGGCTTGGGCATGGTAAGCCTCAAGGCAGGCCACCAGCGTTTCGGCGGTAACGGGGTTAGGGGTTTCGTACCACAGGGGGGGGTAGCCATCGGTGGGGAAACCTTGTACGTAACACCCCCCTGTGGGGGTCGTCATGGTGGTATCGCAATAGGCGCAATGCAAATGGCAGTGGGCGAGGCGCACAAACGCTTGTCTCACGCCCACATAAGGCCCTTCGCCTTGCACGGAGGCAAAGACCTCTTGCAGCTTGCCCGCATGGGGTTGTAAGCCAAAAGGTTTATCGGTGTGGGCTTGCAGGCCATAAGGCAGGGGCTTGGCAGAGGCATCACCATTGGCGACACTTTCAGCTCCCTTTTCAATTCCCCAAGGCGATACCACAACAGGCCACTCCACCCAAGGAGGGGGAGCAGCCTGTTGAATCGACTCTGCTACGCTTTGCAAGGCGAGCCCTTAAACAGCACAAGCTGCGGGTTGTTGTTGCATGGCTTGCCAGTCTTTAGTGAAGGCTTCAAGGCCAGCGGTGGTTAAAGGGTGGCTGTAGAGTTGCTTCAGCACTTTAAAGGGGATGGTGGCCACGTCGGCACCCACTTCAACACAGGCTTGCACGTGTTGGGGGTGACGAATACTGGCGGCTAACACAAGGCTATCCATCTCGTAGGTGTTCAGCATGGTCACGGTATCACGTACCACATCAACGCCGTTTTGGCCAATATCATCTAAACGGCCAGCAAAAATACTGATGAAGCTGGCACCGGCATTGGCGGCCAACAAGGCTTGGTTGGTAGAAAATACCAAGGTGACGTTGGTTAAAATGCCTTCGGCGTTAAGTTGCTTAACGGCCTTCATGCCTTCAATACCAAAGGGGATTTTAACAATGACGTTATCCGCCCAAGTAACGAAGTCACGGCCTTCGGCAATCATGCCCTCTGCATCTTCGCTGACGACTTCCATGCTGACGGGGCCTTCTGGCACCAATTCGCAAATTTCTTTAATGACGCTTTTAACGTCACGGTTGCCATTTTTGGCAAGCAAGGTTGGGTTAGTGGTCACACCCGAAACGACACCCCAAGAGGCGGCTTCACGAATTTCGGCGAGATCGGCACTGTCAATAAATAAACGCATGGGGCGGTATCCTTAAAGGGTTGCGGGTGCAAAAGTGAGAGACAACGCTCTTACTTTATCTAAAACATAGCCCACAACCAAGTGTAAGCCAGCTTTAATTAAACGGCCAATGCCTGTACTAACTCATCGGGCAGGGTGTAGCCTGGCTGGCTTAGCACCACCACGGCTTGCGTGCTAATGCCGCCTCGGGGTAAAAAATCGCTACGTACCCGTAGCCAACGGGGTTGTGCCACGGCCATCAGGTCGTCGGCAATGCGGTTGGTGATGCTCTCGTAAAACATGCCAAAGTTGCGGTAGGCTAGCATGTAGTATTTAAAGGCTTTTAGCTCCACGCACACATCGCCAGGGACGTAATCAATGGTGATGGTGCCAAAATCTGGCAGACCCGTTTTAGGGCAAACGCTGGTAAACTCGGGTACGTCTACGTGAATGATATAGTCTCTGTCGGCGTAGGCGTTTGGCCACGTGTCCAATAAGGCAACAGAAGGTTCGGTAGGCAAGGGGGGAGGTGTCAAGGCATCGCTCATAAAGGTAGTTTACCTTTTCAACTGGGGCAACAGGCATCACCCTAGCACAAACAAGCTGGCCTATTTACCCATCAGCCCAAACGACGATTCGATGGATTTGTTGAGGACTTGCCGCACGCTTTGTATTTCCGTCTCAATGGCCTTACTTTGGCTTTGTATACGGTTGGCGTGCAGTTCAAGCACTTTGTCGGCTTGTTGTAGCTGTTTAATACGGGCGTCGAGTATTTTGGCGGCTTCGCTGCCAGGCTCCAGCTTGGCCTGCATGTTAAAAAAGGTTGACATGGCGTTGGCCAAGTACAGCCTGTGTTGGCTGATAAAGTGTGACTCAAGTTCTAAATCTCGTTGCCGAGAAATAAGGCCAAGGAGTCTGGCTTGGTTGGCTGCAAAGCCCATGGTGTCACATCCTAAAGGGTCGGCCTACGGCACAAAGCGGTGTAGGAGCCTATTTGCGTTAATAAAAACTAACATCATCGTAAAAGTGAGTAACGGCATCGTTTAGTAAATTTTGTTGAGCTTCTGCCCCATGGGGCGTTTGGCTCCTGCTTGCATGTTGCGTTGCAAACTTTCCATTTGCTTTACGTTAAGTAGGGTTTCGTACTTGCGGAGTTTTTTGTGGCTTTCGTAGTTGCTCCAGTAGTCAATAGCTTGGTTAAGTTCGTGCATCATGGCCAACACAGGGTTGTTGCGTGCAAAAAAGTTTTGTATCAGCGTCATCAGCAATTGTGGGCTAACAGCAGAACTCATAAAACAACGTCTATCCTACAAAAAACCACGATGGGCAAACACACAAACCTACTTAAGTGCAGGCGGGGCAGGGTAGGGGTGAGCGAACTCAGCCTAACAAGCCTTCAAATAAATAAAAACAAATTGTGAGCCTTTGTTGCTAGCTTCTTCATAAAAGTATATATTTTAGATGTCACCTATTAAGCGTGTATCGCCTAGTGCTTTGTGCTAGTGTGAGGGTACTCTCATTTGCTCAAGGAAGCCACGCCCGTGTTAAACCAACGCCAACGCCAACGCCTAACCCATACCTTGCTACAACTGGCTGAAACCCACTGGCCACAAGACCGTTTTTATCCCCTAGGCATTGAGTTTGACGAAGCCTTTGGCCAACTGGTGGTGCGTTTTATTGCCGAAGGCAAGGGCTTTAGGGTTTCGTTAGAAGAATGTGCCACCCTGAGCCGTTTGATTGATGAACCGCTAGAGAGTATCCCCGAGTTGTTGGCCTTGCCCTACAGCCTTGAGGTGAGTTCGCCTGGGTTGTTTAGGGCGCTAACCACCCCGCGCGAGGCGACTTTTTACGCAGGCCAACGAGTTGCCTGCTGGGTGTTAGACACCCATACCCCACTACTACCCGACCAAGTACCCCTAAAAGATGCTGAAGCCACGGCGGCACTCCCTTTGCAAGAGGCGACGCTGCTGGGCATGACGCTGGATGAGCAAGGCTTGCCCTGCTGGCAAGTGACTTCGCCTACTGGCGAGGCGGTAACGCTGAAGGTGAGTGACTACCCACACTTGCAACTGACGCTTGCTCCGCATGTGGTATGGCCAAGCGACGAAGCTCCCGACGATGACGACGATACGAACGACAAGGCTGAGGGTTAGGCTTTTACATTAAGCCAGCGTGCCAGTTGGTTGTAAGCGTTTGAGCCTGCATCTTGAACCTTACTGAGCAATACAGGTTTTTGGTTTGCCCACCATAACCTACTTTTAGTTAAGATGAGTGTGCCGTCTTGGGAGATTCGTTGACCGATACCGAAAAAAGTAAACGGTATTGATACCGATGACGCATTAACAATATTTTCGGCCGTTTGTTTACTTACCCCTGTATTCAATTCAACGGCGTGTGCCATGCCATGACGTAATTCAGGTAATCTGAAGAAACTATCCACTGCGGTTAAGGCAGGTGCTACAGTATGCACTGCTTTACCAATAGGCGTTAATAGTTGGCCAACTTGTTCGCCGTGGTTGTACATAAACCTTGCAACACCCTGTAAGTGTGTAGGGTCGGTTACAGCTTGCGCTACGGCTAAACTTATGGTCACGTTAAAGGCTCTCCACGGGTGACTTAACAGAATACTTCAGCATAAAAACAAAACCACTTAACAAGTTGCCACGTTGCCTTCTCCCTTGGGTGGATGAAACAAGGTGACGGGCTAACCTACACTATTTAATAGAGATTGAGAGTCATCCGCCCTAGCCAGTTAACGTCCTTTGCTACACTAGAGCCACACCACAGAGAATAGAGAGAAACCCCACCCATGCGTCAAGCCACGCCCCACGTTGTACCGTTGCGCCGTCATGTTGTTAACCAAGCCTTGCCCGTGGTGCAGGTCGTCGCCTCGCCCATAGCCCCTGCCGTGCAAGCGGTGCCTGAGACTTCACTAACCCTGCCCCCCTGCCCCTACGCCGCCGTCGATACCTTGCGTCACTTGGCCGATACGGCAACCGATAAACCTACCCTTGAGCTTGTACCCTTGCTTAACCAAGCCTTGCGCCAATGGCCACTTAACCCTGCCGTGTTAGCCACCGTGGGCGATGCCGCCATGGCCACAAACAACACATCCATCGCCCTAAAAGCTTACCAACGGTGGTGCAGGGTGCAGCCCACCCAAAGCCGAGCCAGCTTCTCGTTGGCGTTGGCGCACGAGGCCAACCACGACTGGCCAGCCGCCCAAGCCCAGTATCAACAAGCCTTGGCCTTAGATACGAGTTATTTGGCTGCCTACCACAACCTTGGCACCCTCTATATGCACACAGGGCAAGCGGGGCAAGCCATCGCCTTGTTTAGAGGCTTGAAGCAACGCTATCCACAGTATCACTTAGCGGTTTTAGGTTTGGCCATGGCCTACGATACCGCTGGCGACACGAAAACCGCCAGCCGACGTTACAGGCAGTTTTTAGCCCTTTGCCCCAGCAGTCAGCATACGCCTAACATTTTAACTCGGTTGGCGGAGCTTAACAGAGAGCCTAAAAAAGCCACTAAACGCAAGGCTTACGTTTAAAGCAGACAGCCTTTAGGGTCAAACTGGTGTTTGAGTTGCGTATTTAATGCGGTTAGGGCTGAGTCAGTGGGGTGTTGCCACTGGCCCACGGCCTTAGCCAGTTGGGGTGGGGCGTGTAGAGCCGTCAGCACCGCATCGTGCTGATGGGCGTGTTGGTGCAGGGTTTGCCACGCTTCAGCGGCGGTTGTGGTAAGCGTTTCGGCTGGCCAAACCAGCACTACCCACGCCGAAGCGGGTTGCACTTGCACCACGGTAGGAGCCACAGGCCAGTGAGCTTGCATCGCCTCCAGCGTCGTGATTTCGGCACCAAAGGGGCAGGCCATCAGGGCGACCAAGGTGGTATTGAGGGAGAAAGGCGAGGTGGTGGCTCGCCATGGGCAAGCCCACTGGCCGAGGGTTTGTGCCACGGTATCGGTATGGAGCGGGTGTTGGCTGGGCTGTGTTGTGTGGAGGAGGCCGTGTGCGTCTGCCCATTTGCCGAGTTGCTCAAGGGCGGGTGATACTAAGGTGGGTAGCCCCATCACCCTCACGTAGCCGCACCATGCGTCGGAAGGGAGGTTATCGGCATCCACCAAGGGTAAACCCAAGGCTTGAGCATGGTGAGCGGGTAGAGTATTCAACGCACTCAGCGTCACACTAGGCAAGGCGAGTACTTGTTGAGTAAACGCTTGTAAACTGGCCAATGTGGGGGCTTGCACCACACACCACGTGGCCTGTTGGGGGTAAGCCATCAACCGCAACGACACCTGAGTGGGGTGCGCCAACTGGTAACGGGTGCCAAGGTAAAACTTCTGTAAGTCGTACCCTGTGACGTTTTTAACCACTTTACCGCCACATTTGGCCAGCGTGCCGTTGGCTAAGGCCACGGTTAGCCCCAACACACTTTCTGGCAGGCCACGCTTGAGGCCTTGGGCAAGGGTGGGGGCAAGGGTCATCAATAGCTCGCTTAACAGGGCTTGGGGTGGGGCATCCCACGGAAGCCATTGACCTTGTTGGTAAAGCAAGTGCTGCAATTCGCCTAAGCTCATGCCTGTTTGCGTGGTGATGACGAGATCGTCCACATCATGCGCCACACAGGCGTTAAGGGCAGACACATCCACGACAACAGCCAGAGGAGGCGAGGCCTCGGTGGCGAGTTGTGGCACATCTGGCCAACAGCCCACTACTTTCACCCCTGCTTCGGCTGCCCAAAGCAGACATAAGGCCAATGCTTGGGGCGAGGCGGGTCGCCACTGGGGCAAGCTCACCCCCTCACCCACGTGAGGCAGGGGTAAAGCGTCTAACAGGGTAAGCACTTCGGGCGAATCAAGGTCGCCACTGGCCTGAGAAGCCAACAACGCCCTGACGGTTGGCCGTGCCGTGTTGAGGGCAAGGTGCAAGGGGGTCAGAGCGTCGTTGGTTAAAGGCATAGCTAAGCTACATTAAACAGCACAGGCAACAGCGGGTTGAGGTGTCGCTTGGCCGAGTTTAAAGGCACCTAGGCCAGGGTAAAGCGCACTCGAACCAAGCTCTTGCTCAATGCGGAGCAACTGGTTGTACTTGGCGACACGCTCGCTACGGTTGACGGAACCCGTCTTAATTTGGCGAGCATTGACGGCCACAGCCAAGTCGGCGATGAAGGTATCTTCGGTTTCGCCGCTACGGTGGCTAATCACCGTGGTGTAACCGTGGGTTTGTGCCAAGTTAATGGTGGCCAAGGTTTCGCTGAGCGTACCAATTTGGTTGACTTTAATCAGGATGCTGTTGGCTAAGCCTTTAGCAATACCTTGGGCTAAAATCGCTTTGTTGGTGACGAACAAGTCATCGCCGACGATTTGGCAGCTGTTGCCTAGGCGTTGGGTCAACAAAGCCCAGCCGTCCCAGTCTTGTTCGGCCATACCGTCTTCAATGGAGATGATGGGGTAGGCTTTCGTCCACTGTTCTAGCACGTCTACCATGCCAGCAGCGTCCAATTGTTTGCCTTCGCCAGCTAGGTTGTACACGCCGTTTTTGTAGAATTCGCTACTGGCGGTGTCTAGGGCGAGTTTGATTTGGTCGTTGGTGTTAAACCCAGCTTGCGCCACAGCGGTCAAGATGAGATCCATCGCTTCGGCGTTGCTACGTAGGTTAGGAGCAAAACCGCCTTCGTCGCCTAAGCCAGTAGCTAGGCCTTGTTTTTTCAGCACGCTACGCAGGCTGGCAAATACTTCACAGCTCCAGCGTAGGGCTTCGCTAAACGAGGCTGCACCAGCGGGGACGATCATAAACTCTTGCACGTCTACGTTATTGTCGGCGTGCGAACCACCGTTGATGATGTTAATCATGGGGACAGGCAACGAGGTAGCGTTGACACCGCCCAAGTAGCGGTACAAAGGCACACCAAACGAGGCGGCAGCAGCACGAGCAGTGGCTAAGCTCACACCGAGCAGGGCGTTGGCACCCAGTTTGCTTTTATTGTCGGTGCCATCTAGGCTTAGCAACAGGGCATCAATTTCGGCTTGGTTAAAGGCATCTTGGTCAACAAGTTCGTGTAGAATCACGTTGTTGACGTTTTCGACGGCTTGCAGCACACCTTTACCACCAAAGCGGGAGGCATCGCCATCACGCAATTCAATGGCTTCGCGGCTGCCTGTGCTGGCACCGCTAGGTACGGCGGCACGGCCAAAAGCACCGTCAGACAATTCAACATCCACTTCAACGGTGGGGTTGCCACGGCTGTCAATAATTTCTCTGGCGGCAATGTGTTCAATAAAACTCATGGGGGTAGGCTCCATACTAAGGGCGGGTTGGGTCACTTAACCCAAGGCTCAAACCTTGGTTACACTAACACAAAGCGTACGCAAAAGCCAACTCATCACCTTACCTTACTTAGGTTAACAAGGCACTTTGAGGATAGGCGTTTGTCTGCTAAACTGTTAGCCTTGTTTGGTTGATACTATAAAGTGAGATGATTCATGAGCCTTGTTGCCGAAACCACCCGCCTTGAAAAAGACTCGTTAGGCCAATTGCCCGTACCCGCCGATGCCTACTACGGCATTCAAGCCTTACGTGGCAGCCAAAACTTCCCGATGACGGGCATCCTCCCCGCACAGCATTACCCCGAAGCCCTTTGGGCATTTGGCATTATTAAAAAAGCCGCCGCACAAACCAACATGGCCCTAGGCTTGCTTGACCCTCACAATCCCGAACTTAACGACAAAATTGGCAACGCCCTCATACAAGCCTGCGACGAATTGCTTGAAGGCCGTTACAACAACCAGTTTATTGTGGATATTTACCAAGGTGGCACAGGCACCAGCAACCACATGAACTGTAATGAGATTTTGGCCAACCGTGCCAATGAGTTGCTGGGTGGCCAAAAAGGTACTTACACACCCGTTCACCCCAACGACCACCCCAACTACGGCCAATCCACCAACGACGTGACCCCTACCGTGTTGCGCCTCACCTTTCTTAAAAAGCACGAGCCTTTGGTGGCCAGTTGCCGCTTGCTAGAGCAAGCCTTTAGGCAAAAAGCCGACGAGTTTGCCAACGTCCTCATCTGTGGGCGTACCCACATGCAAGACGCTGTCCCCATGACGTTAGGCCAACAAATGGGTGCCTACGCCAACGCCTTGGCCGACACCATCGACAACCTCAACCACGCCAGCACCAAGCTGTGCAAGGTGGGGCTAGGGGCTTCGGCGTTGGGTACGGGTATTAACACCCACAAGGCCTACCGTGTGCAAGTGGCGCAACGTATGGCAGAATTGACTGGCTGGCCCATCGAACCCGTGCGTGATTACTTTCAAGCGACGAGCAGCTTTGGCCTTTTTGCAGATTATTCTGCTGCTTTACGCTCTGTGGCGATTGAGCTTGAGAAGATTGCTCACGATTTAAAGCTGTACAGCAGTGGCCCTAAAACCGCCATTGGCGAGTTGGCTTTGCCTCAGTTGCAACCTGGCTCCTCTATCATGCCTGGTAAAGTTAACCCCGTTATGCCCGAGTTGATGGATCAACTCTCCTATGCCGTGCAGGGGAATGACTTGGCCGTGTCGCTGTCGGCTCAAAACGGCCAATGGCAACTTAACGTGATGATGCCCTTGATTCTGTTGAAGGTGGTAGAGTCGCAAACGCTGCTGACCAACGGCTTAAAGGTATTTGCCGAAACCTGTGTGATGGGGTTACAACCCAACCACGAGTTTATTCAAGCCCGCATTGATAACAGCACCATTTTGTTGACAGCACTTAACCCCCATATTGGCTATGCCAACGCTGCTGCTATCGCTAAAACCGTGCTGGCCGAAGGACAAACCGTACGCCAAGTGGCCTTAGCCATGCAACTGGTCGACAAGGCAGGCCAACCCATCACCGAGGCTCGGTTGGATGAGATACTCTCCGTGGCCGCCATGACGCAACCTAACGTGGGGTAGAGCTGCCGTTTATAAGGTATTGGGCAAAGGGGCTTTTGTGGTAACATAGTTTCACTTAAAGTCCCTTCTGTCACCCTGTTGGAGCCACACCCCATGCTGGATTTAACCGCCCTACAACAAGCCGATCCCGACATCTACCGCATTACCGTGGCCGAATTGCATCGCCAACAAAACTGCCTGGAGATGATTGCCAGCGAGAACTTTACCAGCCTTGCCACCATGCAAGCCATGGGCAGCGTGCTTACTAATAAATACGCCGAAGGTGTCCCCAACAAACGCTACTACAGCGGTTGCCACGTGGTAGACGAAGCCGAACAACTGGCCATTGACCGTGCCAAGCAACTCTTCGGAGCCTACCACGCCAACGTGCAGCCCCACAGTGGCGCACAGGCCAACATGGCTGCCTTTTTAGCCGCTGGCCTTAAGGCGGGCGACACCATCATGGGTATGGATTTATCGCACGGTGGCCACCTCACCCATGGATCGCCCGTCAACTTTTCGGGCATTTACTTTAACATTGTGAGCTATGGCGTGGATGAAACCACTGGCCTCATCGACATGAACGTCGTTGCTGAACTGGCTCGCCAACATAAGCCCAAGCTGATTATTTGCGGTTACAGTGCCTACCCCCGCACCATTGACTTTGCCGCCTTTAGAGCCGTGGCTGACGAAGTGGGTGCATTGGTTTTAGCCGATATCTCCCATATTTCTGGCCTTGTGGCCACAGGGCATCACCCTAGCCCCTTCCCGCATTGCCAGCTGGTCACCACCACCACGCACAAGTGCATCCGTGGGCCACGAGGTGGCCTCATCATGTGTGCCGATGAATCGCTTGCCAAAGCCATCGACAAGGCTAACTTCCCTGGTATACAAGGGGGGCCCTTGATGCATGTGATTGCAGCCAAAGCCGTGGCCTTTAAAGAAGCCCTCGCCCCCGAATTTAAAACCTACAGCCAACAGATTATAGACAACGCCAAAGCCTTGGCCGAAACGCTCATGGCGCAAGGGCTAACGCTTACCAGCAACGGTACAGACAATCACCTTGTGGTCATCAACCTGCGCCACCACGAATTGAGCGGTAAAGAGGCTGCTAACAGGTTAGAGGACGTGGGCATCACCGCCAACAAAAACACCATCCCCAACGACCCCCGTAGCCCATTTGTTACCAGTGGCGTGCGTTTGGGTACACCTGCCCTTACCACCCGAGGCTTTGACGAAGCCGCCATGCGTGAGTTAGGCATCATTATTGCCGATACGCTTCAGCCCAACGCAGACGTGGCCAGTCTGCAAGCCCGAGTGGTTGCCTTAGGTCAACGCTTCCCCCTTTACCCAGAACTTGCCGAACGCTACCCACAAACCGTGCCTAGCCAAGCTGCCTTGGTATAGCCACAACCCATGTTTGCCCTGCCTTTCCCAACAGAAACGTGGTATTCAGCTTGGTTGGCCATGTTGTTAGTTGCCTTTAGCAGTGCTTTACTTTTGGGCTTGGCCTTTGTGCCTTTGGTTCGCCACTATGCTCTAAAAGCTAACTTGCTGGATCAACCTGGGGGGCGTAAGCTCCATGCGGTGCCTGTACCACGGTTGGGGGGGGTGGCCATTTTCGTTAGCGTGTTGGCCGCCTTGGGGATAGTAGGTTTATGGCAAGGGCAAGTACCGCTATTACGTGCAGGCACCAGTAGCCCCGCTTTGGGCATGTTACTGGGTGGCACGTTTATTTTTATGTTGGGCTTTTTGGATGATTTGGTGGATTTGTCGCCCAAAGTCAAACTAGCAGGCCAATTTATGGCGGCACTTATCGCCTTTGGGCTTGGTGTCCGTATTGAAGCTCTCGATTTGCCTGGTAGTAAATTACTGGTGCTTAACGCCCTTAGCTTACCCCTAACGGTAGGCTGGTTGGTGGGTTTGCCTAACTCACTCAATTTTATTGATGGGGTGGACGGCCTTGCCGCTGGCGTGGGCGTGTTTGCTGCCATTGCACTAGCATTGGTAGCATTATTTACCACTCAACCCGATATGGCCATGTTGGCAGCCCTGTTAGCAGGGGCGAGCGTGGCTTTTTTGGTGTACAACCTGCCCCCAGCCAAGTTATTTATGGGCGACAGTGGTGCGTTGTTTTTAGGCTTTATGCTGGCCAGTATTGCTATTGTGGGGGTACTTAAAACCACAGTGGTGGTTATTTTGGCTCCACTGCTGATTTTAGGGATACCCCTTACGGATATTACTTTTGCGACCTTGCGCCGTTTAGCTAAAGGACAAAGCCCCTTTAAAGCGGATGCTGACCACTTGCATCACCGCTTGTTGCGCCTAGGGTTATCGCCTGGTTGGGTGTCAGCGGTGTTTTATGGGATTAGTGTGCTGTTGGGTATCGTGGTCACCTCATATGTGGGCTTGGCCAAAGAGTATTTGCTGATTGTGCTGGGTGTGCTGTTGGTGCTTTTAGCGGGCTATGCCCTTAGGCGTAAGCTCTTGTGCCGCTAGCCACTTGGTTTTTGGGGTAAGCCTTTCTGCTAGCAGTTAGTTAGCTTGAGAAGCCTTTATGGGGTTACTTATAGCTGAACAGAAAGTGTTTGAAACAGATGCAGCTACTAGGAGCTTAGACTCGCAGCGACAGGAGTTTAGACAGAACTAAATGACTGAGCGAGAATCGTAGCGTAGATTGCATAGCAATCACTCGGCTTGCCGCAACGTAGATGCGCTGTAGCAAATACTTTATGTTTAGTTATAGCTTACCCTTTTGTGAGTTTATTCAATGCCTAGCGTGTTAAGCCAACCTAACAGCTCAGCCAGCCCCTTGTTGCAGCACCGCCAAGAGCGGCCGTGGTTGACCGTACCCCTGCCAGCAGAGCCAAATAAGCCAACTTTAACACCCGTCATACAACCAGAAACATCATCCACCAGCGTACCCAAAGCCACCCTTCCAACAAAGCCACCCCTTACAACAGATGCGTGGGAAGCTGTTCGCCTAGCTCACCCTGACCCGCCTACCCCACCCGAGGATGCGGTATTACAGCATGGTTTAGTGAGTCAAGCTTGCCAAGCGGCCATTAAAGGCTACCATCACTTAACACGCCATACCGCCGTGGCAGACGGTTACCAAAGTATCACGGGTAAGTGCTTTTATCGCACGGTCAGTCACGCACACTTGTCTGATTCGGACTATGGGCTGGTTGCTTACCAATGGTTTAACCCCGCTTGGGCCACCGTACTTACTGTGGGGCGGGTGATGTCGTGTAACCCCATGGTGGCACAGACCCCGTTATTTGCCTTGTTTGATAAGCCTTTGCCGCCCGCAGTTTTTGTCGCAAAAGCCAAAGTACTCTCTAAAGGGTTGTCTTGGCTCAAACTCTCTGATTCAAAACAAGAAGTACAAGACGCTTTGCATACACTGGTTAGCCCCCTCCCTAAAACGATTGATCCTTCCACTCCTCCCCCGCCGTTTATTAACGATGCTTTGTTTAACTTTAAAGGCAAGGCATGGGTGCAAGGGCTGCTGTATGCGGTTAACCAGCCAGCGCATAGCTACAACCAAGCTACTGCTAATCAACCATAAATAAAGTGCTTTATTTAAAAAGTTTATTTTTATTTCTTAAGATTAAACTTTATACATGAAGTGCTTTATCTTTATGAGATTAGCTTTTAAATAACTTTGTTAATAAAGCACTTTATTTTGAGAGTGTATGTGTGTTGACATGTACCAACGGCCTAACAAAGGCACAAACAGGCTGCTATTGGGTTTATTGCTGTAGGGGAGTGCCTCTCGACTTGTGGGCGACTTTGCGCTAAACTATAGATACAGTTTGCCGTTATGAGAAAGGTTCTTGCTATGCCTCAAGGCTTTACACCACCACATTGCCACACAAACTTAGGCCAGCAATCTGCTGAACGATCGCTTCAGTTGCCCGCATCAGCGCAACAGGTGCTTATTTTTGATACCACCTTAAGAGATGGTGAACAAAGTGCGGGTGCAGCCTTGACCAGTGCCGAAAAGCTACGTATTGCCCATAAGTTGGCTGCTTTAGGTGTCAACATTATTGAGGCTGGCTTCCCTGCCAGTAGCCCGCAAGACTTTGATTCGGTGCGGCAAATTGCTGCCGAGATTAAAGGTGCGAGTATTTGCGCCCTTGCCCGATGTCGCACCGCCGATATTGATGCCGCTTGGGACGCTATCAAATTGGCAGACTCTCCCCGTATCCACACCTTTATTGCCACCAGCGACATCCACATTGAGGCCAAGTTTAACAAAACACGCCTAGAGGTGTTAAACCTCGCCCGAGACATGGTGGCCTATACCAAAGCTCGTTGCCCCAATGTCGAGTTTTCTGCTGAGGATGCTGGTCGTACCGACCCTACTTTTTTATACGCCGTGCTGCAAGCCGTTATTGAGGCGGGAGCTACCACTGTCAACATTCCCGACACCGTGGGTTATACGTTGCCTGCTGAATTTGGCCAGCTGATTGCAGGCATTAAAGCTAATGTGCCGAACATTGATCAAGCCATTATCTCCACCCATTGCCATAACGATTTGGGCCTGGCCACGGCCAACAGCCTAATGGGCATTCTCAACGGGGCAAGGCAAGTAGAATGCACCATTAACGGCATTGGTGAGCGGGCTGGCAACGCCGCCATGGAAGAGCTGGTGATGGCCTTGTACGTGCGCCGTGAAGCCCTTGATGGCCTTTATACCAGTATCAACCCACAGTATTTTTACGAAACCAGCCAGCTTGTGGCCGAATTAACGGGCATTAGCGTGCAGGCTAACAAAGCCATTATCGGGCGTAATGCCTTTGCCCACGAATCAGGCATCCACCAAGATGGGATGCTAAAAGGCCGACAAACCTACGAAATTATGGAACCCTCGTTACTGGGGATACCTGCTGCTAGTTTACCCTTGGGGCCGCGCTCAGGCCGTGCTGCTTTAAAAGCCAGGTTGCAAGCCCTCGGGTATGAGCTGACACCCGACCAATTACCAACGGCCATGGGCTTATTTAAGCAGGTGGCTGATGCAAAAAAGCGGCTTGATGACGACGACTTACACACCCTCATGCAGGCTATGGCCTTACATGAGCCAGCCGTCACTCAGCCAATGCCAGTTGCCTCAAGCCTTAGCTAAGCGTTGTGCTTGGCAATGACGACTAGGCGGTTTTTACTGACATTACTGGCCGAAGTAGCCTTGTTAGGTGCTTTATTACTGTTGGTTTCGCCTGCTATATTGGCGTTGTGGCCTCAAGTAACTGTGTCCACCTCACCTAGTGGTAGCTTGCCTGTATTAACACAGGCCATGGCGAGGCAGTTAGGGCAACCGCCGCCTCAGTTTTCAGCCCAGGTGTTGGCTCAAGCTCGGCAGGTACCGTTGCCGCCAGCCCCTGTAACGGTTGAGCCTGCTGCTTTGGCTTTCGTGGTGCCGACCCCAGATCAGCGAACCTTCAAGCCTCCTAAAGCCAAGGTCGCTTTCCCACTTCATCTGAATACTGCATCAGCAGAAACGCTAGAGGCATTGCCTGGGGTGGGGCCTGTGTTGGCTCATCGGATTGTGGCCTACCGAACCCAACATGGTGGACGTTTTACTACGCTAGATGAGTTGGATGAGGTGAAGGGCATTGGCTCTAAAAAGCTGGCACGATTTAAGCCGTTGCTCGTGCTTGAGTAGCCTTATAAAGCTATAAGCTATGCCCTAAGCGCAAACAAGAAGATAATGCATCCTTTAAGGCATGAGTAAAAGCTTATTTTGTTGATAGTTAACGTCTGATAATATATATTATGTTGAAAGTGGTTTAAAAAGAAACAGTCTTAACAACTGCGCTAGAAGCGAAGGTAATGCTTGTTGATAAGACACGTTTTAAACACATCACCTTAAGGGCATACCAAATAAGCCCATTGAGAGATGCTTCACCTTGTTTAGGCTGATGAGTTGAAAGTATAAGCTCTTGCTTAAGTATTAAGGAAGGCAATGGCCACGTTCAGGTAGGTAGCAAAACTCACCCACGCTAAGTAGGGTAGCAGTAACCAACCTGCTAACTTGTGGTGGCGCAAGGTGGCTACCAAGGTAGCGTAGCCCAACCATACCAATAACACGATGACGACTACAGCAAGCCAAAGCTGATGCAAACCAAAAAACATCAAGCTCCACAGTAAGTTAAGGGCAGCCGTCCATAGGTGAGCGGTGATTAAATCGCCCCGAGACGGTGCCACCCACGCCTTACCCCGAGCAATCACCAAGCCTAACGAGACACCAAGCAGGATGTAGAGCGTCGTCCACGCGGGGCCAAATACCCAGTTAGGTGGATTTAGCGGAGGCTTAACGATAGTGGCATACCAAGGCGCAAGGTTAGGCATGGTAAGCAAGTTGCCTCCAAAGCCTACTAATAAATAGGCTATAACGCCAAGCAAACACCATAAAACGACACTTAGCATGTTAGTAACTCCTTAAGTTTTTTAGTAGCCACCAAGTCACTATAGCACATTGGGTGGGTTATCCCTAAAAAATGGCGTTGTGGTACACGGCGTTCACGTCGTCATGCTCATCAAGCGAGAAGAGGAGCTTTTCGAGGGGTTTTATCAGGGCTTCGTCTGTAATGGTAACGGTGGTTTGAGGCAGACGTACTTGCTCTACCGTGGTAAAGGCCAGCTTGGGAGCAGCCACGTGCAGGGCTTCGGCCACGGTAAATACGTCATCAGGCGCAGTAAGGCAAACCCATTGCGGGGCGAGCTGGTTGCCTTCATCGTCTAGGGCTTCGTCGTCGGGCAGGGCTTCCACGTCATCAGCTCCAGCGTCAGCAGCTAGGGCAAACAGGTCGTCGTAGCTGATGCTCTCTTGCGGTAGCCAGATGCGCCCCTTAGCTTCAAACAAAAAACCTACGCTACCATCTTGGCCAAGGCTACCCCCGCTTTTGTTAAAGTAGCTACGTACATCGCCAGCTGTGCGGTTACGGTTGTCAGTTGTGGCTTCTACAAACACAGCCACGCCCCCTGGGCCGTAGCCTTCGTAGGTAATGGCTTCGAGTTGTTCTGCTTGCAGGGTGCCACTGCCTTTGGCAATGGCGTGTTCAATTTTAACCGAGGTTAGCCCACCTATTTTGGCTTTTTCAATGGCGGTGCGTAGCCTGTAGTTGGTGGTCGGGTCGCCTCCACCTAGTTGAGCAGAGCGTAACACCTCGCGCGAAAGGCGAGCAAGGTTAACCCCTTTACGGGCATCAGCCGAGGCTTTGCGGTTTTTAATGGCCATCCAGCGTCCCATAAGCGGTGTCTCCTTTGTCTCTCTTACAACCCCGCCGAAGGGCGTTTAAACAAGGCTTCGGCATCGTGTAGGGCATCGTCCTCGTCGTCGTCATCAGTATCGGCATCATAGCCAGCCGTGGGGGTGGGGTGTTGCTTAAACACGTACAACTGGGCAGGGCGATGGTAACCTTCCATCTTAGTTTCGTCAATCTCGGTTAAGATACGACTGGCCAGCATCTTTTTTCTAAAGTTGCGCTTGTCTAGCGGACGGTTGAGGATGAGTTCGTACACTCGTTGCAGCTCTGTAAGGGTAAACTTTTGCGGAAGCAACTGAAAGGCAATACCCGTGGTTTTAAGCTGTTGTTTTAGCCGACGCACGGCACGCTCTACAATCACTTGGTGGTCAAAGGCCAAATCGGGTAGTTGGCCAAGGTCAAACCACTGCGAGGGAGAGCCACCCGCTTGCTCGGCCACTGGCTTGAGTTTTTCACTGTTAATCAAGGCATAGTAGGCCACCGTAATAACCCTAGCCCGAGGGTCACGTTCGGGTTGACCAAAGGCGTAAAGCTGCTCTAGGTAGATATTATCCACTGAGGTACGCTCTCGCAACCAGCGAGCGGCCGACTCTTCAAGGGTTTCGCCAGCGTAAATAAAACCACCAGGAATGGACCAATAGCCTTGGTAGGGCTGGCTTTGCCGTTGTACCAGCAGCACGTTGAGGCTTTTTTCTACAATGGTAAACACCACAATGTCAACGGTGACAAGGGGTGTTTCAACTTGCAGCAGCCTAGGGTCGGCGGCCCGTTCGGGTTGCTGCCGAGTCTCAAGTACCATGTTAAAGAGCGACTGGTGATCCACTCGACATCTCGTTTAAAGCGACCATAACAAAACTGGCGGGCTTAGCGTGAGTGTTAGCCTGCCTCTACCTTATGCTACACTAGCTTTAAGGTAGAACACTATGCTAACAGGCAAACACTTACAAGCCAACCTCTTACGCCATAACTCCTTTGCTTGGTTAGGGGTGATGTTGGTTTTAGGCGTAGGGGGTTTGCTTGGCTTTAGCGGGACTGATGCCTCGCCCTTGGCGCAACGCACCTATACCCAAGCGGTGTTACACCAAGGGCAAAAACTCACGTGGCCACGCACCGCCCCGCTGACGCTGGCCATTACAGGCACGCCCCACCAGCAGGCGTTGTTGCGCCAAGCCCTTGCCGCGTGGCTACAAGCCCTGCCTCAACCCTTGCAGGTGCAACCCGTGGACGACCCCGCCCAAGCCAAGCTACACGTCACTTGGCAACCACTCTTGGCCAAGCCTCTGCTTAGGCAAGGCGATAAAGCACAGGGACAGGTGTCGCAAGCCTTGCTTACGGCAGGGCTAACAGAGCCTCGGTTTAAAAACGGACATTTAACACGGGTAAAAGTGAGCTTGGCCACGACTGACCGCAACCAGCAACCCCTCAACGACACGGCTCTTTATAATGTAGCCCTACACGAGCTTGGCCACGCCCTTGGGCTGTTAGGCCATAGCCCACACCCGTTAGATGTGATGGTGGCCGAACGAGACGAAGCCCCCACGGGAGCGGTACGTTTGAGCCTCTCGCCTGCTGATGTGGCGACGTTGCAAGCGCTGTACACACCCGACGTGGGTGCCTCTGCCACCAACCTTGCTGCCTTACGTGCCGACGTGCTGAAGCTGGATGCCGAAGCAAGGCAACGCCCCACGGCCACTAACTTGCTTAACGTGGCACAAGCCCTACTGGCTTTGGGCAATGCCTACCATCAGCAGGGCGAGCGAGAGGTTGCCAAGGGGCTGTGGCAACAGGCGTACCAATGGTGCAGGGTGAGCCAACAACGCTATGGCAGCCAACCCGCACAAGAGGCTTTGCTCAAACAAGTACAGGGGCGATTGGCGTTATGACACGCTCACCTCTACCCACCGTGGCGTGCTTGGCTACCTCGTTAGATGGTAAGCTGACCCTGCCCCCCCACGCCGACAAGGGGTGGACGAAACTGGGGACACCCGCCGACCTGAATCGCTTATTTGAGGCGAGAAACCACGCCCAAGCCCTAGTTATGGGAGCCGCCACGGTGCGGGCATGGCCACAAGTACGCTGGAGCTTAGCCCAACGGCAAGCTCAACAAGCGGGAGCGCTGTGGCAGACGCAGACACCTTTGCATCACGTTGTGTTAACCCGAGATTGGGAGCTGACGGGCAAGGAGGCGGTGTTGCAACGCTGGCAAGCCTATTGGCCGCCATTGGTGATAGCTTCGCCTACACCCCCGCCTGCCCATGTGTTGCAGTGCTGGCCAAGAGTGTGGCACTGGTTGCCTCTGCCTGCTTTGGGCAATGATCCAAGGGAGGTTGGCGAGGCGCAATGGCAGGCACAAAGCTACCTAGCTCCCATTTACGAGTGCTTAAGAGGATTGGACGTAAAACAGGTGCAGGTAGAAGGTGGTGGCCAAGTGGTGGACCTGTTTGCCACGGCAGGCTGGTTAGACACCTTACTGCTGACCCTGACCCCGTGGCTGATTGGCGGAGCCACAACCCCTTCGTTACGGGATGGTGTAGGGGCAATGGGGTTAAGCTCTACCGTGGCGGGTGTGGCGTGGCAGTTACAACACTGCCACCCCCTCGGCAACGAGGTGTACTTGACCTATGGCAGGGCAAGCGCACCTTTTTAGCTTGAGGCAAGTTTATAGGCACAGTTATTCCCCCGCACGCTATCACCTTTTATTGGAGCCTACCCCATGGTCTTTTTTACTATTAACCCTTTAGTACCTGTTGTTAGACGTGTACCAGGTGCTTTGGCACCCTTTGCAGATGCGCTCTTTGCACAAGATGCTAACCGCATTCTTCAAAAAGCCTTTAAAGAGGTAAACTCTGTGGGTACAACCATCATTCAGCAACCCACGCAGGACGTTTTTAAGAAAATAACTGTAAATGCTACTGAGCATGGCTTGCATGTGACTTATCCAGCCCCTTATACCCATCAACCGACAACTTGGTTTGTTGATACGGCTGGCACGTCACCCTTTGCTCAACACAATCGGTTTGCGATGGATACAACACACCCCGAAGTGGAGAAAGTGCTTGAGTTGATGCGGAAGAAGCACGAGTCGCTGCTACCTAAAGTTGACTCCGCCATGGTTGAAGCGGTACCTACCCCTGTCACTCCTCCGCCTGTGGTTGAAGCGGTGCCTACTCCAGTGGCTCCATCGCCTGTGATTGAAGCAGTGCCTGCCCCTGTCACTCCACCGCCTGTGATTGAGGCGGTGCCTGCCCCTGTCACTCCACCGCCTGTGGTTGAAGCGGTACCTACCCCTGTCACTCCTCCGCCTGTGATTGAAGCGGTGCCTGCTCCTGTCGCTCCGCCGCCTGTGACTGAAGCCTCGCCTGCTACTTCCACAGTTAGATCAGGTATGACGGAATCCCCTCAATTGGTTAAAACAATTATGGAGCAAGGCACGCCTGCTGGGTTCGCTAAAATATCTGACGCTACTTATCTGGATGTTTATAGCAATAAGGCTGCCACACGATTTTTGAGTCATGAAGCTGCTACGAGTAATCGCTCAGGTCAAATGCCGTTTAAGGTTGTAGAACATGGAGGCAATCATTATTTGACCCCTAATCCTAGCTATCGCTCAACTGGAAGTGATCCGTTTTACAAAGTGTTTTTTCAGGGTATTACGAGTAAAGAAAAATTAAATGCCGAATCACTTTCTGAATTGCCTATGGTTCAACGGGTGGGCAATCAATGGGAACTGGTTAAAAGAGGTGAAGTCGGCTCATCAATAGTTAAGGCACCCGAGCCTGAATTGAGGGTTAGCAAACCTCTGTTACAGACCCATAGTACCGTGTCTCGTCTTGTCCAGCAGCCAGCTGACGCTTATGTATCTTTAGACCTAGATAATTACCAAAAATTGTTTGCTACTACTGAAAGACAACTCCCTGATATAAACTTTACAAATCTCGCCACGGGTGACGTTAATGCACAGCGTAACTCTGTTTTCAAAGTAGTCACCCATACCGAAGGCGGCAATACAAGATATTACTTAGCACCTAATGAAAAGCATTTAGCTAATACAAATTCAATTGATGCTTATGTAAAATTATTTCTAGGCTATGGTTCAGCTTATGAACCCATTACATCAAAGATGACCCCTAAAGATGTACCTTTAAAAGCTCTACCAGAAGTTCGCAGAGAAGGTAATCAATGGAAGCTAGTTAATGTAGGCGAATTCAACTTGCGACTAAAGCAGTAAACCTATTGGATAAGCCTTAGGGCTTCTTCAAGCAGGGTTTTATTGGTTGATATCAGCTTGGCACTAATATCTAGCTGTAACTTGGCCTGCTGAATATAACTCACCTGCTCACGCACGCTGACGTTACTTAGCTCTACCAGCCCGCTACGCACTTCGCCCGTGCCTTCCATCGGCTCGCCGCTCATTTCGCTAGGCACAAAATTTTGGTCTTCAACCATGCGTAAGGCCATCGGGTTGCGGAAGTTGGCCAAGGCCACTTTATACAACGGCACGGATTCCTTGCCGTTATCTTTTAGCCCCACTACGACACCGTCGCTACGCACCTTGTACTCGTCGTACTTACCAAAAAACTTACCGTTGCTGGGGTCAACCCACAGGTTAATCTCGGTGGTGGGTATGTGGCCTGGCCCGCCTTGGCTTTGCGTGGGGTTGTTACCCGCTGGCGAGGGCATACTGCCCTGCGTGTCCACCACGGTGCCGTCTTCGGCCATGAGGTAGCCTTGCACCTTGTCGCCACTTTCATTTTCGAGGCTGCCGTTGGCGTTAAACTTAAAATCGCCCACACGGGTATAGCGCAACGAGCCATCGTCTTTGCGGATAACAAAGTAGCCGTCGCCTTCTACCATTAGGTTAGTAGGGCCCTTACCTGGGTGAGACTTGCCTTGCCCTTCGTTTCGCTCTAGCTCTTTGAGTTGCACGCCGTTCATAAAGTCACTAAAGCCAATACGTTCCTCTTTATAGCCTGGGGTGTAAAGGTTGCCAAGGTTACGGGCGGTAGCATCAAACCAAGCAAGGGCGGCTTTTTGGCTATTAAGTGCGGTTATATACGGGTCATACATGGGCTAACGTCTCTATCAAGGTGGTGGAGGAGTGATAAGTTACTGTTGGGCGTGTTGTTGCGGAGGCGGCTGGTGCTGGCCTTGGCCACCCCTATGGCCTTTAGCCACAAACTGCCCCACGGGCAGGCGTTGGTTGGCAAGGCGCTGTTTCAACTCGTCTAGCTGGGTTTGTAGTTGCCCTAGCTTGGCGGCCGAATCGGCCTGACCCTGCTGTTGAAGGAAGTCGGCATGAACCTGCCCTTGCTTGAGCCTAAGTACCAGAGACATCGTCTTATCGATGTGGATGCGGACAGGTGCGCCCGTATGAAGGCTACCATTCAACCAGCGTTCAAGCTGTGCGCTGAGTAGTTTTTGCCCCGCTAATGACGATCCGCCGTCAATACTTTCGGCAAGGCTGAGAGCGTCTGTACCTAGGGCTTGTTGCAGGGTAAAGCCAGGCAAAGCCTCGGCTTGGTGAGCGGGACGGTTACTGATGGCAGCCAGCCAGGCTGTAGCGTCGGGTGTGAGTGAGGAGGTCGCCTCTTTAACACTGTCGGCGGTGTGGGTGGTGGGTTTACTTTTGCTAGCGGACGATGCGTCGGATGCGTCGGTGGTATCATCGTCAGTGCTGTTATCGCTTAGGGTAGAGATGGTGTTGAGGTCGGTAGCTTGGTTGGCATTATTTTTAGCAAGGCGTTGCGCTTGGTGTCGTTGTTCGTCTTGCAATAACAGGGCGGCCAAGTCTTGCTGATGGGTGAGGCCTTGGTTGGTGGTGATGGGTGCTTCGGCCACGGTTTCGGGCTGAACTTCGCCTAACCAAGCCATAAAGCTACGCACGGTAGCTGTGTTGTCGCCCGCTCCTCGGCTGGCAGAGGTTTGGCTGAGCTGGGCCGCTCCACCTAACACAACCCCGTGTGTGGGCGTTGTAGCGGGTGGCGTGGCCACAGCAGAAACTGGCTTGGCGTTAAGCATGGTAGGGTTAAACTCATCTATCCTAAAGAATGGGTTAGTCGTCGTTGTCGGCGGCTTTGGCGGCCTGTTGCCTAAAGTAGCGTTGGCCTGCTACTTCGTCTAGTTGTTTCATCTCAATGGCTTTTTCTTCGGCCTTCCATAACTCTTTTTGGTTATCCTTGTGTTTTTCAAGGGCTTCAAGGGCTTGGTGCAGTTCCTTTAGCTTGTCTTCCTGCTCCTTAAGGTTCTTTTCGGCCTCCTTCACTTTTTCTTGAGCCTTTTTTTCATCCCCTTTAAGTTTATGTATGTAGCGGTCGTACACCTGCATCATCATGGGTTCGGCTTGGTGCATTTGCGCCTGCATTTGGTAGCTTTCGCTACGGATAGCCTCGACGTTGGCAATGGCTTTGCGCACCTTGCCTTGCGCCTCAATCACCACCTGTTCCTGCTCTTTTTTCTTACGCAGGCGCATATCGTACACTTTTTGCAAGCGGTATTTAAACCCAGCCATGCCATGCCTCCGCCTATACTAACCATACGTAACCCGTAGCAGGCCACAAGTTTAGTGTAACATAGTTGTAACATCTATGCCGTATAGCGCAATTACCTCTTTTGTATTGTTTTTATATTTATGTAAGACGCACCACACAAGACACGACAGACACACCAAGTAGATACACAGCAGGTTAGCCAGCAAGGCAACCACCACCACCTAGGGGCAACACCTACAGGCTAGGTTAAGCACCCCGCCAAGTTTTTTAATGAGCAAGAGAGAAGCAAGATTATTTTTGCTAAGGTTATATGGGTTAGTCGCCGTGCGTTTGCACAGGCGACTTTTTCTTTTTTGCTGGATGTGCCGATGGCCATTAAGCGAATACGGCCAAGGTTGGTCTCTCAGTATGCTTCTGCTAAGCTGGCAACATGATGACTACACTCACTCCTCCGCCCGAAAACATGCGCCCTTTACCTGCCACACAAGAGCGACCCACAGTAGCCGTGCTAGGTGGTGGCCTTGCAGGTAGCGAAGCCGCACTGCAACTGGCTCAACGAGGAGTAGCGGTGCAACTTTATGATATGAAGCCCGTGAGCCATTCGCCTGCCCACCACTCGCTTAACTATGCCGAGGTGGTGTGTAGCAACAGCTTTGGCAGCCTACACAGTGGCGCACCAGGCTTGCTTAAACAAGAGATGGCCTTGCTAGGTAGTTACCTACTGGCCGAAGCGCACCAGTGCGCCGTACCTGCTGGCCAAGCCCTTGCTGTAGATAGAGAGCGTTTTGCCGAACGCATTACTCAAAAACTGACCCAGAATCCCCTGATTACCTGTATAGGCCATGCTGCTGAAAGCATCCCCACTGACGTGGCGGCCTGCCTTGTGGCCACTGGCCCTATGACGACCCCCGCCTTAGCGCAAACGCTTGGCCAGCTGACAGGGCAGGCACAACTCTACTTCTTTGATGCCGCCGCCCCCATTGTGACTCGTGAGAGTGTGGATATGAGCAAGGCCTTTGTGGCCGACCGCTACGACCACAGCAACTCGGGCAGCTCTAGCTATATTAACTGCCCCATGACCAAAGACGAGTACGATCGTTTTTACGCCTACCTCACCACGGCCGAACGTATCCCCCTGAAAAGCTTTGAAGAAGCCGAAAAGGCCAGCTTTTTTGAAGGCTGTATGCCCGTCGAAGTCATCGCCAGCCGTGGCGAAGCCACCCTACGTTTTGGCCCTATGAAGCCCGTGGGCTTGGTCAACCCGCACACAGGCGAACAGCCTTATGCTGTGGTACAGCTACGGCAAGACAACGCCGAAGGCACGCTGTATAACTTGGTTGGCTTTCAAACCAACCTTAAATGGGGCGAACAAAAAGCACTATTAGCCTTAATACCTGGGTTAGAGAATGCCGATGTGGTGCGCTACGGCGTGATGCACCGTAATACCTATTTGCATAGCCCTAAGGTGCTTGAGCCAACGCTCCGCTTTAAAGACCACCCCACCCTGTGGTTGGCGGGCCAATTGACGGGTACCGAAGGCTACAGCGAATCCATTGCGGGGGGCCTGTGGGCAGGGCGTAACATTGCCCGAGTACTGGCTGGCCAACCCGCCTTGGTGCCTCCACCCGAGACGATGCTGGGAGCATTGCTCCGCTATATTACCCGCCCCGAAGCTGCCGATGGTGAGTTTCAGCCCATTAACAGTAACTGGGGGCTAATGCCACCCTTACCTGAGCGGGTGCGTAGTAAAAAAGAGCGTGCCGATCTCAACACCCAACGAGCCTTAGCCGCTTGGCACGCTTGGCAAACTCAACACCCCGATGTGGTGCTGGCAAAACGCTAAAGGCTACATTGCACGCAAGCATTTTATGAGAGTAACTATAGATATCTCTATGCATTACGAGATATCTTTTGTAACAAAACAAGTATTTTTAAGCAATATACGCAATTTATACAAATGAGTTGTTTTTAATAGTTTATACTCCCCTACTCCTCCTCTCATTGCTTTGTTCTCACTTCGTGTTTCTTTAAAGGTGATGCTATGACTACCGTGTTTAGTTATGATCCTAGAGTTAATGTCGCATCTTCTCGTAGCATAGCTACGCAAAACTCATCGCCTTGGCTTACAGGTGGGGGTATACCTACACTTGGGGGCTTTTCGCCTTGGGGTAATGGCAGTGTACCCCCTGTTATGCAAGACAGTTACATGCTTGCACACACCCTAGGGTTGGTATCACCCTGGGCTACGGGTGGTGTTATGGGTAATACAAACACAGGGTTTTCAGGCATCACTGGTGGTGGCTTTTCTGGGTTTAATGGCGGAGGCTTTTCGCCTGATTTAGCCTTCATGTCCGCTGGGCTTCAAGGTACGCAAGCCCCACCTGTTAGCCGCCAAGCTACCGATGCTGACATTCAGCAGTTAGGGCAGCTGTTGGCACAGCTTTACCCCAACAAACAAATTACCATTACACGCGGTAACCCCGCCGCCCCAGCCCCTACCACCGAAGTTACTCCCCCCGCAACACCCGACCCTGCTGCTGTAGCAGCTACCCCAACAACGGGGCAGACCGTAACTGACCAACTTGGCTTGCCAGAAGGTCAAAACCTGATGGACATCTTTAGAAACTCCATTGCAGACCAGCCAACACCACTGACGACAGGGGTAACCGTTAACGAAGAAACTGGCGAAGCCACCACTGGGTTAGCCTCAATTGATAACGGCACGTTTGCTAACGGTATACTTGAGGTTAATGCGTTTGACCAAATGCAAACCATTAACCAATTAACGGGTGGCCGAGCCTATAATGATAAAACATTAGCTATGGTTAACCAAATGCGTGCTGATGCTGGACTCACTGGCACGGTGCAAGAAGAAATCGCAGCACGTAAAATTGGCTTTGACGGAAGACCACAAGAAGAAAGTGAAGCGGAAGCTGAAGAGGCTTAAGTTTACCCTAAAAGCGCAAACTTAAAGTTGGCCACCATTGCTTTTAGCATCCCCAGTAATAAAAATACCACTAAGGGTGACAAGTCCAACATCCCACCTAGCGGGGGTATTAGCCTACGGAAGGGTTCGAGGACAGGGTCGGTTGCTGCTGCTAGCCAACAGAAGGGTTTGTCTCGCCAGTTAAGCTGTAGCCATGTCAGTAGTATCCGTATCAGCAACACCCATGTGTACAGTTCAAGTAACTGTTCAAGTAGGTTGAGCAAAGCGTAGAGCATAGTAGGTTAAGCCTTTAAGCTGGTAGGGTAAGCGTGTCGCAGGGTTTACAACCGAGCTTCGGCTAAATAGGGCGGTGTGGGCCTGTGCTTAGGGATGCTCTCGATGAGGGTAAACAGCACTTGGCGTAACTTGTCGTTATTGGCTTTAAACACCTCAACCACGGCCTCGTGGCTCACGGGGGGGATGCCATCCACCCCTGAATCATAGTCTGTAATCAGCGAAAGGTTAATAGGGTACAGGTTAAGTTCTTTCACCAAGTGAACTTCGGGGTACTGGGTCATGTTAATCACTTCCCACCCTTGTTGCCTAAACCACGCCGATTCGGCCTTGGTACTAAAGCGGGGACCTTGAATAACCACCACGGTACCTGATTCGTGAACCGTTACGTTATGTTGTTTACAAGCATCAATCGCCCACTGGCGGCCTTCTTCGTCAAAGGGGAAGGCGGCACTCACGTGTGTGGTAATGGGGCCGTCATAAAAGGTATCTGTGCGTCCACTGGTACGGTCTACGTATTGGTCACAAATCACAAAGTGGCCAGGGGCAACATGCTTTTGCAAGCTTCCCGCTGCACAAGGCGAAATAACGGTATGCACGCCGAGACTCTTCATGGCCCAGACGTTGGCACGGTAGTTAATTTTGTGGGGAGGAATGACATGGTCGCGGTGATGGCGGGGCATAAAAGCCACGGTTTTATCGCCCAGTTGGCCAATCATCACGGCGTCGCTAGGGGGGCCGTAAGGGGTCTCAATGGGGACGGTAGTGACGTTGTCTAAAAACGAGTAGAAGCCTGAGCCTCCAAAAATACCAATATCGGCTTGTGGTTTAAGGGATGAAACGCTGTTGGGCATGGTGGGTGTTTCCTAAGCTGGGTGATAACCCTAGCATAATAAAAAAAGCCGCTTAAGTGAAGCGGCAGTGATAACTGGAAGTTTGTAAAGACATTTTAGCGCAATTGAGAATCAATTGCAATAGTGAGGTACCTACTTTATCTTAAACAAGCACAACAGGTTGGCGAACACTCACGTTTAGGTTAAGGTAACTACCATCGAATCATCTTACACAACCTGTAGGCCAAGGAGCCTGAACTATGACTACTACGCCCGCCCCTGTTGTCACCCCTCACCCTTGGGATGATAAACTGCCTTCGCCCCCTGCCCCTGTGGCCAGTTACGTGCCTGTGCGTAGCGTTGCCGTAGCTGGCCAGCGTTGGCTTACTACCAGCGGTATGTTGCCCATGGTGCAAGGCCAATTAGCCTTTACGGGCAAAGTGGGTGGTAATGGCCTTTCTGTTGAACAAGCCAACCAAGCGGCTCGGCAATGTGTGCTTAACGCCTTAGCCGCCCTAAAAGCCGAACTGGGTAGCCTTGCCGCCATTACCCAAGTGGTTAAAGTGACTGTGTTTGTGGCCAGTAACGATGGTTTTGATCAACAACCGCAAGTAGCCAACGGTGCCAGCCATACCCTAACCGACGTATTAGGCGATACCATTGGTCGCCATGCCCGTAGTGCCGTTGGTGTGGCCATGCTGCCCCTCAATGCCCCCGTTGAAGTGGAAGTGACCGTTGTTGCTGCTGGCTAAACTGCTGATGGTGCTATTGGCTGGCAGTAGTTTGCTACTGTTGGGTATGTTGCACGCCCTTGAGCCTGGCCATGGCAAGGCCTTGGTGCTAGCCACCATGATCGGCGAGCAACGGCACCGCTGGCGAGACGTGGCTAGCTTGGCCTTAAGCGTGACCCTTACCCATGCGCTTTCTGTATTTGGTTTGGCTGTGGTGCTGAGCTTGCTGGTGCAAGGTGGCCTTGCGCTAACGCAACACCAAGCCACGCAACAGCTCGCCCTAGTGGTTATGCACGTGGTAAGTGCCATTATTATTATGATATTGGGTGTTAGGTTGTTTATTAGGGCAGGGCAAAGCAGCCTTGGTTCTTCTACCGATTGTTGCGATGGCCCTCTCCACCATACGCACTCGCACAGTGGTGGGGGCTTGGCCTCGACAGCCCAACCTTCTACCCAAGAAGCTAAACCGTTGAAACCCACCCCGTTATGGTGGTTGGGTGTTGCTTGTGGGCTAACCCCCTGCCCAGTGGCGTTGGCCACGCTTTTAGTCGCCCTTAATGCTAGCCATTGGCAACACCTAGGGTGGATGCTGCTAGCCCTGCTGGTATTTTCGGCGGGGTTGGGTGTCTCTGTCGGGTTAGTAGGGGTACTCTCGTCGTGGTTGGCCAAACCCTTAGCCGAAGGACGGTTACCGTGGGGTAAACAAGGTGTTAACGTGACACCTGAGAAGTTAGCAAGATTGTTGAGTTGGCTAGGCCGTATTGCTGGCGTGGTGGTGTTAGTTACGGGCTTGCTCATGGCCTATAACGCCTTGGTGCATCCTCAAAAGCTCATCCCCAACCAAGCGCAACTCCGCTTACATTGGCAGCAGTGGGCAGAACCCCAGCTACCTGCCCAAGGCGTGTAACACTACCCTGCAAATGCTGGAGATACATGCTTACCAACCCTAAAGTTGAGCGTGCTTTGCTACGATACTAAGGTAACGCCCAACCCACGAAAGGATCGCCATGCAATGCCCCACGTCTCACGTCTCACGTCTCACGTCTCACGTCTCACGTCTCACGTCTCACGTCTCACGTGCAAAAGTATACCGTAAAAAGGGCTTTAGCTTAGCGGAGTTGTTGGTGGTGGTGGGCATTTTAGGCCTTATTGCTACTTTTACAGTACCCACCATAATACGCAACATAGAGCAAGCCCACGAAAAAGCCGTTGCCAAAGAGACGGTAGCCACACTGCATAGTGCTTTATATGCTTTATGGCAAACAAGCCAATTGTCTACCAACCCTAATGATCTAGCCAATGCCTTAGCGAGTAACCTGAATGTTGCACGCCACTGCATACCGCCACATGACTGTATTACAGACCATAACCATGCTGAACTCTTTAAGGGTGATAAACACGTATTGATACTGCACAATGGGGCATGGATACAAGTTGCTGGTGTTAGTGGTCATGCTGGTCTGGGACTGTTATTTACCTTAGATTTTAATGGGTCAGCTAAGCCTAATGATATGTTTAGAGTAAACGGCAGTGGCGACATGATACATTTGTTTTTTAACCACACCCAGCAAACCATCATAGCTCGAGATGACAACCCCATCGAACCAGGCAACCTTCGCCCTGACAAATCATCGGCTGCTGACCAAGTTACACGTTATAATAGTTGGTTTAATTGAGCCGTAGCCCTTGTTGCCATGCTATCGTCAAGCCCGCTAGTGGCAGGGTGAGCGGAGCCTCATCGCCACAAGCCAGCGTCAGCGTCGCATCGGCCACGGTATGCCCTAAGGGTATGAGTTGCGTGTGGGGGGCGGGGCCTCGGCCTTGCAGAGCTTGCGTTATTACGTTAGTTACACGCTCGGCGTGTTGTGTGGGGTAGGCCAGCAGCACACAACCGTGCGTTTCGCCAAACAATGCCGTAGCTAACGAGCGTTTCTCACTCACCAAGGGCGACACGTCTACAGCCAAGCCACAGGTGATGCCGTTTTCGGCAAAGGTGGCCTCGGCCAAAGCGGGGAGCAAACCACCTGTGCCTAGGTTTTTAGCTAGGGCGAGTAAGCCTCCGCCCATCGTCTTATGTTCGGCGTGCAGGGCGGCCAACACCTTCACCATCAACGCTTCTTCTCGAAGGATGATGGAAGGCGGCTGTCCCCAAGGCTCATCGCCCAAGCCTAGCTCATCAGCCAACAGAGCTTGGTAAACACTGCCCCCCACACTCGGCGAAAACCGACCTAATACAGCCACAGTCAGATCCTCGGTGGGAGGGGACACGATGACGGCAGGCACGGCCAGCGTCACGTCATCAAATCGCCCTACCATCCCCACCGTGGTGGATGGCCAAATGGCCTCGGTGCCGTTTTTATTGTATAGGCTCACGTTACCGCCCGTCACGGGAGTGTGCAACTCAAGGCAAGCATCTTTTAGCCCCTCAACACCATAGTATAGTTGGTGATACACGGCGGGATCTTCGGGGTCGCCAAAGTTGAGGTTATTGGTGACGGCCAAAGGGGTAGCACCAGCAGCGGCGAGACTACGGGCGCATTGTGCCACAAGGGCTTGCGTTTGCGTGTAAGGTTGCAGGCGTTGCCAGCGTGGGTTGCCCTCAAGGTTGACCCCAAGCCCCAAACCAGCAGGAGCCTCTGGCACGTCTCGTTGGCCAAGGGCAAGCACGCCCACGCCGTGATGGTCGCTGGTGAGGCGGGTGTGGTTACGCACGTGTCTGTCGTACTGGGCAAACACAGGCCGACGACTGGCCACGTTGGCGTGGCGCATCATCTGGGCTAGCCGTTGTGGCACGTCGCCCCACACCAGCGGAGGCAGATCGTCGTCGGCGTTGCGGTTGTCTCGTTGGGCTTTGCGTTCGGCGGGTTCTTCGGGGCGACCACTGGGGGCGTATTCGGGCGCCATATCGGTGAGCCACGTGGCTTGCAAGCGCACCACTTCTTGCCCTTGGTGAGTAATCACCAAGTCGGGTTCGGCGGTCACGTGGCCAATCACGGCGGTGGGTACGCTCCAATGGGCGAAAATGGCTTCAATTTCGGCTAGGCGGTCTTTGTCTACCACCATCATCATGCGCTCTTGCGATTCGCTCAACAGGTATTCCCACGCCAGCATGTGGGGTTCTCGGGCAGGTACGGCATCCAAGTCAATCCGCATCCCCGTTTCGCCCTTGGCGGCCATTTCGGCGGTGGCACAGGTGAGGCCAGCCGCCCCCATGTCTTGCGCCGCCAGTATCGCCCCTGTGGCAAAGGCTTGTAGGCAGGCTTCCATCACGCACTTTTCGGCAAAGGGGTCGCCTACCTGCACGGCTGGCCTGTCGGCCTCGGCGGTGTCGCCCCCCTCAAACGATTTTGAGGCGAAGGAGGCACCGCCCATGCCGTCTCGGCCTGTGGGCGAGCCAGCGTACAGTACAGGTTGTCCCACTGCCTTGGCTCCGCTAGCGATAAGGCCACCAGGTTGCATAATGCCCAAGGCCATAGCGTTTACCAGCGGATTACCCGCATAGCACGGCTCAATTTTAACGTCGCCCGCCAGCGTGGGTACACCCATGCAGTTGCCGTAGTGGGCAATGCCTGCTACGGCTTGGCTCAACCGTCGGCGATTATCAGCGTTGATTTGGGGGCCAAAGCGCAGGGCGTTCAGCAAGCCCAAGGGGCGAGCGTTCAGGGTGATAATATCCCTTAAAATACCGCCTACGCCCGTGGCCGCCCCTTGGTAAGGCTCTACAAAGGTGGGATGGTTGTGGCTTTCTACCTTAAAGGCGATATGCACGTTAGGCGCAAGGGCGACAATACCCGCATTTTCGCCAGGGCCACAGACGACGCAATCGCCTGTTATTGGTAGCTTTTTAAGCAGATGCTTGGTGTGTTTGTAGCTGCAATGTTCGCTCCACAGTGCGCTAAACATGCACAATTCGGTAAAATTGGGTTCTCGCCCCATCAGGCGGAGGATTTTAAGGTATTCTGTGGGGCGAACATTCAGGGCTTGCAGTTGTTGCAGCAAGGCGGGGGCGAGTTCGGTGGGTTGAGTGGGCAGGGTGGGGGCGGTCATGGCTAAGGCTCTCCGAGGGTGGTGGGGGATACCTTAGTTTAGCTGAAAGACGAGCCTTGCCCAGCCCTATCTCAAACTAACTTTTGCGTAAGTCCTAATTATTTAACAGTAAGTGTTGGCGTGGGCATAATACCCGCCCTTGGCTAGTATAACTATCAATTCGTAAAAATTTCTTTGTAATAGTCTTCACT
>JBIKUS010000040.1:0-16592 GCA_044347425.1 Vampirovibrionales bacterium | reverse complement strand
TACGCTTACCTTGACCCACTAACTCAACGGCTCGACGACGAAAAGCAACAGGATACATAACGGCGGGGTCTCTGTAACCTAACAACAACACCTTATTGTATCATACTCTCTAGAATTAGCTATAAAATCTATATTGGCACAGCTTTCCCCTGGACAAACATGTCCCTAAAACGAGTACTGCCAGATGGTCCTTCTGAGGAAAGTGGGTTTATTGCATCAGGTGATTTAGCAAAGACACTACTGCACAAATTAAAAGCATTTGAATCAGTATTATACGACAGCACACTCAACAACGTTCCACGTGAGATAATAGCAAACCGCTTAAAGCATTTGGTGTTTTAGTTTGTTAATTGTTTTACATCAAAATACTAGCCAAAACCAATAATGGCACTTGCCTACAGAACGGCTCCCACAAAACGTAACATCAGTAGGTTACTATCACGTTTTGCCAGTTGATGCGAGCTATGCTAAACTTAGGCTACCTATGATAGTTGTTGTTTGTTGAAAGCCACACCCTCCATGCCACACGCCCCCTTTGAGCTAACCCTAGCCCAGCAAGCCGTTGAACAAACCAACGCCGCTGTTGTTGTCTTGCCTGTCGTCCCCGCCTCGGCTGTAGCTGAAGATACCCCCGACACCGCACCCGTCGCCTTAGCCCTCGCTCCGCTGGTGGATGCCGCCATAACGGCCGCTTTACCCGTGGAGGCTCTGCTTGCCCAAGCCAAAAGCCAAGGCTTTAAGGGCAGTTGTTGCGGTGTGTGGTCAACAGCATTGGCCTCGCCTGTGGGTAGCATCACCCATGTGGTGTTGGTAGGTTTAGGCGAGCTAACCAAGCTGCAACGTGGCAAAGTGGCCGCCCCCTTTAACAAAGCCCTCTCGCATGTGTTAGCGTGGGACAAAACCTTGGCGCAAGCCGTCACCGTGGTGCTACCCGCCCCCTACGAAGCCCACGGCGGCTCGTTGGCGAATGATGCCGAACACCCCCAAGCCATTGACGCGACCACCCTCTTGCTACAAGCCGTAGATGGCCTTACCGCCGCTACTTATAAGAGCAATGAGAGCAAAAAGCCCGCCTCTCCCCTCAAGCAGGTGACGCTCATCGCAAGCTGCCCTCAACAATTGGCCGAAAGCCAAGCGACTTTGCCCCTTGCCCTAGCCTTAAGCGCAGGGCGTAGTTTGGCCAAAGACTTGGTGAACGAACCCGCCAACATCAAAACCACGCAAACCATGGTCAAAGCAGCGCAAGCCCTCGTGGCCGCCTACCCCGAACTGACCCTTACCATGGTGGACGACCCAGACGTACTCGCCAAAGAGATGCCCTGCTTTTTTGAAGTGGCCAAAGGTGCCTTGGCCTATGATCCTCCTGTGTTTATTCACCTCACCTACAAGGGAGGCAACCCCACCACCAAGCTGGCCTTTGTAGGTAAATCGCTGATGTTTGATACGGGTGGCTACCAAGTGAAGCCTGGCAACAGCATGGTCACCATGAAGGGCGATATGGCAGGCGGAGCCAGTGTTTTGGGTGCGCTTAAAACCGTAGCCATGATGAAGCCCGACACCTTGCAATTAGACGTGTACTTGGCCGCTACCAACAACCGTATTGATGCCAACGCCATGGTGCCTGATGCTATCGTCAACACCACCTGCGGTAAAACGGTGGAGATTCGGCATACCGATGCCGAGGGTAGGCTGACCTTGATTGATGCCGTGGCCAAAGCGGCACTCACCCAACCCGATGCCTTGGTAACCGTGGCTACGCTAACTGGGGCTGCCATGCGTGCCGTTGGCCGAAGCATTGCACTAATGGCTAACAATACCCGCTGGGGGCAAAAAGTGCTTGAAGCCGCCAACGAAGCGGGCGACCCTGTGCAGGTGCTGGATGTGACCTCCGAAGATTTTGATAACATTAAAAGTAAAATTGATGGTGCCGACCTTCGCAACACCAGCAGGAGCGATAACCGTGGAGCGCAATCAGCGGCGGCGTTTGTGATGAGTGGCGCGCCCAAGGGCTTACCCGTGGTGCATTTGGATATTGCTGGGGCGGATATGACGGATGCCGAAACCGCCACGGCCTATTCTGTACGGACGCTGGCACACTTGGCCTTGCGCTTAGCCTAACGCCCCCATGAGCCAACTGTCGTTACTCTCCTCGGGCAATCCACCGCCTGAAGAAGTCCCACCTTCATCCCCACCTTCGCCAGTAGAAGCGTTGCCGTTAACGGTAAGTGAGCTGACCCATCAGCTTAAGCGGACTTTGGCCACCCACCCTGTACTAGGAGGTAAACTCTTAGTACAGGGCGAACTCTCCAACGTCAAAGCCTCTAGCCGAGGCCATGTGTACTTGACGCTTAAAGATGAAGGTGCCTCCATTTCGGGGGTGTTGTGGGCGAGTAAGGCCAAGGCGTTACCCTTTGCCCTTGCAGACGGGTTGGCCGTTATCGCCACGGGTGAGTTAGACGTGTATGCCCCCAACGGTAGTTACTCGTTGGTGATAAGTAAGCTGGAACCTGTGGGGCAAGGGGCATTGCAGTTGGCCATGCAACAGCTCCAACATAAGCTGCAAGCCGAAGGGTTATTTGATGCTGATCGTAAGCGTCCTCTGCCCCACTTCCCCCTCCGTATGGGTATGGTGACGGCGGCCACAGGTGCCGTCATTCACGATATGATGCGTATTATTCGGGCAAAAAACCCTCTGGTGGATGTGGTGCTGGCTCCCGTCAAGGTGCAGGGCGAAGGGGCAGCCACCAGCATTGCCCAAGCGATAGAAGCCTTGCAAGAGCCGTCGTTGGGGATTGAGCTGATCATCGTTGCCCGTGGTGGTGGCTCGTTTGAGGATTTGTACTGCTTTAGCGAGGAGGCCGTGGTGCGAGCCATTGCCACCTGCCGTGTGCCAGTGGTGACAGGTATTGGCCACGAACCCGACTTTGGCCTAGCCGATGCGGCGGCTGATTACAGTGCGCCCACCCCCACCGCCGCCGCTGACAGGTGCGTGCCTGATGTGGAGGCGTTGCGCTACGCCGTGGCCGAGGCGGGGCAGGCCATGGGGCGAGCTGTACAACACCGCTTGGCCTTGGCACAACATCAGCTAGATGCACAAACCGAAGGTTTACGCCTTGGGCTTGAGCGCAACGTGAGCCATGCCAAGCAACACTTGGCCAAACATACCCAAGCTTTACAGCAAGCCATGGCGTACCAGCACCAACAGCACCAGCATAAAGTGGCCATGTTGGCCGCCACACTTAATGCCTATAGTCCGCTGGCAACGCTAGCCCGAGGCTATGCCGTGGTAAGTTTGGCCAAAACAGGTAAAGTAATTAGCCACAGCAGACAAGTTGCCATGGGTGATACGCTGCACTGCCAGTTAGCCACAGGTAGCCTTAAGGCTACGGTGACTGCCTTAGTGCCTTAAAAGGCTGATAGACCCTGAATACCCATCCTAGTTTAAAATAGCGTATAGTGTATCACCAAAAGTGATTGTTTTGTAAGGTTTTGAGATTTTTAAAGCTTCCGTTGGTTGACGATTTTTTCTTTTTTCTTTTTTTAGGTGTTTTTAAATTTCAGTCTCGTCGTTTGCTTTTCGAGGTATAGGGCTAACCTTTAAAAGCCGTGCTATACTTAAGATAACTGCTTAATACAGTACCCGCATACGCCCATCGTACAGGTAAGCCCTATGGCCGAACAGGCAACCGTCAATTTAGACCCCAACACGATGGTGCAGCACTTTACCGCCGACACCCAAGCCATACTTGAACAAGCAGGGATGCCCACCGCCCAAGCGCAAGCCCTTGTGGTCATTGTGCAGCAGTTTGTGAGCATTGCGACGCAACAAATTAACCAGCAACCATTTTTTCAGGCATCGGCCAATGATGTAGCCATACCCTTTGACGAAGCCATGTGCGCCCGTTGCATTGAGCTGTTTGCCTTTGGTGTGCAGCACGCCGCCAAGCGCACGTATCACCAACAACTCAACACCGAGCTGGCTTCGGCCATGCTGCAAAACCTGGCGCAAGACGTGTTTTTACAGGCCAAGCAAGTGGTGGCCAGCACCATCGGCCAAGAAAACACGCCCGAACTTCAATTCCCCAAAGAGCAGCTGATTGGCTGGATGACGCAAAGTGCCGATGCCGCCTTGGTGTACTACGTTAACGAGTACGAAAAGCAAAAAGGCCCAATTGCTGGCCGTACTGATTTTGCCGACGAACCCGAAATGGCCATGGCCATGCAGCCGCCGCCGCAACCCATGCTCGACGATGAGGCCCCGCCTGTAACGGCTGATAGCTTAGCAGCAGCACCCCTGCCCGAACCTGTCAGCACTCGCCATGCGTCGCCTGTGGCGCAGCCAACCGCTACGGCCAAGGCCACGCCACGCAAAACGGTGACTCACGAAAAATGGGCGGCTTTGGCGTTGTTCATCTCTACCTTGCCCCAAGCCCAACAAGACGAATGGCTGATGTTGTTTGATACCGACGAGCGCAACACGCTCATCTACCTAATGAACCCTGACCACGTGATACAACATTGCCATTTGGCAGAAGTGGTGGCTCACCTTCGTTCGTTGCAACAAACCCTGTGGCGGCAACTTTCTAGCCCCGAGTTTAAAGAGCAGAAGCTGCAAACACAACTCATGGCTGCCTTGGGAGCCTTATCGCCTCAGCGGGTGAGTGTGTTAGCGCACCAGCAACGCCCCGTGCTAAAGCGTTACCTGCAAGTGATGAGCGAGGCGCAACGCCGTGGGGGGAGCAGTGGTTGGCTGGCCAAACAACCCAACCTCTCACCCATGATGAAAGAAGGATTACTGGCTTATTTGCATCAGCAAACCACAGGCTAGGTGTTTTTGTTGTATTCAATCTCTTTGATGGGGTCGCGGTAAATACCCAGCAACGCAATGTGGGCAGCGTGCGCCACGGCGGGTGGCACTTCTTCAATCACGCTCAGCTGGCGCAACAAGTCGGCGGTGCGCCTAAAGTTACGCACCAAATCTCCAGCGTCAGCAGTGGTCATGCTCATTAAAGTAGACCATTCCATGCCCCTTGCCCACGCTTCGGCAATAGAGGAGAGGGCGGGGTTAAGGTTAATGCCCACCGTCACGTGATGTTCTTGCTGGGTTTGTTGCAGCTGGTGGGCTAGGCGGTGCAGTTTGTCTAACGTGCGACGCACTGGCTTAGAGTAGCGCAATTGGCTAAAGATGTTCTCTCGTGAGCTGTCGTTCACCATGGCAGATACGACGGCGGCCAGTTCGTGGGCCTCTAACTCGTCAAACAAGCCTCGCATAATGGCGTTGGCCACGTACACTTCGTTCTCGCTACGTATTTTGGAGGTGATGATACCCGCCACAGTTGGCTTGTTATGCTCATCCAACATCCCCTCGGCTTTAAGTAGGTTGGTGAGGTTGAGGAACTGTTGCCAATAAACGTTTTTCTCTTCGTCTACCGCACTTTGCAGGCGATTGACTTGGCGACTGATACGGTCAATGCGCTCTTCGGCTCGACGGTGCTTTTTAAACAGCTCGCAGTTGGCGCACACGTGGCCGTCTAGCATCGTACCTAAGGCGTGCCTGTCTTGCGTTACACGTTCAAGTTCAGCTTGTAGGGCAGGCTCTTCGCCAAAGCGTTTGGCTTGGCGTTGCAGGTGGCTCACTTCTCGGTTAAAGGCCGACATGCGCTCACGGTCTTTAAGGTGCGTCTGGAAGTCCTCAAGGGTCAGCTCGTGGGGGCAGGGGAAGTTGAGAGCTTCGTTGAGCAAGTCTTGCCGTTCGGTCAGTTCGGTGGAGAGCGGTGCGGTGCGTCTGTCCACGGTGTAGGCACCAAAGCTCTTACTCACCAAAAAGCCAGCTTGTTCAAGCGAGATTTTGGGCAAGAGGTTAAGCACCATGCCATAAGTAGGCGTAAATTGGCTATTAAGGGCTTCAGCGTTGGAGCCTGCCAGTTTGGCCACTTCCGCCGCATCATGAAAAGCACTATGCACGACGACAACGTGGCCCAATTCATCCATGCCACGGCGGCCAGCACGGCCACTCATCTGCAAAAACTCGCTACTGGTGAGCAATCTATGGCCCACATCGGTACGTTTGCTGATGGTGCTAATCACGGTGGAGCGGGCGGGCATGTTGATACCAGCAGCCAAGGTTTCGGTGGCGAAAACGGCACGCAACCAGCCACTTTGAAAGAGGGTCTCTACCAATACCTTGTTGGCGGGCAGTAGGCCAGCGTGGTGGCTGGCTAGCCCGTTAATCAGGGCTTCTTCTCGCCATGGTTCTAGCTCTAACGAGGTTTGCTCACGCATATCGGCAATCAAGTCTCGGATGTTGGCTTTTTCGAGGTCGGTGGTGAGGTCGAGGTGGGCGCAATCTTTAAGGGCTTTATCACAACCTTTACGGCTAAACACAAACACAATGGCGGGCAGCATCTGCCGTTGGTCCATCTCATCCAGCAGATGAATCATGTCAATGGCGTTGCCGCCTTTGGGCGCACGCTTGTCGGTACTGGCACGCAAATCACGCAGGCGTTGGTTCATGCGGCCAGGCTTGCCATCGGCGGGGACGACATCAAACAAAGGCAAGACAGCTCGTTTGGCGTAGTAATGGAAGTGCAACGGCACGGGACGAAAATTGGTAGACACCAAGTCACAATCAGGGTGAATGTGGTCAATCCAGCGGGTGAGTTCGTCGGCGTTGGCCACGGTGGCACTGAGGGCGACCATTTGCAAGCTGGGTGGGCAGTAGATGATACTCTCTTCCCACACGGTGCCACGGTCGGCATCATTCATAAAGTGGCATTCATCCAGCACCACGTAGCCCACATCGGGCAGTAGGGCAGCGTCTTCGTTCATGCCGTACAGCATATTTCTAAACACTTCGGTGGTCATCACCACAATACGGCCGTTGCGGTTTTGCGAGGTATCGCCTGTGAGGAGGCCAACCATGCTCTCGCCAAAGCGTTGTTTAAGGTCGTAGTATTTCTGGTTGCTAAGGGCTTTAAGGGGCGTAGTGTAAAAGAGCTTCTTACCCTCAAGCAGAGCTTTGGTAGCGGCAAACTCAGCGATGACGGTTTTACCGCTGCCTGTGGGGGCGCACACCACCACGCTGTTGCCTTTGTCAATGCTTTCAATGGCTTCTAGCTGAAAATCGTCTAGGGGGAAGGGTAGAGAGGCGAGGTAACTATCAAGCACAGCGGTGGAGGATGACGACATGAGGCACGGGGTTCTTTCGGGTAAGAGGCAAGTTTAAGCAAGGTGAGGAGTGTCATTAAGGACAAGTCACCTTAAGGTGCTTTAGTATAGACCAAACTTGCGTAACTACCAAGCCTAGCCCCACGCATGGCTACGCCTGTGCTTATGGTATACTCAAGGTAGCTTACAACTCATTGCTTTGACAGGGGACACGTTATGGCCTTAATGCTTCAAAAACAGATGGTGTTAGTGCAGGTGGTAGCTACCTTAGTGCTAGCGGGTGCTGGCCACGTGGCTTTAGCCGAAACCACGCCCACCACAGCCCCTGCCAGCTTGCCTGTCATCAATCGCTCTGCTTTAGGGCGGTTGCAACGAGACACCTTACACCAAGTGCTGATGCCTAATCGCCTAGTGTTAGGCCAAGACAACACCTTTACCGCCCGTACCCAACCTTTTTACAAAGTGTGGCTGGTCTACGCCCCTCAAGCCGACCCCAACGGCGGTACTCGCCTTGCCAGTGGCCATACCTTCCCCTTGCCGTGGCCTAGCCCCTATGTTGAGGCCGAAGCCAACGCCCAAGGCGTGGCCACGCTTACCCTACCCATCCCCCTTGAAGCCGACTTGGCGGGTGCCAGCGTGACGCTTGCCGCTTTGACCTTCCCCCCTAACCAAACCGATGCCGCCAAGGTGATGACCTTGTTGGACGGTGCCACGGGCAAAGCAGGCACACAAGTCGCCCTCACCTTGATACTACCCGAAGAAAACCGCAAGGGTATTGCCTTTTTACCCGCCCTGCCTGGTATGGACCCCACCATGATGCGTCAGCTACAGCAAACCAGCGAGCTGATGCAAAACACCGAAAAGCGTGAGCGATTATGGAACGACGGTAGCTTGTCTCGGGATACGCAAAGCCAGCGTAATACCCTACTCTTACCTGGTGCTAGCGGAGCTTCGGGCGGAGTGGGGCAGTAGTCGCCCGCATCCCTTGCCCTGACCTATGGTAAGATAAGCTAACGTGTTGCCAAGTTGTGTGAGAGCCAATGCCATGATGTTAGCTAAGTTACCCAGTGGTATCGCCCTAAAACTGGCCTGTTGTTGGGCGATGGTGGCCTGCCTTGTTACAGGTGGTACGGCATGGGCAAGCACAGCTCCCCTTAACCCTACGCCCAAGGTACACCAGCGCACCTTGCCCAATGGCCACACCCTGCTTGTGGTAGAGCAACACCAAGCCCCTAAAGTCACCCTAGATACGTGGGTAGCCACAGGCTCGGCGCATGAAACCCCCGAGACCAACGGCCTCTCTCACTTTTTGGAGCATCTGCTGTTTAAAGGCACAGCCACGTGGCCAACAGGCTCCGCCGACCGCTGGCTAAACGCTCATGGGGCGAGCTACAACGCCGCCACCAGTATGGACTTTACCCATTATTACCTCTCTGTACGCAAGCAAGACTGGCCAACCGCCCTAGCCCTGCACGCCGACATGCTCCAACGTGCCACGCTCCCCCCTGCCGAGGTGGACAAGGAACGCCCTGTGGTGCTTGAGGAAATGAACCGAGCCGCCACGCAAACACAACACAAACTGTTTGAACAGCTCCAGCGTCACGTGTTTGCGGGGCATCCCTACGCACAGCGCACGCTAGGGCCACGGCAGGTGATTGAAACCGTGCCACGGCAAACCATCATTGACTATTGGTGCGATCGGTATCAGCCCCAACACCTGACCACCATTGTCGTGGGCGATATCACCCCCGACGAAGCCTTTACAGCCGTAGGCAAGGCCTTTGCCAATGCGCCTTCGGTATGCTCCACGGTAGCCTCAGGTAAAGCGGTGGCGTTGCCCGATGCTACGTGGCCTCCTGCTGGCCACAAGGCGCAAACAGAGCCGTTTGTGGCGATTGAGGGCGACCCCAACATCACCCAAGCCTACGTGATTGTGGCCTTACCCGCCCCTCCCGCTGGCGATGCTAGCACGACACTCGCCCTAGACGCTGCCCACAGTGCCTTGGGCGGAGGCTCCACCTCTCGGCTGTGGCAACGCCTGCGTAACCAAGCCAACTTGGTGCAAAGCGTGAGTACAGGCACACTCAGCCAACGCTATGCGGGCTTGCAATACCTGATGATTGAGACCTCGCCCGACAAGTTGCACCCCGCCCTTAAAGAGGCCGTACAAAGCTGGCAAACCTACCAACACCAAGGCCCCACCGCCGATGAGTTGGCACTGTTTAAGACGGAAACCCTCCACAGTTTTACCTACCACGCCGAACAAACGGAGCAGGTGTCGCAAGCCCTTGGGGCGGCTGCCGTCACCAGTCAAGTGGAGGATTACTTGGGGTATTACGACGCTGTGCAAGCCCTCACCCTGGAGCAAGTAAACGATGCCTTAGCGCAATGGGGCAAGTGGCCTCAAGCGACGTTGGTGGCGCAAGTGCCTGCCGACTGGCTTAAAAAGCAACCTACCCTTGAGGCTGACTTAAAGGCGTTACTCGCCTCCAACCCTCAACCCGAAGCCGCCCCCAAAACGCCTGAAACGCCTACAGCCGAGACAACTAAGCCCGCTTTAGTCAAGCAATCGCTCACCTTGCCCCAAGGGCAGCAAGGCACGGTGTGGGTGCAAGCACTGCCCCAAGCCACCACGTTGACCGTAGCCTTGCAATGGGCTGGGGGGCAACGCCTAGGTGGAATGTCGGCGCAATGGTTGGCGAGCGTACTGCAAACGGGGCCGCTGTGGTTTAAGCACCAACCCATGAGCGAAGCTGATTGGCAACGTTATTTAGCCGAGCATGGCCTCAAGTTCTCCGTCTCCGCCAATACCGATGCGTTAACCTTGAGTGTCACGGCTCCCGCTGGCGAGGCGGCCGAGGCCTTGGCTGTGCTGACGGCCGTGCTGCAACACCCTCCTGTCGCCGAGGCTAACCGCCTTACCCGAGAGAAAGACCAACTGCGCCAAAGCCTACTACAACAGCAAGACGAGCCGATGCAAGTGGCGTTTCAGCAGGCGACGGCCGCCCTGTACGGCCAGCACCCTTACGGGCTAGTGGGGCAGGCTGCTCAACAGGCTTTGGCCAAGGCAACCCCTACTGATGTGGCTACGCTATGGCAATGCCAGCAACGCCAGCCCCTAACAGTCATGGCCGTTGGCCAAGTAGAGCCTGATGCCCTGATGGCGTGGGCGAAGGCCTTGCCGTCGTTGGCTCCCCAAAGCCCAACCGAGGCAAAGGCGTGTCGTGCATGGCAAACCAATGCAGCTCAATCGCCAAAACCCGCCCCTAAGGGAGAGGTGGTGCAGGAGCGTCGCCCCAAGCAGGCGGCCACGTGGCTGGTACAGGCTTGGCCTACCCCACCACCCACCGACCCAACGTATCCCGCCTTTAAGGTGGCCAATGCGCTGATGGGGCAGGGGATGAGTTCGCGGTTGTTTACCGAGTTGCGAGAAAAGCGGGGCTTGGCCTACGCTGTGGGATCGTTGCATCGGGGATATGCACAAGGTGGGTTGTGGGCGTTGTACCTAGGTACCGACCCCGCCAACGAAGCTAAAGTGAAGGCTACCTTGGCCGATGTCGTCTCCACGTTGGTGGAGGGGGGCGTGACCGCCGAAGAGGTGGCCGATGCCAAGCAACAACTGATGGGGCAATGGGTGCTAGGCCACGATACGCCTGCTGCTAGGTTAGGCTATTGGGCGAGTTATGAGGCCGCTGGGCTAGGCGTTGCCTACGACGAGCAAGCCCTAGCAGCCCTTGAGGCCGTGACTTTGGACGATGTAAGGGAAGTGTTTGCCAAGTGGCTATTGCTAACCCCTGCCGTCACCAGTTGGGTGGGGCCACCCTTACCTGCCAACGGGGCGAAGCCTTAGAAGTCTACTCCCTACTCTAGCTTAAGCTTTTGGTCTGTTTTGGTTGAGCGTGATGGTTTGTTTTCATTTAAAATAACTCAGTCAGGGCGGGGTATTTTGTAACCCGATAACCAAACCCAATAGCACGCCAAAGTAACGGAGACTGTGTGGCAGGATTCACAAGGGGTGCAACCCCTTGTGTGGTGGGGTTGTTAGGGGGCTTCCACAAGCCCCCTAACTCGGCTGTCGGGCCGAGACCCGACACCAACCATAAAAAACGCTTACCCTTATCATGAGAGATGGTTAGGTTGCTTACGCAGTATCACCACTGCAACCAAGGCTTTACCCAATCCATCAGATTGGGGAGCAGGCCTTGCTTATGCACAAACCAATGCACGTAGTAATACGCCACCGCCACAGACATCAAGTAGCTATCAATTCTATCCAACACTCCACCGTGTGATTCGAGTAAAAAGCCACTGTCTTTTACGCCAGCCTCTCGTTTGAGCTTGCTCTCGACCAAATCGCCTAGTAAGGCCACACACACCAGCAACGTCCCAAGCACCATACAGTGCAGCAAGGGCAGGGGTGTCAGCCAGCCCCATACGGTAGCCATTGTAATACCCCACAACGCACCGCCCACGGCACCTTCTACCGTTTTTTTAGGGCTAACCCTTGGCCATAACAGGCGTTTGCCCTTGGCCTTACCCACCACGTAGGCTCCAATATCGGTAAGGGCTACCACCAGCAGGAGCATCATCGTCCACAGCATACCCTCGTACCTAAAAATAGGGCTACCCCACCACGTGGTGGCGGTGAGGCCTGCTGTGGTGACCCACCTGAGAGCAATCACATGCAAGGGGAAAAACCCTGTGTACAAAATAGCGTAGAGCGTGGCTCCAATATCCTTAACGCCCACTTCGGGCTGTTTAAATAAGGCCATCACAAAGGTGACCAAGGCACCCATGGCTAGCAACGTACCCAGCAAGTCCATACGTTCGGCCGAGATGGCCAGCAAGAGGGGGACGACGGTGACGAGATACGCCGATTTAAAGACCCTGCCCCCTGTACGGTGCAACAGGTGGACGCATTCATAAAAGGCTAAAGTAAGAGCGAGGGTGACCAGTGCCAACCACCAGCCCTTGCCTAAAAACAAACAGGGGAGAAACACGCCCGCTATCAATAAACCCATGGCGACACGATGCACCCACGAGGGGCTGGGCTGGGTAGGCTGAAGCTGAGGAGGGGCAGGCGGCGTGTTGGGCATAACGCTAGGGTAAGGCAACCACAGAGGGGGAGACGACGGTTAAGCTGTTAGGGTACGTTAGCCAGCCGTAAAACTCAAGGGGGTGGTGTATTGTTGGATGGGGGCAACAATCCTGCTTGAGGGATGTTTGTCCATTTGCACCAGCGTTTACCCCCTAGTCTTTAAAGATGCCCCACCATGATGTACACACGGCTTACTGCCCTTGCCATCACTCATAAGCCCCCTGCTTTTGGTGTCATCCCTTATGATGAGCTTCGGGGTATGGTAGGGCGAGTTGTTGCAAGAGACAATAATAAGGGACTCTACTTGGTGCATACCATTGAGAACCCTGGGGTAATTACATTTTAAAAGTGTGAAAAAGTTAAGGGTGGATTTAGAGCTTTAACAAAAACTGTAGAAGATGCTTATCATTCAAACTACGCTGTCTTCGTTGCAAAACATACACCTGTACAAACAACACCTCCTACCGTTCACCCTGATGACACCTTTACCCTTGCCAAGCAACCTTAGTCCTCATGTCGATACAATCGACATGAGGAGGGTGTCACTTCTATTTTTTGTCAAAAAATCGACACGTTACTGCTTCAGCAAGGTGATTAAAGGGCTATTAAGGTAGTAAACCTCTCGCCAAACCTTAACAGGCTCAAGCAAGCCTAACTGGGCTAACAGTTTGAGGTATTGGGTGGAGGTTTCTCGTTTGGCTATCCCCTTATCTACCAAAAACGACACCTTACAGTAAGGGTGTACAAATAACAACTCGACAAGCTCGTGGTGGGGTAGTTTGGGGTACTGCTCTTTAATACACTGTCTTGTTGCCTCCATTAACGCAACAATAGCTTTGACTTGCTGTAGCGTTTGCGTAGCCGTCTCCTCAATACCCGCAAGCAAGTACACGACCCATGCCTCCCACGCCGAAGCTTCGGTAATACTTCGTAACCCTCGGTAATATTCATTTTTGGTTTTAATAATATAACGGCTTAAATACAGCACAGGCCAATCCAGTAAGCCTTGGTCTACCAAGTACAACACATTGAGAATACGTCCAGTTCTACCGTTACCATCGGCAAAAGGGTGAATAGCCTCAAATTGATAATGCCCAACCGCCAATTTAATGAGTGGGTCAAGGTCTTTGGTATCATCATTTAAAAAGTGTTCAAGGTTAGCCAGTTTATCTCGTAACAAGGCTTCGCCTACAGGGGGCGTGTAAATGACATCTTGAGTGACGGGGTTGGCAATTTTAATATCGGTTTGTGTCCTTACATCAAAGTATCCCCCCTTAATCTGCTGAACGATTTCAACAAATAGTCGGGTACTAAAAGGCTGCCCATCGTTTTTTAGCTTATTAAAACCATGCCATAGTGCCTGTTTATAGCTTAACACTTCCTTTGTGGCAAGGTCGGTAGCCACCGAGGGATCAGCTTGGGCTTTAAACAGATTATCTTGCGTGGTAACAATATTTTCAATCTCTGACGATAGCCGTGCCTCTTGCAACGTAATAGCATCCACCATAAGCAAAGGGTTGGGGATTTGGCTTAAATGTCCCTTTAATTCAGCCAAGGCTCGGTGGGCTTTGGCACAAGCCTTGAGTGTGGCTTTGGTTTCAAGCTCTGCCTTAGGGGGTAAGAGGGGTAAATTGTTATAGGGTTGATCGGGTTGGTACACAAGCAAACCTTTCTGTAGGCATGTTAAGCTACCTCCGAACGCTTAACCTTAGCCATCACCCACACCTGTAGCTGTTTGAGCGTGATGTAAATAACGGGTACCAAGTACAAGCTAAGCACAGTAGAGGCCACCATACCGCCAAACACAGCGGTACCCATGGCCTGCCTTGCCATAGCACCCGCCCCAGTAGCGGTAACAAGGGGCAGCACGCCAATAATAAAGGCGAGCGAGGTCATCACAATCGGCCTAAAGCGCAACGCCGAAGCCTCAAAGGCGGCACGGATGATGCCTCGGCCTTGTTCTCGTAATTGGTTGGCAAACTCTACAATTAAAATGGCGTTTTTACTGGCCAAGCCCACCAACAGCACCAAGCCCACCTGCGTAAACACGTTGTTATCCATCCCCCTAAACTGGATGAGTGCCAACGCACCCAACATAGCCGTGGGGACGCTGAGCAGAATAATCAGCGGGTCAAGCAAGCTCTCGTATTGAGCAGCCAGTACCAAGTAAACGAAGATGAGACCCAAGCCCATAAACAGCAGGGTTTCGCCACCACTCCGTAGTTGCTCAAAAGCAATGCCACTCCACTCAAACCCCATCCCCTCGGGCAGAAGCTCTTTGCTCATGGCTTGCATGGCGTTAAGGGCTTGGCCACTACTATAACCAGGCGAGGCTGAGCCACTAATCTCAGTACTCCTAAACAGGTTAAAGTGACTGATAACTTGCGCCCCACTATCTTCGGCCACGCTGAGTACGGTAGAGGCGGGTAGCATGGCACCTTGGTTATTGCGTACGTAGAGCTGCTTCAACACGTCGGGCGAATCACGAAAGTGGCTGTCGGCCTGTACAATCACCCTATGCGAGCGGTCTTGGTAGGTAAAATCGTTAATGTAGAGCGACCCCATCAGCACTTGCAGCACCTGTAGCACCTCGGCTGGGGCAAGACCAAGCGAGACGGCCTTTTCACGGTCGAGCGTCACCCGCAACAGGGGCGAGTCGGCGGTGAAGGTAGCAAATACGCCCGTCAATTCGGGGCGTTGTTGGCTGGTACCCATTAGGGCAAATTGCGTGCTGGCCAACTCGGCCAAGTTGCTTTGGCCACGTTTGTCTTGCAGGTGGTAGCTAAAGCCCCCAGTTGAGCCTAAACCACGCACGGCAGGTGGTTCAAACGGCACCACAAACGCATCGGGGATGGCGGTCAGCGGGCCACGCACTCGGTTAATCACGTCAAACATGGTGTGGCCACTGCCTTCGTGCATCCGCTCACCAATGGGTTTAAGGGGGACAAAGGCCAGCATTTTGTTAGGGGCATTGCCGTTAAAGCCAAAGCCGTTAACGGCAAACACACCGTTCACTTCCTCGTTGGGTAGCATAATGGCTTCAATCTTTTTGATGACACCCGTCATGTAATCAGCCGAGACACCTTCGGGGCCTTGAGCAACGATAATGAAATAACCTTGGTCTTCGCTGGGGACAAAGCCCTTGGGGATGGCTGTAAACAAGTAGCCCGTGGCTAAAATCAAGGCCAAAAACACGCCCAAGGCGGCATAACGTAAGCGCATCACCTGCTGTAGGGTAAGTTGATAACCCCTGATAGTAGCGTTAATGGCACGGTTGACGGTGTCAAACACTCGGTTGCTTTTTTCGGCTTTGCGGCCTAGCAACAAGGCGCACAAGGCGGGGGTGAGTGTGACGGCGTTAAAGGTAGAAATAGCCACCGAAAAGGCAATGGTGAGCGCAAATTGTTGGTACAACTTACCCGTGGTACCAGGGAAGAACGCCACAGGCACAAACACGGCAATCAACACCAAACTGGTAGCAATAACGGCACCAAACACCTCGGCCATGCCTTGGCTGGCGGCTTCTTCGGTAGAGAGTTCGGGGTTGTCTTCGAGTTTTCGGGCGATGTTTTCCACCACAACGATAGCGTCGTCTACGACGATACCCGTCGCCAGAATCAAGCCAAACAACGTAAGCATGTTAATAGAGAAGCCAAAAAGCTTCATGAACAAGAACGTACCCACTAACGAGATGGGAATGATAATGGCGGGGATGAGCGTGGTTCGCCACGCCTGCAAAAACAGGAAGATGACCAGTACCACAAAGAAGATCGCTTCGAGCAGGGTGTGGGAGACGGCATCAATTGAATCGCTGATGAAGCCTGTAGGGTCAAAGCCAATGGCGTAGCTAATGCCTTTGGGTAGCTCTTTGGCCATCTCGTCAAGGGCTTGGCGTACAGAACTGCTCACTTTTAAGGCGTTGGCTTGGGGGAGTTGATCCACCCTGAAGCCCACCGACTCCATGCCTCGCCAGCGGATGGAGGTGGCGTAGTTTTCGGCGCCTAGCTCTGCGTAGCCCACGTCGGCTAGGCGAATCACGCCGCCGTTGGGGGTTTGGCGCAAGGCCAGCTTGTTAAAGGCATCGGCATCGGGCAAACGGCCTTCTACCAAAATGGGCAGTTGCACCATGCTGGTTTTGTGGAGGGGTTTTGCACCAATTTGGCCAGCGGGTATGGCAATGTTTTGTTGGCGTACGGCATTAACGACATCGGCCACGGTGAGGCTTTGGGCGGCCAGCTTCATAGGGTCCAGCCACAGGCGCATGGCGTAACGGCGTTCGCCAAACATATTAACGGCGCCCACGCCCTCTAAGCGTTTGAGCTTATCC
>JBIKUS010000141.1:0-4714 GCA_044347425.1 Vampirovibrionales bacterium | reverse complement strand
GCTTTGCGTGGTGATGAAGGCGTAGCTCACTATCATACTCAACGTGCCTCTAAACACATTACCGCCGACTTTATGCAAGATGTTGGCAATGCGTTTGATATGGACAGTGCCAACCCCCTTCAAGCAGTTAAAGGGTTTTGGAACCGTGTGCAACGCCAAATGAATAACCATAGCGAAGAACGAGAAGAGCTTAAACATGCAGTGGACAGGCAAAGCGATGTTGTACCTAAATTGAGACGTTTACGAGAGCAACTTAACTCACGCCCAGTTATTGATGTAACGCCCCCTGAACAACAACCTAAAGGCTTTTGGGCTAAACTCTTTGGCAAATAGCTTAGATGCTTTTTGAATTGCGGAGGGTAAGGGCTGGCACGCTAAAGCTCTCAGCCTCGGCGGGAAAGTCACCGTTGGCCACAAGGGTTAGCAGGTGGCTTACCGCCTGCTGAGCTTCGGTGGCTTGGTGGGCTAGGGTGCGTACAAACTTGGGCTTAAAGCCTTGGTAGCGCCCTAACACATCATCCGTCACCAACACTTGGCCGTTGCAGTGCTTGCCCGCCCCTATCCCCAGCGTGGGTATGTGCAAGGCCTTCGTCACCTCGGCGGCCAGCTCTTGGGGGATGAGTTCCAACACCAGCAGTTGCGCCCCAGCCGCTTGCAGAGCAAGCGCATCGGCCAGTAATTGTTGAGCAGAGGCTTGTGTTTTGGCCTGAAGTTTAAACCCACCTTGGCGTTGCCCCTGCTGGGGGGTAAGCCCCACATGCCCCACCACAGGGACACCTGCCCACGCCAAGCGTTTAATCACGCCTAGCACAAAGGGGTCGGCACCTTCTAGCTTCACGGCTCCCGCACCACCCTCTTGTAATAAGGTGCGGGCATTGGCCAAGGCATCGGCCTCGCTCAGGTGATAGCTCATAAAGGGCATATCGGCCACCACAAGGGCGTTGTGGCTCCCCCGCACCACGGCTCGGGTGTGGTGAAGCATGTCGGCTAGGGTGACGAGGGTGGTGGACTCGTAGCCCAGCACCGTCATCCCCAGTGAATCGCCCACCAGCAGCATCGGCACGCCTGCCGCCTCGAGCAGTTGAGCCATAGTGGCATCAGCAGCGGTAAGGCACAAAAACGGCGATGCGCCTTGGGTTTTAAGCTGTTGAAAATGGGCTAGCGTCAAACGGCGAGAAGGGGTTGGCACAAGTGGGCATCCTTGGTTAAGGGGGCTGAGGTGAGTATAGCAAAAACAAAGGCCTCACGGTTGGCTTTGTTGTATACTAGCGGGAAACCCTAAAAGTTAAGAAATACAGAGAGTCGCTAAGGTTATCTTTTTTAAGTTTTGGTATAGCAACTACTCCGTTTTTTGGTGCTTTGGGGCGTTGCCCCAAACCCCACTGGAGGGATTTCATCCCTCCAGACCTCCCACCTTGTTGGGCTTGACCCAAGGCCTTCTACTTTATGTTTCAAACGCTTCATGCTTAGCTATAGCCCTGTAACGAGTGCTTTGTTGTACACTAGCCCTAGTATCGTATAACGCTGGAGCCACCCCCCCATGACCACCACCACGCCCATCGCCCCACGCCTACGCCCCCGCAGCGAGGCCTTGTTTGCCCAAGCTCAAACCCTGATGCCGGGCGGTGTCAACAGCCCTGTACGAGCCTTTAAAAGCGTCGGCGGCGGCACGCCCGTGGTGGTAGCCAAAGCCCACGGGGCGCACCTGTGGGACGAAGACGGCCACCGCTACATTGATTACGTCAACACATGGGGGCCCGCCATTTTAGGCCATGCTCACCCTGTGGTGGTGCAGGCCGTGCAACAAGCCGCCGCCATGGGGCTTAGCTTTGGCGCACCCACCGCCCGAGAGAACGAAATGGCCGCCAAACTCATCGAGCTGGTTCCCTCGTTGGAGCGGGTACGCCTCGTCAACTCAGGTACCGAGGCCGCTATGGCCGTTATTCGCCTTGCACGGGCAGCTACAGGGCGGAGCAAACTGATTAAGTTTGCAGGCTGCTACCACGGCCATGCCGATGCGTTGCTGGTAAAGGCAGGCTCGGGTGCAAGTACCTTGGGCGTGCCTGATAGTGCAGGGGTTCCCCCAGAAATTGCCCAAAACACTCTCACCGCTCGCTTTAACGATGCTGAGAGTGTGGCCGCCTTGCTAGAGGCCTATCCCAACCAAATCGCCGCTATTTTGGTGGAGCCTGTGGCGGGTAACATGGGCTGTATCCCCCCCCAAGCGGGCTTTTTACAGGCGTTAAGGGAGCTTGCCACACAACACGGTGCGCTACTGGTGTTTGACGAAGTGATGACAGGCTTTAGGGTAGCCCTTGGCGGGGCGCAAGCCCTGTATGGCGTGACCCCTGATTTAACTGCCTTAGGTAAAATTGTAGGCGGTGGCCTCCCCGTGGGTGCCTACGGCGGACGTGCTGATTTGATGGCGATGATAGCCCCCGACGGCCCCGTCTACCAAGCAGGCACACTCTCTGGTAACCCCTTGGGGACGGCCAGTGGCTTAGCCACTTTGGGCTTATTGCAAGCCCAGCCTGACGCTTACGAACGGTTGAACGCCACCACCTTACACCTCACCCAAGGGCTAGAAGCCTTGGCCAGCAAGCACGGCTTGCCGGTCTACACCACGCAAGTGGGTGGTATGTTCTCGTTATTTTTTAGCGAGCAACCCGTTATCAGTTACGACGAGGTACTGGCCTGCAACAAGGCACGCTTTAACGCTTTTTTCTGGGGGATGCTCAACCGAGGTGTGTACTTGGCACCTTCGGCGTTTGAGGCTGGCTTTGTGAGCCTGCAACACACCCCCGACATTATTGACGAGACGCTAGCCCATGCCGATGCCGTCATGGCAACCTTAGGCTAAAAGGTCTCGCCTATAGCTGAACAGAAAGTGTTTGAAACAGATGCAGCTACTAGGAGCTTAGACTCGCAGCGACAGGAGTTTAGGCAGAACTAAATGACTGAGCGAGAATCGTAGCGACAACGTAGATGCGCTGCAGCAAATACTTTATGTTTAGCTATACCAACAAGGGCAAGGGCGTAACGGGAGTAGAGCTAAACGTAAACGCCCCAAGCACCAAGGCTTGCGCTTCGGTGGTGTGGTCGGCATCGCCGTGTAGTTCAAGCAGCGTTTCGCCTAGGGCTACAGCATCGCCACATTTTTTGTGGAGCAATAGACCCACGCCCAAATCCACAGGGTCGCCCTTACGCAAACGCCCACCACCTAATAAGGTAACGACTTTCGCCAAGGCCAGCGGGTCAATCCCCGCCACGTAGCCCTCTTGTGGTGAGGGGACAAAACACACCCGTTGCGGTTGTGGCAGTAACGAAGGCTCAGTTAACGCCTCAACATCGCCCCCTTGCGCTTTGACCATGGCCTCAAATTTGGCGTAGGCTTGGCCATCATGCAGCAAGGCGTTTAAGCGATGCTTGGCCTCAGTAAAGGGGAGTTCGGGGGTTACTTGGCACAGCAGTTGCGCCCCCAGGTGCAGGCATAAAGCCTCAACATCGGCGGGGCCTTGGCCTTTAAGGGTCGCCACGGCTTCTAGCACCTCAAGGCTGTGGCCAATGGCGTAGCCCAAGGGTTGCTCCATGCTGGACAGGGTGGCCACCATGGGCTTACCACAACGCTCGGCCACGGCAAGGCACAAATCAGCCAAGGCTTGCGCTTCGGCTTGGGTGGCCATAAAGGCACCACGGCCAAACTTAATATCCAACACCACAGCATCAGCCCCAACGGCCAACTTTTTACTCACCACCGAGGCAGCAATCAACGACAAGTGATCCACCGTGGCCGTTACATCACGCAGGGCATAAAATAGGCTATCGGCAGGGGCAAGCATAGGGCTGGCACAACTAATCACCGCCCCCACCTCGTGCAGTTGCTTGCTAAAAGCTTCATTACTGAGTTGCGTTTGCAAATCGGGGATGCTTTCAAGCTTATCAATGGTGCCACCCGTAAAGCCTAAGCCTCGGCCAGAGAGCTTAGCCACTTTTAGCCCCGCCGCCGCCAATAGGGGGACGACAATGAGGGTGGCTTTGTCACCCACCCCGCCTGTGCTGTGCTTGTCCACCACGGGGGCTTCCATGCCAGCCCAGCTTAGGGTGTCGCCACTGGCCACAAAGGCTTGGGTCAGCCAGGTGGTTTCGTCAAGGGTAAGCCCTTGTAAGCACACAGCCATCAGCCATGCCGCCACTTGATAGTCTTTGATGTCGCCAGCCACGGCTCCCGCAACCCATGCGTTAATGTCGGCTTGGGTATGGGCGTGGCCACGGCGTTTAGCGTCAATAAAAGCAACGGGGTTAAAGGTGGGTGTCAATGTAGCGGGGGGCATGGGGTGGTATCCTTTACTCAAAGCAGACAAGAGCTTTTGTAGTGTACGTTAAGTTAAGGGCAAAGTACACGCCCCTCTCTGTTTGGCTGATAAATGAGCGGAAGCAGGCCACAGGGCAAGCACCCTAAGCTATACTGTTAGCGTTGCCCCCTTACTTGCCCGTGGTGAGTGTGATGTTGTCCTCTGTTATGGTTATGGTGTTAGCTGGCCTATGTGTACTGGGTGGGCTGGGCATGGCCTTTTTTGCCCTTAAACAGGGAGGCAACCCCCAAGGGCAAAGCCAGCTACGCCAACGCCTAGCCACCGCAGATACCCCACACGACACCCTCACCCCTGACACGACACAACAAGCCAAAGCCAAGGCCAAAGCCGCCAGCAAAGCC
>JBIKUS010000177.1:0-3472 GCA_044347425.1 Vampirovibrionales bacterium | reverse complement strand
GCCCTATGGCGGTGAGGTGGGGGCTAAAAACACCTAAAAAAAGAAAAAAAGAAAAAATCGCCAAAAGACGGAAGCTCTCGCCATCCAAAAACCTACAAAAGCTAACACTCATGAGCGAGATAATACCTTTTAGTGAAAGGTGCTAAATCACCCACAACAGAGCTAGCAAGCCATACCCCACTGCCGATGAGAGTAAGCAAGCTCCAGCGGCTACGTCTTTAATGGTCTTGGCTCGTAGGTCAAACTGGTGGTGGCACAGCCAATCTACCAGCAACTCGGTGATGGTATTGGCCAGCTCGCACAATAAAATCATCGCCATAACGGCCACGGCTGCCCATGCTTGCATGGGGGTGAGTAGCCACAACTGCCACAGCGTACCCGCTACCAGCACCGTTAAGGCATAACTTACCTGTAGCACCACGTGGATGCGGAGGTTGCGCTCTTGGTGGAGGGCGTAGCCCAAGCCCGCCAAGGCAAAGCCCACACTGTGCCAAAAGGTTTTAGCGGCAAAGGGGTTGCGTTGCTTTTTGGGCTGAGGGTGGAAATACCGTTGCCAGTAGCGGTTAAGCAACACCCTTGCCCGAGACAAAGGCTTGCGTGGCGGTTGAGGGGGCGGTGTGGGCATGGCTTAGTGACGCAACTGTCTGTAGCGTTGAAACCACGCCATTTGTTCGGCTGAGAGGGGATAGGGCAGTTGGGCTTGCAGCACGGCAATCACATCGCCGTGGGTGGTGGGAGGGTCGCCTGCTTTGGCCTTGGCCGCCTTGGGTTGGGGTAGCCCTTGGCCTTTAAGCCTTAGTTTAGCTCCGTTGTGCGTTTCGGGGGGGATGCTGAGGGTGACACTGCCCCCTTTGAGGGTGGGCACGGTGACATCACCACCGAGAGCCAACACGTCCAGCGGTACGGGGACAACCACTTGTATCTGCTGGCCCTCAAGGCGATAGGGGGGCTGAGCCTGCCACTGTACCACCAAATAAAGCGAGCCACGTGCGGGGGAGCCTTGCCCAGCCTGCCGCACTTGGGGGCCTTGCTGGCTAAGGCGAAGTTTAGCACCGTTGGCGATGCCAGCGGGGACAGTCACATCAACGGGTTGGCCTGTGTGCGGGTTATGCAGCTTTTTGACCGCACCCTGTGCTACTTCGGTGAGGGTCAGGGGGAGGGGCAGTTCAGCATCAGTGGGTGAGGTGGTTTGGTAATGCGCCTGCTGGTGCGTGGCGGTTTGTTGGTAACGGTTGCTACCACTAGCACGTTGCCCACTAAACCCCGAGGCAGGGTTACGGGGCGAGCTACCCGCCGTGGCTCCGCTCATCATATCGCCAAACAGGGTGTCAAAAAAGTCTGAAAAGCCAGTGTCGCCCCTTGCTGAACCACGGCCTTGGCCAGCGTTGTGTAGCCCCATTTCTCGCAAAAAGGCCTCAATATCAATGTCTTGGCCTTGCCAGTTGCCTGCACCACTGCCAGCCCACCCACCTGATGAGCGTCCGCCTGCTTGTTGTTGGTAGTTGCTACCAAATTGGTCGTAGCGCCGGCGTTTTTCGGGGTCGCTGAGGACGTTGTAGGCTTCGTTGATGTCTTTAAACTTGGCCTCGTTGCCGCCTACTTGGTCGGGGTGGTGTTGTTTGGCCAGTTTACGGTAGGCGGCTTTAATGGCCTTGGCATCGGCGGTTTTGGGGATGCCTAATATATGGTAGTAGTCTTTTACTTGCATGGGTGCGTGGCCTTGGGTGCGAGGGACAGGGCGAAAGACGTTGTATCCGCTAGTATGCGCTAAACCCACCTTAGGGGGAAGCCTTACCTAAGCTAAAAAGCGTTGCTAGGGCAGGTGGGGTCTAAAAACACCTAAAAAAAGAGAAAAGAAAAAATCGCCGAAAAACGGAACGTCTCAAGAGTTGCAAACTTGTAAAATCTCAAACCTTAACCCACAAAACATCCAAAAGTTTAAAAAATGATTGGTATAAGAAGCCAAAGTCACAACGCAACTTAACCCATTTAGGCACGTTACTCATTGTGACGGCCTTTAGGGGCAGTTGGTTTACGCAATGAGTCTCACACAAAGGAAATCCACATGTATACATCATTTACCCCCCCCCGCATATATAGCAACTCGGTAACGTCTACAAAATTGAGTTCAGAAAACAAGAGTTCATTTGGTAACCAAAAAGACGACGACGTTGTAATCGTTCCTTCTGGCACACAAACGGCTAAGGTACTAGGTGATGGTGCGCATAAGGCTAGATGGGAGAATGTGTCAGATGGTAGTGGCGGGGCTAACCCCGAACGGATAACGACTAGCAAGCCTCGTCCCCAAAGTAAGACGTAAAAATTTGGGTTTTAGTCTTCAGTATTCATAGATAAGACTTACATCCTTATAATAGTAGTTGCCCTTGCGGTGGCCGTTGTTGAGCCTGCTTTAAGCGGGTAAAGGTATGGTGCAGGCGATTACTCACCGCAAAGCCTTCGGCCATGCGTTGCGGGTCGGGTAGGGCTTCTCGTAGTTCGCTCAGCACCTCTATTAACTCATCTAACACCGCCCCCATATTGTCGGCGTTTTGCTGGTATATGGGCGACCACATCGCCGCCGAACTCGCCGCCAAGCGTAGCTGGTCGTCTATCCCCCCGCCGTGGTAACGTAACAGGCGGGCAGGCTCATGGCGAGCAATAAGATTCGTCAACGCTACGGCGTACAGTTGAGGCAGGTGGCTCACATAGGCCATCGCTTTGTCGTGCGCTTCGGCCGTTAAACAGGTAGGGTGCATCCCCATGGCTTTAACAAGGCTGCTTATCGTGTCGATGAGTGAGGTTTGCGCCTCAGCATCATGAGGGGTGAGCAACATCCGCTTGCCTGCAAAGAGGAGTTCGGTGGCGGAGGCCAGCCCTTGGGTTTCTCGGCCAGCCATGGGGTGTGCCCCCAAAAACTGCTGGGGGAGCAAGGCCTGCCCCAGTGCGGTAATCTCTCGCTTGCAACTGCCCAAATCAGAGAGCATCACCCCACGGCCAGCGACCACAGGGGCAAGCCGCTGGAGCCATGCTTGGTTGGCCTCTAAGTGCGTGGCCAGTACAATCCAGTGGGTAGGCGGCTCGTGGGTAACAGGGGGGAGGGTTGTAGGGAGTGTGGCCAGCCATTCGTCGCTGTTGACGTAAGCGTGGTTGAGCAGGCCTGTTTTAAGGGCGGTTTGCAGGCTTTCGGCGTTGGGGTCAACGGCAGTAAGTACCAGATGAGGTAAGGCCGCCCGTGCCGCCATGGCCAACGAGCCACCAATCAGGCCAAGGCCAACAAGGTACAGGTGCGTAAGAGAGGGGGCTGTCATACAAAATTACTTTGTAGTTATTAATAATACCTAGGATCATCACAGTAGCCTTGCAACTTGCAAACCCTACTTTCCCTTAAGGTATAACACAAAGGGCTACACTTAAAGCCCTTTGGCCACCCAAGTGGCTGTTCGTTGCTGCCAGTTGGTCAACAATTCTGGGC
>JBIKUS010000140.1:0-4795 GCA_044347425.1 Vampirovibrionales bacterium | reverse complement strand
GCCCCCTCTGTGGGGGAGCGCGAGGGGAGACCACCCCTCGCATCAGCCAAAACAGACCATCACCCCCCAAGTCCCTTCCAAAAACCACCCCTCGCATCAGCCAGAACAAACCAATTTTGTAGGTTTTTGGTTTGCATAGGTTACCGTTAGTTGGCGAGTTTTTCTTTTTTCTTTCTTTTTAGGTGTTTTTAGCCCCCACCTGCCCGCTAGTTGGCTTGGTGTTGGAGCTTAGCATCCTTGGGTATCAACTCAAGAGGAGGGCTGCAAAGCCTTAGGCACTAAGCGGCCTGCTTTAACGTCCTCAATGGCCTTGTCCAACTCCTCTTTAAAAGCAGCCAACGCCTCCGCCTCGGGGATGCGACGTATACGCTCCTCGCCCCGAAACACGTAATACTGGCCTTTACCGCCAGCAATACCCACATCGGCCTGCTCTGCCTCGCCTGGCCCGTTGACGAAACACCCCATCACAGCCACCGTAAGCGGCACGTCTAGGTTGGCTGTCATCGCCTCAACGGCGTTGGTTAGCCCGTGCAAATCTACCTCGCAACGGCCACAGGCAGGGCAGCTTATTAAATCCGTCCCGCTGGTGCGTAGCCCAAGCCCTCGCAACATCTCTTGGCCAGCCAGCACTTCTTCAATACTATCAGCCGTGAGCGAGATTCTGATGGTGTCGCCAATGCCTTCGCTCAGCAGAATGCCCAAGGCCATGGCACTCTTAATAATGCCACGCTTCAACGTCCCCGCCTCGGTCACGCCAAGGTGCAAGGGGGCTTGCGTCAACGGAGCCAAGTCTCGGTAGGCTTGCACCGCCGCAAGGGGCTGGCTGGCCTTAACGGAGATGGCGTAATTGGCAAAGTCCTCTTCGTCTAAAATGCGAGCGTTGAGCAAGGCACTTTCAACCAGTTGCTTCACCAGCAAGCCTGGGTAGACTTCTTTAATGGGCTTTTCAACGCTACCGCCATTCACGCCAATGCGTATGGGCAGCTCATGCTCCTTGCATTTGGCTACCACCGCCCGTATAAAGGCTTTGTCTGAGAGGTTGCCTGGGTTGATGCGTATGGCGTGTACGCCGTTGTCGGCCGCTTGCAGGGCAAGGCGATAGTCAAAGTGAATATCGGCGACGATGGGTATGGGCGAGCGGGGGACGATGAGCTTCAGGGCTTCGGCGGCTTCTTTATCAGGCACGGCAAGGCGAATAATGTCGCAACCAGCTTCGGCCAAGCGGTGGATTTGGTAGACGGATTCTCGCACGTCTCGGGTGTCGTTGACGAGCATGGATTGTACCGAGACGGGCGCATCGCCCCCGACGGCCACGTTACCCACCCACAGTTTACGGCTAACCCTGCGCTTAATAGGGGTAATGCCCGCCTGTACGGCAAAGGGTTTTAGGGTATTGAGGGGCGGGTAGGTCTCTAGCGGGGGGGCTTGGCTAGGCAGCGGGGTGGTTTCAAAGGCGAGGGGGGTCACAACGTCAGACATGGCAGAAGGCGGCCTTTATAAGAGAGAGAGAAAGGGGTAAGTCAGGTTGTATTATGGCTTTAAAGCGTTGCCTCGGCAAGGCAACCGTAGCTATTGTTCCAAAGAAAAAGCCGCCCATGCAAACGCAAGGCGGCAAACCCATATAACCTTAGCAAAAATGTTCTCTTGCTTCTCTTTCTCTGATAAAAAACTGGCGGGATGCTAACCTAAGCCCTTGGCTTGGGGTGTTGCCCGTCTGGTGTGGTTGGTGTCTCTGGTGCGAGTGGTGTGTGGTAGCGGGCGGTGCGCCCTGCTTACATATATATAAAAACAATCTTATAGAGCTAATTGCGTTTTAAGGCTTATATACGCTCAATCTTTTAACATATCGTTACATTATACACAGGTTGCTAAAGGCTTTTACCGCTAACAATGGCGTCTCGCCAGGCTTTTACCCGTTGTCTGTTGACGAGCGGGCTGGGGATGTCGGGGTCAGTACTGGCGGGGGGAAGCACGTGCAGCAACACGCTTACGGGGATGCGGGTGGCCAATTCGGCCAAGCGCAACAGCTTATGGTGCTTAAACCAACCGTGCATTTTTTGCGCCAACTGGTTGGGGTCTATCATATCGGGGGTGAGCTTGTCAGCTAGGGCTTGCGCCTCGTCAATTCGGGCGGTGTCTTGCGAGAGGTAGAGGGTGAGGCCTTTCTCGATGGTTTGGGCTATATCGTGAGCCACGTCTTCGGCTTCGGGGTTGGTGTGTTTTAGTCTAAAGCGAGAGGCTTCTGCGGGGGGCTTACTCTTTTTGCTGGTGGGATGTGTGGGGGCATCCTCCTCCACGTCGTCCGTTTCTGCGGGTGGTAGGGGCGTGGCAGGTGTAGGTTCTGGCGCATCAGTCAGAGGGGCAGGTAGGTCGGCCTCGGCGATTTTGGCCATGGTGCTGTTAAAGGTATCTAACGAGTGTTGCAGGGTACGCCAATCCACGGGGGGTGGGGGGGGTGTTGCTGTGGGAGGCAGCCCCAGTTTTGGCTCGCCTATGACCCTAGGCATATTGGGCGACGCTGGGGGGGGTGTTGCTGCTAACTTGCCAGAGGGCAAGGGGCTAGCACTCGCCAATAGCAGTGGCGAGGGTGAAGCGAGAGGTGACGACAAAGGCGCGACAGGAAGTGACACAAGCAATAACCGCCAGTAAGGTTGGTTGGGGCGTGAGGGTTACCAGCGTAAAGCCTACTGAAGCCCTAAAGTTGCGCCTAAATTGCTTTTACGTTAAAGCGAGGCAAACTAAGGTGTTTAGGCGGTTTAGTTGATTTGTGTAACAAACACACCAGCAACGCTAGCCGTTTAAAGTAACTTACGCCATAGTAGGTATATACTGTGCTAAGAATGTTAAGCGTGTACGACTCACCTGTGTTGTTGCTGTGCGTGTGTTATGCTACTAGCCATGGTTTGAGTCCTGTTACCTGCTTAGCTTATAGATTGCTCGTGGCCTTAACACCTAAGCCCTTTTACCCCCTAGCACGGTGTGCTACAAACACCCTTTCTCACCCTTAACAACGCTTGTTTTACTCACGATACCATAAAGGCCTGCCCTCCTATGTCTACCCTTCGCGCATTACAAAGCATTACCCTGGTTGGGGTGGTGGTAGGTATTACCATTGCTCTGGTCGCCCTACTCTTCCCTGGCACCATTGAGCTGTTGCAAAGCTCTGTACTGGGCGGCACCGCTTATGGTACGGCCGCTGCTGGCCAAGTGGCAGGTGCGGGTGTGGCCAGCGTTAACGATGTTGCCTCCAACTACTACGGTAACCTCTCTCGCCCATTTTGGCCAGAGTTTTCGCTGATGTTGCCCATGGCCTTGCAGGTGGTCATCTCGCTGATTATCGTGGGCTTAATGGTCGTGTCGGGGATGCTCTTCCCCCAAGCGCGTGGCTTTATTATTTTATTAACTGTGCTAAGTATTGCTCGTCACTTATTATGGCGTGGTACGCACACCCTCTCGTTTGATTCATTTGGCTTAGGCTTTGTCTCCGTACTGCTGTACGCCGCTGAATTGTTTGCCTTTGTGTCGCTCATACTGGGTTACTTTCAAATTTACCAACCCACCGAGCGCAAGAAGCAACCTCTCCGCCTAGATGGCACCGCCCCCCTGCTCCATGTTGACGTGATGATTTGTACCTACAACGAACCTATCAGCGTGTTGTACCGTACCTTAGTGGGCGCACAAGCCATTAGCTACCCCAACAAACAAGTGTACTTGTTAGATGATGGTAACCGCCCCGAGATTGCCCATTTGGCCAATCACCTAGGCGTGCGCTACATTGCCCGTACCGACAATACCCACGCCAAAGCGGGTAACCTGAACAACGCCCTACGCTACAGCCAAGGCGAATTGGTGATGGTACTGGATGCTGACCACGTACCTACACGTGACTTTCTCAACGAAACCATTGGCTTTTTTCAAGCCAACAGCAAACTGGCCTTTTTACAAACGCCACAACACTTTTTTACCAACGACCCCTTCCAGCGTAACCTGCTGGCCGACGACGTGGTGAGCAACGAGCAAGACTTCTTCTTTCACGTGATTGAGCCAGGTAACGACTACTGGGGTTGTGCCTTCTTTGCAGGTAGCGGTGCCGTCTTTAGGCGTGATGCCCTGCAAGAAATTGGTGGCTTCGCCGTAGAAACCATCACCGAGGACGTGCATACAGGCCTACGCTTACACGGTAAAGGTTGGGAGAGCGCACTCTATAACAAAAACCTTGCTGCTGGTTTGGCACAAGACAGCTTTGCCGACTTTGTGCGCCAACGCCTACGGTGGGCAAGGGGTATGGCTCAAATCTTGTTTTACGACCACCCCTTGCTGGCTAAAGGGCTTACTTTTGCCCAACGCATTTGCTACCTAGCGGGTATTACCTACTTTTTTAACGGCCTGTACCGCTTAGTGTTTTTGGTGGCTCCGCTGTTCTTCTTGCTGTTTGGCATGATGACCATTAACGCCAGCTTTGCCGAAACCTTTGTGTATTACGTGCCTAGCTTCTTGTGCTTGTTCTGGGGTTATTCCATTTTAACCAAGGGCTACAGGCACATGTTTTGGGCGGAGATTTACGAAACGGCTTTGTGCGTCTACATGTCGCTCACCGCTGTGGGTACCATCTTCTCGCCTGGGCGCAACAAGTTTATGGTCACGCCTAAAGGCACCCTCTCAGATAGGCTCTACTTTAACTGGCGCATCGTTATCCCACAGATGATTATCATTATCTTGACCCTGATTGGTTTGGCCATGGCTGTGGTGCGTGCCATTAGCACCCCTGGTTACTTGCCTGGTATCTTTACCAACT
>JBIKUS010000209.1:0-4234 GCA_044347425.1 Vampirovibrionales bacterium | reverse complement strand
TGCCAAGGCACAGCATAACAACCTCATCCTGAGGATATGTCAGGATGTGAACGGTTAAGTAACCGTTCTGCTGAGAGGAGCTTATTATAATTGGCAAGGAATTCCTAGAAGGTTCGCTACAATAAGAATGCAGATCTCGGATGTAGCCTCCCCTGTTCTTAACTGAATGGTGATGACGCCGAGGTTTTTTCATTTTTACCACAAGGTTTGCTCAGGATAAAGTGAAAATCGCTAAAGGCTTGCCTGCCTTCATAAAATGAGGTCAATGCCCCCAAATCCCTCGTAATCAATTGCCCAATTCGTTTATGGAAGGGGGACTATGTTTCAGCACTAAATGCTCCCCATCATCCTCTCCAGTGGTAGGTAATCCACCCTAGCCGTGTTGCCTATGTCGTAAGGCAGGCAGGGCAGCGTAAACCATCGGAGTGTCTGTTGCCCTGTCTCCTTGGATGGGCTGTTGTTTCGGCTTTGTTAGCAGAAGTCGGTCATCTAGCAAGAATAATCACGGTTCCTCCTGAAGGTACCTCCCAAATTTTTCTTGCCATCTGCCCTTGTCCCTTCTGCTGGTCACGTCTCCGTCAACAACCCAAACTAAGGAGACCACCATGACACCCACGATTCAAATTGTCGTTGCCTGCCTCGCTGCTTACAATAACGGCATATTACACGGCGAATGGATTGACCTCAACCAACCCCTCGATGATGTTTGGCGTACCATCAACACGATGCTGAAAACCAGCCCCATCCCCGACGCCGAAGAATGGGCGATTCACGATTACGAAGGCTTTGAAAGCTACGACCTTGGCGAATATGAAGGCATCCAAAGAACCTATGCCCTAGCACAATTCATCCTTGAACACGGCAAACTTGGCGGGCTGCTTCTTGACTTCATGAACGGCGATCTCAACGAAGCCGAAAACGCCCTGCAAAACTACATGGGTGAGTTCCGCCGCCTTGCCGATTATGCCGAACAGCTGACCCAAGACACAGTCAGTATCCCAGAGCATCTGGCATACTACATTGACTATGAGGCAATGGCACGGGATATGGACATGAGCGGGGATGTGTTCACCCTGCAAACGGCCTTTGAAGAAGTCCATGTGTTTCTCAATCACTAAGCCCTCTTGCCCAAGCTGGTTGAGCTTGGGCAGCTTCCTGTTTCCCGAATGCGGGAGTGTACGTTTCATCCATCCCTTGTCAAGGCGACGCTGACCTTGACAAAGGCTGTCTTTCACGTTGAGGCTCCGCTATCGGAAAACAGGGGGAGATGTGAAAACTATCCCTAAATCAAGTCATCTTTGAGTAGCCATCTTTTCAAAATCTGTTTGTCTTCCGAACCCTCAGGGTACAGGTCTTCAAGCTGGGCTACTTTTAGCCGTTCATAAGAAGTCTCATAGAAGGCAGCTAGCTTCCTTAATGTAATATCTTGCGGTATATGGCCACCCTTTTCGTAACGGCTCAAGTTGGCACGTGAAACGCCTGTTTGTTGCTCCACAAGGTTGAGCGGCTTGTCTCCTCGCAAGGCTCTCAGAAGTTTTCCAAGCTGGGTATTGACATATTCCATAGAAACCAATACTCTTGTTGTAAGCCTTACAACAGACCCCCAAACAACAAAACCACCGCCGTTGGGCAGTGGTCGTTACATACCTTGCCATTCTAGCAGAAGAAGCCTTAGCTAGATAGGTGTTTGTTGTTGTGCCTGTTTTTCTTTCCCTGTTACGTTCCGCTGCACCACACCCTGAAAGTGAGGTTATCCATGACTATCGCCACCCAAACGCCCGTCCTTGCCGTCGAAACCGCCCACGATTTCAAGCAACGCACCCAAGACGTTTTGTCCGCTCAAGAACAAGGGATTCTACTGTCATCCCGCCTGAACCTCCAACCCTTGGAAGAACCCTTTGGCTTGACACGCACCCCGATCACTTGGCCAGTGCAGGATCTCAATATGTTCTACCTGCTGGATGCCCCACCTTGCACGGACGTTCCGCAACACGCTCACCAAAGCGATATTTTCCGCCTCGTGATTAAAGGGGAGCTGGTCATCAACGGCGTTGAGGTGAAGGCTGGCACTTGGATGGTTGTCCCTAAAGGGACGTTGTACAGCATCACTTCCAAGACAGGTTACAAAGCCCTCGTGGCTTATAAGGATCTGTGTGAGGTCACGGGATTAGGCGGAAAGTAACTACACCGTCTTGCTTGCACCGTCCCAGATGGCGTTGAACTGATTCAGGATAAAGGCTCTGAAATAACTAAAGTCATTGCCCTCACTCGTCAGTTTAAACTCAATCCACGGAACAGATGTTGTGCGCTCGCCGTGACCATACAACCCAATCAGCACATTATTATCAACCAGCACTAATGAAAATGGGGGCAAGACGTTGAAGGATCGCACCTCAATATCTGCCCCTGTTTTTGCTTTCACCTGCTCAAAATAGGCGTTGTTGGCTTGTGTAACTCTTGCGATAAACTCTGGCTGAAATGAACTGAGATCAGGGAAAAGATTCGCTTGGCTTTGCGCCCTCAGCTTGCAAACATCTGATTCAGGACTGGCCAACAGCACCTTTACTTTTACTTTGTGTTGGACGAGCCGATCCAGCACATCATCAAGTAAGGTTTCAGGCTTATCCATCCAAATGCTGAGAAACCATATCCGCTCCTTGGCTTCTGCCAGCCTATTCAAGAGTGAAGCGTCTTTCAAACTTTCATACACCCTTACCACGCCTGCCTCACGCACTCCTTTCTCAAGGCTCAACAGATCGAGGGCTTTTGCTTGAAAATCTTCAAGCGTCTTGCGATTACTGTCCTCAATCAAAGGCCGAAGCAGTACATACGATCCAAACGAAATCGTCAGGGCAATGGCGAGGTTTAACGCTACATCTTGCAACAACGTCGCCAAGGAAGCTGACGATTGTGGCAAGTAACCCGCCAAGAAATAGATGACGATAAACAGCAGCGTCAAGCCAAGATAGCCCGCCACCACCAACCGCTGAAACGCCTTGCCTTTTGTCTCCATATCGCCCAAACCATCGTGAATTGCCTTTAACGGCGTTAAGGATAGACGCTCCCTTACAAAATGCAAGTGGAAATTGATAAAGACACCCTTCAGGCGTTTAATGGCTTGAAGAACGTCAACGAACCTGCTACCGTTTGCCTGTTTTTAGCTCAATAAGTAACTTATTGGCTTTGTCGCCCATCTACTCTACGATGATGGTATGATAAACAACCAGTTTCAGCTAGCCGAAAGGATTCGCATGGTGTCACCGATTCGTCAAAGACCGAACCACAGCACTCAAGAATCATTGCCACGGCTGGAACCTCTTGGTGTTACTCAAGAGCAGGCTAAAACACTGGATTACGAAACAAGAGCAAACAAGTGAATGGTTTAGACACATGACAAGCACCCAACAACGAGCCGAACTGCAACGCCAAATCTGGAAAATCGCCAATGAGGTGCGTGGTGCCGTTGACGGCTGGGATTTTAAGCAGTATGTACTCGGCACGCTATTTTACCGCTTTATCAGCGAAAACTTTGCCCTTTACTTTGAAGAGGGCGACGACAGCATTCGCTACGCACAACTCCCTGACGATGTTATTACGCCAGAGATTAAAGACGATGCCATCAAAACTAAGGGCTACTTTATCTACCCCAGCCAGCTCTTCATTAACGTCGCCAAAACCGCCCATAGCAACGAAAGCCTGAATACCGACCTAGCCAACATCTTTGCCGCCATTGAAAGCTCCGCTAACGGCTACCCGTCAGAAAACGATATTAAAGGGCTGTTTGCCGATTTTGACACGACCAGCAACCGCCTTGGCAACACAGTGAAAGATAAAAACACTCGCTTGGCTGCCGTGCTTAAAGGCGTTGCAGGGCTAGAGTTTGGCGACTTTGAAGGCAGTAAAATTGACCTCTTCGGCGATGCCTATGAGTTTCTTATCTCCAACTATGCTGCCAATGCAGGCAAATCGGGAGGCGAATTCTTTACCCCTCAGCACGTGTCTAAGCTGATTGCCCAGTTGGCTATGCACAAGCAAACCCGTGTGAATAAGATCTATGACCCCGCTTGTGGCTCAGGATCGTTGCTGTTACAGGCCAAAAAACATTTCGACAACCATGTGATTGAAGAAGGCTTTTTTGGCCAAGAGCTTAACCACACGACCTACAACTTGGCACGAATGAATATGTTCTTGCACAATGTCAACTACGACAAGTTCAATATTCAGCTAGGCGACA
>JBIKUS010000200.1:0-4886 GCA_044347425.1 Vampirovibrionales bacterium | reverse complement strand
GCGCGAAAATTCATTGCAGATACTACAAGCAAATAACGAAGTATCTAATACAAGACTTGAGGCCTCATTACAGTACTTACAAGTATTGGAAGCTTTTGGTGTACAAGATAAAATTAGTGCAGTACAGCAGCGTGCTAAAGTAGATTTACTTAAAGAAGAACTACAATTTAATGCACAACTTGTTGATCTTAATAATAGACAATTAAGTATTGATTCTAAGCGAGGACTAATAGCTTTATTACAAAGAGAAGGCGTTGATGCAACAGGATTAGTAAAAGAAGCCGATCGCGAACAAGCATTATTAAATGCTCAACGCGACAGTATATTAGCCGGAAATGAGGCTAGAAAAGAATCAATTAGATTACAGGCCGAACAAAATATAAAATTAGAGCAACAAAATTACTTTTTAGAACAAGCAAGTAAACTATCTAATAACTTAAACGAAAACTTCGGAAAAACTGGAGCACGTTTAGGCCAAGCTATAGATACCCTTAGTAAAATAACACAAAATATTGAAGCCGGAAGAATTGCTCAAGAGAGCTGGAATAGACGAGCTGCAGAATTTGGCGATTTCCCTCCACCTGAGTTCATAGAAGAGGGCATTAGACTGCAGAAAAAAGCAGCACAAGACGAACTAGATCGTAATGCTATGGCTTTAAATAGTACCAAAAAACTATTTAAGGAAAAAACAGCGGCTTATAAAACTTTTGGAGCATTGGAAAAAGCATATCATATAACTAGACTTATCATGAATGCTAAAGATATAGCTGCTCAAATAGCCCAAACAGTTAGCTTTGTGACTAGTAGTATTACTCGTCAAGGTATGGCGGCAACTGAAGCCGGCGTATTAGGTGTAAAAGCTGTAATTAATGCAATGAGTGTATTACCTCCACCACTCAATTATGCTGCTGGAGCCGCAATGACAGCAATAGTTGCAAGGCTTTTAGCTCAAATAGGTAAAAGTTTTCGTGGTGGTGGTGGTAGTACTGGACCTTCTGTAGCCGATGCAGTCAAAGTACAAGGAATAGGACAAGAATATGATGCCAGTGGTAAATTAGTAAATACTGGTACTGGAGTATACGGTGATCCAACTGCTGTAGCTGATAGTGTTAAAAGCAGCATGGATACGCTAAACAAAAACTTCTTTGGCTTGTTGGGTAGTGGAAATAGCCCTGTAGTTAAAGCACTAAAATCTATTGATATTAATACAGGCGAAACTGTAAAAGCACTTATTGGTGAAGGCATTAGTGGCTTTGCCGGTAATACAATGTCTAGATTTGGTACTAAAGTTGGTACTGAGAGTAATTTAGCTTGGTATAATTTGGGCATTGGTAGCACAACCAAAACAGAAATTTTAGCAGCCGGTCTTCAATTAAAAGGTACTTTTGACCAAATATCTAAAGTCGCTGTAGATGGTTTAGATAGTTTAGGTCAAGCTGCAAGTGGTGCTTTTATAGGTTTATTTGAGGATATTAAAACAACTACTAAAGATAAGTTTTTATGGGTTACATATAACAAAGATGTAGACTATGACACTAAACTTACCGCAGCCACACAACCACTAGTAAAAGCTATTACAGGTACAATTTCAAGCGTTGGTAACGCTATAGTAGCCGCCGCAGACGCAATAGATGGTAGTGGACAACGAGCACAGGATATACTCAAAAACTTTGATTTTGGTATTCGATTAGTAACTACTGGCCTAACAGCAGAAGAAGCACTACAAAAATTAACTGGTGAAATAAGTAAAAAATTAAATGCACTAACATTAGCTGTTACACCTTGGATTACAGAGTTTGTTCAAAATGGTGAAGAATATTTTGAAACAGCAGCTAGAATTGCCAAAGGCAGTGAAGTAGTTCGTGACGGCCTGTACATACTAGGCGAAACACTTGGTAAATTTAATACTACCGTTGAACGAGTACGTGTAGAGCAGAAACTTCTAGAAGCTGCAGGTGGACTAGAAGAATTTGCTAGTGCAGTAACTTACTTTGAGGAAAACTTTTTAACAGAACAAGAAAAGATAGCACTAAAGCAAACCAGATTAGTTGAGCAATTAACTGACGGTAACAAAGATTTAGCTAAAAATCTTGGCTTAAGTAAACAAACATTTGAGCAACTAGGATTTGGTGCTGTTGACAGTACCTATGAGCTAAAAGCACTAATTCAAAGTTTTCAAGTTACTGACGATGCTAGTGCTATACTAAAAGCTGAATTATTAAAACTAGCACCGGCAATGTACGAGGTGTACAGTGAAGTAGAAAAATTTAACAAGAGCTTAGCAGTAGAAAATATAAAATTAGCTTCTACACTAACACCACTACAGCAGTCACTACGAGAAATATTAACAACCGCTAGTAGTGAGCTAGAAAAATACAGAGATAACGCCGTTAATTTACTAAGCGTAGTCAATAACGTACGACTAAAGTTTTTAGCATCAATTAGAACTAGTTTTAAGGCTGCTTACGATGAACGCCAAAAAGAAATTACCGGCACAATTGATGCACTAAAGCGTGTCAAGGAATCTTTTACTAGCTTGCAAAAAGAGTTATTACGCGGAGCTCAATCAACAGCTACACCTATAGAAAAATTTAACATATTATTTAGTGATTACAAACAAGCACTAACAGATATTCAAAGCACAGATACAGCAGTAGCAGATGCCGCTAAACAAGCACTTCCAAATCTTGCTAAAGAAGTATTACAGTCTGCTAGCGAACTATACGCTGGATCAGAAATGTATACCAAGATTTTTGATCAAGTTAGCAGGGACATAGAAGGTGCTGCAGACTTTATTGACCAACAAATTAGCGATCAACAAAAATTATTAAATGAACTTGACAGTAAATATAAGCCTATATTAGATGATATTAATACAAATACACAAACATCAGCAGAAAAACTAGAAGAAGCCTATGATTTATGGCAGCGAACTTTTGGTGGAAAAACACAACTAACAGCCACAGATATTCAAACGTTTGTAGCTGCGCTAAAGGATAAGAATACTCCAGCAGTTAAAGCACTGGCTGATTTATTCAAATTAACTGATCCAGGTACTGCCGCTGCACAAATTAGCCTAGAAGCTATAGCTATTGACTTCCAGGAGTTTGCTAGAGGTCTTGTACAAGAAGCTAAAACTTCTATGACTGCACTAGGTGCTACTTCACTTGAGGCAATTAGAGCAGCTGCTGTAGCAAATAAACCTGCTGATGGTGGTAAAGGTGGTGATGGTGGTAAAGGTGGCGATGGCGGTAATGGAGGTATAGTAACTATTGGTCCTGATGGAAAGGTAACTTCAACAGTAGTAACTAGCACAGGAGGTGCTGGATCTAGTGGAGTGGTTGGTGGCACTGGAGGTTTACCAGTTGTTCCTGATACACCAGTTGTTCCTGCTATACCAGTTGTTACTTCTTTTGATTTTCCAGATGACGGAGAATTGTACGATCCTGTTGTTAAAACGGGTAGCCTTACATTAATACCAGGCGAAGGTTTAAGTGGCGATTCGCGTACAATTACTATTGGTGATGGTGATGGTAGTCAAGATCCTCTGGGAGATAGAGATGCTCCTCTAACAGGAACACTTACTGGAAATAATGCATTAACTTTTGGTGATGGTAGTCAAGATCCTCTGGGAGATAGAGATGCTCCTCTAACAGGAACACTTACTGGAAATAATGCATTAACTCAAGCAGGCAGCATTGATGATCTTACCGGTATAACTATTCAAGATATAGACGATTCAACTATCAATACACTAAGTAATAATCTTAACGGACTTACTCATTCAATAGATACAGGACTAACACAACTAAGCGATCAATCTATACTTACATCAGTAGGTGAAATAGCTAGTACTATAGCGGATAGTAGTAATGTTCTTAATGCTGCCTATTTAACTGCTGCAGCTTATCAAGATGCTACCGAATATAGAAATAATCAAATTATTGCCGCAGTACCTGGAATAGCCAACGCAGCAATAGGGGCTATAGATACTGTAACTTCTTTAATTACGCTAGGGGCAACCAACCTCATGAATGCCGCTGCTACAGTAGGTACATTAACTAAAGACGTTTTTAATCTAGGTGAAACTTATAATGCAGCCGTACTTGGGGCGGGTCTTGGAGAAAAAGGCGAAGATTATGCAGGCAATGATTTAGCCAGTCAGTTTGCTAGTCAAACTGTGCCATATGCAACTTTTTGGAGAAGTGGTGGTGTAGATTACGGTGCAAGTTGGCTAGAACCAACGCCTTTTGGTTATGATGAGGGATTAAGCGGTCGTGCTAAAGGCGGTCCAGTTACTGCAAATACTCCGTATATGGTAGGTGAAGTTGGCCCTGAGTTATTTGTACCTAGTACTAATGGAACCATTGTACCTAATAATGATCTTAACTTTAACAATCAAGAGATTGTTGCTAAATTAGATCAACTAATACAAGCAGTAGCCAAGGGTGCTGTACTTAATGTGCAAGCAACTAAGGAGAACACTGAATGTATCGAGCAAGCAATTGTTAGTAATACAAACATGGTTCGTACTCAAAGTCGTGTTGGCATTAAATAGAGGTAAATATGCGTTTAATTTATAATAATCTTGCAGATATTGCTACTATTACTGCCAGTAATACGGTTGCTGGAACTACCAGCAACCTACAAAATAACAGAAAGAGCAGTGTACATCGCGCAGGCACTAGTGTAACTTACACACTAACCTGGGCAAGCGCACACATTATTAACGCAGTAGCTCTACCAGCCACTAATTTAGTGGCTGGTAGTACTATACAAGTAAAACTATATAGTACTACTGGTAGTGGTAGTCCACATACACAAAATGCAAGCGCAATACCAGCAGCTAGCAATCGTAGTATTATACTACCAGGCAATGTTACAGC
>JBIKUS010000205.1:0-4937 GCA_044347425.1 Vampirovibrionales bacterium | reverse complement strand
ATAAGCAACAGTTGCTGAACTTACTGGCAGAAAAGCGAAGTGCCTTGATTACCCAAGCCGTGACCAAGGGCCTTGATCCATCCGTCCCACTCAAGCCCTCTGGTGTCGAATGGCTAGGCGATATCCCAGCTCATTGGGAGGTGAAACGGCTCAAGCACCTTGCTTTAAAAATTGGTAGTGGCGTAACACCAACTGGCGGCGCAAATGTCTACGGTTCCCAAGGTGTGGCTTTTTTAAGAAGCCAGAATATTCATTTTAATGGCCTAAAATTAGATGATGTTGTCTTTATTGATGACCAGATAGATCAAGATATGAAAGAAACCCGTGTGCACTACGGAGATATACTACTAAATATTACAGGAGCTTCGTTAGGTAGAGCAACCTGCTTTGATATAAAAAATTATCCAGCAAATGTCAATCAGCATGTGTGTATAATCAGACTTGATCATAACTATTTTAATTTTAGATTCTACACTTACTATGTTTCAAGTAGAGCATTGCAAGATCAGATATTTGGCAATCAGCAAGGGGTTTCCAGGGAAGCATTAAATTTTGAACAACTTGGCAACTTACTGTTTGTGTTCCCCTTAGATACAGAACAACAAGCCATTGTTGCCTACCTTGACGAACGCCTGCAAAAGCTGGATGCCGTCAAAGCCGCCTTACTAACCGCCATTGATCGGTTGAAAGAATATCGCTCTGCACTCATCACCTCGGCGGTAACGGGTAAGATAGATGTCCGCCACCTGCAACCCAAGGAGACCCTGTCTGTATGAAAAAGCATACCGAAATCCGCTTTGAAGAAGCCATTGAAGCCGCCTTGCTTAAGCGTGGCGGCTACACCCAAGGCAACCCAGACACCTTCAACGCCACCATGGGTCTCTTCCCCAATGAGGTGTTGGCATTCATTCAGGCCACCCAGCCCAGCAAATGGGCTTATCTTCAGTCTACCATCCCTGAACCTGTTGACTGCCTGTTACAATCCCTCTGCAAGGAGCTAACCAGCAAAGGAGCTTTGTTCGTTTTGCGCCATGGCTTCAAATGCTCAGGCAAAAACTTTCGGCTGGCCTACTTCCAGCCCAATAGCACTCTCAACCTAGACACTCTGGCGGACTACGAGAAGAACCGCTTGCAAGTGGTTCGGCAAGTCCATTTCAGCGTCAAGAAACCGGCTTTGTCTGTGGACATGGTGTTGAGCCTCAACGGCCTTCCTGTCGCCACACTAGAAATCAAAAACCCTTTGAGTGGCCAGTCTGCCCTCCATGCCAAACAACAGTATCAAACCGACCGTGACCCGATGGAACCCATGTTCCGCTTTAAGGAGCGTGCTTTGGTTCACTTTGCCGTAGATACCGATGAAGTGTGGATGACAACTCGGCTAGCTGGCAGAGAAACTAAGTTTCTGCCTTTTAACAAAGGCTACAACGAGGGTGCGGGTAATCCCCCGGCGGAAGGCTACCGCACAGGCTACCTTTGGGAGCAGGTGTTAGTAAAAGACAGCCTGATGGACATCCTGGCTCGCTTTCTTCACCTAGAAATCAAGGAAACCACGGTTGTTACCGACAAGGGGATCAAAAAACTTCGCAAAGAAACCCTGATTTTCCCCCGCTACCACCAACTGGATGTGGTACGAAAACTTATTGCCAGTGCCGCCCGCTATGGGTCTGGCCACAACTACCTAATTCAGCATTCTGCTGGTTCGGGCAAGTCCAACTCTATAGCTTGGCTGGCGCATCGCTTATCTGGTTTGCACAACGGCCAGAATCACAAGATATTTGATAGCGTGATTGTCATCACGGACCGGCGGGTACTGGATCAGCAATTGCAGGACACCATTTATCAGTTTGAACACAAACAGGGCGTGGTTCAGAAAATCGACGAGAACACCCAGCAACTTTCCAAAGCCTTGGCGGAGGGTGTTCCTATTATCATCACGACACTACAAAAATTTCCCTTCATTACTCAGGCAATGGAGACTCTAGCGAAAAAAGGGGAAGCTGTCTCATTGACAACAGCGGGCAAGCGATTTGCCGTTATTGTCGATGAGGCTCATAGTTCTCAAAGTGGGGAAACAGCTATGGAGCTTCGCAAAATCCTGAACAAGGACGGTATAGAAGCCGCCATTGCCGCACAGGTTCTTGATGATGAGGAGGATGAAAGCCTGAGCCAAGAGGCTAAGGAAAACCTTCTGCGTGAAATGCTCAAGCGTCCCAAGCAGGACAATATCAGCTTCTTTGCCTTTACAGCCACACCCAAATTCAAGACTTTGGCGTTTTTTAATGAGCCTGGAGACAACGGGACAGCACCTTTCCACCACTACAGTATGCGTCAAGCCATTGAGGAAGAGTTTATTCTGGATGTTCTGGAGAACTACACGACGTATAATAGATACTTGGGCCTGATTAAGACTATTAAGCAAGACCCACAAGTTCCGAAAAAACAGGCTGCCAAGGCTCTGGCTCGCTTTATGGATTTACATCCAGTTAACATTGGCCAAAAAGTGGAAATCATTGTTGAGCATTTCTGCACTTACTCACGTCATAAAATTGGTGGACGAGCCAAAGCCATGATTGTCACTGGTTCTCGTCTTCATGCCGTGAGGTATAAATTGGCTTTTGACAAGTATCTGAAGGATAAGGGGTATACCGATATTCGATCTTTGGTGGCCTTCTCTGGCAAAGTTGTAGATTCTGAATTGCCTGGGCAGGAGTTCACTGAAGCGGGTATGAACAAGGGAATCAAAGAAACTGAACTACCAGAAATCTTTGGTGGCAACGAGTATCAAGTTTTGCTGGTAGCAGACAAATATCAAACTGGCTTTGATCAGCCATTGCTGCATAGTATGTATGTCGATAAACGCTTGGCGGGTATTCAGGCGGTGCAAACACTTTCTCGCCTTAACAGGGTCACAACAGGCAAAGAAGATACCTTTGTGATGGACTTCGTCAATGACAGGGACGAAATATACAAGGCATTTAAGCAATTTTATGAAAAGACGGAAATGGGAGATGCAAGTGATCCCCAACAACTGTACGATTTGCAACACCGTCTTTTGAAATGGCAGGTGTTTGACATTCAGGCCATCAATGACTTCTGTCAGGTGTGGTTTACCAACCGACATGAACCCTTGCCTAGTGACCATCAAAAGCTGAATGAGTTGCTGGACAAAGCTGTTATTCGTTATGAGACACTTGACGATATAGAGCAAGAGCTATTCAAAGGCCAGCTTACCAGTTTCAAGAGCCTCTACACGTTTTTAGCCCAAATCATTCCATATCAAGATTCTGACCTAGAAAAAATGTTCACTTATAACCGATTCTTGCTGGCCAAGCTGCCCTATGGAAAGGTAGATAAGTTTTACAGGGTTCAGGATGATGTTGCCTTGAAATACTACAGGCTTCAAAAGATCAGCGAAGGCAGTATTGATCTCAAGGGTGGTAATGCCGACCCACTGCGGGGACCTACTGAAGTTGGAACTGCTCAAAAACATGAGGATGAAATAACACTTTCTAGCCTGATTGAAAAGCTAAATGAGCGGTTTGGTACGGACTTTACGTTGGCTGATCAACTATTCTTTGAGCAGATCGAAGAAATTGCGAAGACTAATGAACAACTTCAGGAAGCGGCTATGGCCAACAGTCTTAATAATTTTGAGCGTGTGTTCAACAAAATGTTAGAAGGTCTTTTTATTGAACGGATGGAAGGCAATGAAGATATTTTTCGCCGTTTAATGGAAGATGGACATTTCCGAACCATGGCAGCTTCACATCTTGCGGAAAAAGTTTATCATGGCATCCGTGAGAATGTGGTTTAGCAAGCCCTTAGTACCCCAACTAGGATATCCTCTCATCAATGTATTTGCGTTAATGCTGATACTCCATAATTGGAAGGTAATCATACATCAACCAAGTAACACTCATATACGTGAGAGTGTGGGTAACACTCGTAGCTAGCGCAGCCTACCTATTACGAGTAGCCCCTGTCACGACAGGGACGGGGTAACGCCCACATGTGTGAGCGTGTTGGTAAACTTTAAATAGAGAAGATAAACAGGTATAGTGTGTTGTAGTATGTGGTAAAAAAGGAAATAGATTATGATGAGTCAAATTCAAGTAGATGAGAATGATTTCCATCCGAATTGGAGGAATCGCTTAGATTATGTTTTGGGAAGAACTAACGTACAAATAGCAGATGCCCATAAAAATATCGAGTTCATAGTACAGAGAGCCACTAATTTTATTGGAGTCTACAACGTATTACTAACTGTTTTTATGTTGATTGCTAGCCCATTATGGTTAAAGTTTCCAACAATCCTTTTAGTTGTTTTTGTTTTTTATAAATTAAGCCTACTATTTCAAACAGTCATCGTTCCCTTGCAAGGTATAACTGCTGACATAGTGGAAACGAACACTATTCTAGTGACTGGAGGAAAAGAGAGTCATTTAGAGCCAGAAGGATTTTTTGTTAATAAGGATAACCCTGATGAACACTACTACGCATGGTTATTTACATCTGCAAAATCTACAGAGGCCAAGTTAAGATCGGCCATTGAAACCTTAGCCAAAGCATATAACGAAGCATTAACGGCCAGTAAGATAGGGTGGCTTATATTACTTGGCCTGTGGCTTATTGCTGTTTTTTTGGAACATCATGTGTACTTTTCTCAGGGTCTCTTGCAGGCTTGGCAGACGGTTCAGACCCTTTTTTAATAATCTCCCGTTCACTAGGCTGTGAAGGTTTAGGGGAAGGTGTAGAGGGCTTTGGTGACTGATTTGACTTGTCTTTAACCATCATCATTAAGGTTGTACCTAGACTGACTTATACCTCCGACAAATTAAACTATTTGAATACTAAGGTTTTGTGTTACAATGGTTGAATGAACAACACAAAAGGCAAGCCAATTAAGACCAAAGCGGAACAGCTTGAAGACCGCAAAA
>JBIKUS010000203.1:0-4939 GCA_044347425.1 Vampirovibrionales bacterium | reverse complement strand
CCGCTATAAAATCCATTATAGAATGTGATCAAGAACCGATAGATTTTAGCGTTTACCTATCCACTGATTCAGGTGGGTCTTGGAGTCGAGCTAGGAATTTAGAGTCCTTATCTTTTTGTGATAAAAAGAAAACATTTAAAGTGGCCTTTGTGAACCATACGGACACTAAATACTACTTAGCTCATTTCGCTGTTTTGTTTAACTAACAAAATGGACCTGGGGGGAGTCGAACCCCCGTCCGAACCTAGTCTATAATAAAAGGTATCTCACAAGGTTAGCTTAGATTTTATTAGTCTTTATAATAACCCCTCTAAGCAAGGTTTATCTAAAGACAGCTTTTTTTAAATGTCTCTCTAACCTTTGGTAAAGCCAAACACTTGTTAGAGATAATCCACTTCTTGTCGGTTCTTAAACCCGCAGATTAGTCTAAAAACCCAAGGCTACTCAGGCAGCCATAGCGTAATTGTTGCCAGTTGGCATTTCCCGCGTTTTTAGGAAGACGCAGCCCTTCCCCTTGCCTTCTACTACTTTCTAAGCCCGTCGAAACCATGACAGGCCCTTGATTTTACGTCCAGATAATCTGATAGAGCTTTCCTTCTATCAAAACCTCCGTTGTCTTAGTATTATCTTTTACGATAATACCCCTATTAATGAATCCTTTACCCTTTTGGGCCTTGCTCAAGTACACTTTGATGGGTGCCTTCATAATGATTCCCTTATTGAAGGAGAGGGGCTACACTCTTGCAACCCCTTCTCTTTACATAACATCTGAGCCCTTGAGGTTTAATCCTCCCGCTATTCACTCCCATAGATAGTCCAACCAGCTAGGGTGGAATCTACGGATTTTGTGTGTAGAGGGAGGGGTGAAGGGCATCCTTTCAAGAACCATGCCCGCCTCTTCTGGCGTCCTGTTTTTCTTAGCTTGGTTGCAATTATGGCAACAGGCAACCAAGTTTCTAAAAGAGAAATCCCCTCCCCGCGATTTGGGGAGAACGTGATCCAAGGTCGCGGTAGCCTTTGACAAAGGTACTCGGCAATATTGACAAGTCCAATCGTCGCGGGTGTAAATAGCCCTCCCCGATACCTTTTGCGTTGGCCTGTAGGGCACGGTCCTATTGAGCCTGATCACTTTGGGTAATTCCAAGTGACCCCGTTGTTCGGTATGTACCACTTGGGCGCACCCCCTATGGTGCGCCATGATATATCCCCGTGTATCTGGGATAACACCCACGGGCCTGTACCCTTGATCTAAAACTAAGCATTCCATTCTTTAGAACCCCTCCCTGTCTTTGGTTGTACTCTTTAAAGATACCCTTGTCACACGAGACTGCTAATGACAAATAATAGGGATAAAAACAAAGTCGTCAACCCCACAAACCAGGGCAGCCAATAAGACAGCTTCATCCGAACAAAGATGTTAGGCTGGGGCTTGCCCTTAGAATCCTTACCTCCCTTGAAATTCCTTTCTAGGAATTGACAAAAGAGAAAGGTGCCGACAAAGGCCATAATGCACAAGAATCCAGCCGTCCCAACCATACAAAAGTTCCCCGTGGGGGTTTCCCAAAACGAGAATTCCCCGATTTGGCCGCACTTATAACCCGTCCAAGTCTGGACGCACTCCTCTCCAGAAGAGAGGGGGAGAATAACAGGTTGGCTCATCTTAGTACCTCTAGGTTGAGAATCTAAGGCCCCTTTTGCTATGGTATCTAGCACGGGCACACAAGCTTAACCTTTGAAGGGTGCTAGTTTAATCCGATCCTGAGCGGGCCTATTTTGAAGAAATAGGAGAATATCGAAATCGGGGTCCATCATAGGAGATAGGCTAATGTAGTAGTTTCTATCCCCAACATAATCCTTTAGACCATTACAAGTACGGACTAATATATTTCTATCCGTTTTATAATTGTCTTTGCGTTCCATAGAAAAACCACATACCTGTAAATATAATTCTTTTGTATGAAGTACAATGTCTCCCTTGACACCAAAACCACCTAAATTGGACCTTACATCATATTCTTCTTTCGGAAGTTTCAACCTGTTACTAGCATAGTCTTTTAGGTGCTTTCTCATTTTCTTATGGTAAAGTTCTTTGTTGGGGTCTTTACCACTTTCCATCTTGTAGAAATTAAAATAGTCTGTTTCAAAAGACATATTATCACCCTATTAATGGGATACAGTTGTTTGTTTGATCTGGGGTTACTAAGTAAAGGCACACTTTTCTATTTTTATTTAGGTTGGGTAGGAGTAATACTTTGCACCCAAACTTAGAGGCTTCTGAATTCATCCTTTTGAGCATGTTGTTTCGGCTATGCCAATATCGGCCTCTATATTGCCTAGCTTTGCCCCGTAGGTCGGAACCCGACCAGTAGGCGGTTCCATCCATAAGAGCCCTCTGGTAGTCTCCTATAGGCCGTGCAGCGCCTAAAACAAGGGCCTTGATACGGTGTAAGGGTGTGCGCGAAATTCGGAGCGTGGGGTCGTTTGTAAGTTCCCTCGCCTTTTGAATTGTGATCCTTTTTAAATTGGCATCGAAAATAATTTGTTCCATAATCATACTCCTGTAAAAATGAATCTATTTTTCTCATATTTCGCCAGTACCTCTTGGCCCTTCCAATTGACCTTATGGTTCGGGAAGAATCCGTACTGTCCTCTATCTAAACGTACCAAATGTAAAAGTTCGTTATCTTCATAGAAGTCAATCGAACATAAGTACAAACCTTGAACCCATATGTTTAATCCTTTATCGTATGCCGCAAGTTTTTTGTTTTTAAAAGACTCAAAAACAAAATGATTGATAGAATATCCTGGGCATAAGGTTTCTGTTAGTTTTATAGGGGAGCAAGGTTTTTGAAATATCATACATGCTGGCACATCGGAATATAAATAAGCATCTTCGATAAGTAAATGAAAGGTTAGGGGTTGTTGTGTATAACTAGAGATCCCTATAACTTGGGCTGGGGTTAGATCCTCTTCTTTAAGAGTTTGGGGCAAATCATATTCCCCATATAAAAATCCTTTGAATAGCTTAACTTTAAAAGGTGTGAGGGATAGATTCATATAGATACCTCAGAATGGGTTTGTGCAAGGGGACCATATTTCTTTGATAGGGTCATATTCTGTTAAAATAGCAAATACAAGATTGCCAGGGCCAATCCATTGAATAGAGGTTTCTTTGACAACGACCCCAATACCTTGTTTTTCTATGTTTCCTTTTTTATCTTGTACTACGATGTATTTCAAGATAAACGTATCTTCTTCCCAGGGATGTATGTTTATAAGTCTATCTATATGCCACCCAACCTCAGTGAGAGCATGACAATCTCCTTCTGAAATTGCATCATTGAAGGTAACGTAGGTGGACTTTAGACATTCAAAACCCCAACCCAAAGTTAAGCATAATGCCTCTTGTCTAAGTTGGTCTAAATACTTAAAACCTATACGGGCGTTTTTTCGTAGTGTACCTGAAAGTCTATCTTTTAGAAAAACATCTTCTAACCATTTGGATAGAGGTGTCTCTCTCATTTTTAATTGATTCTGTATGTTTTTATTTGGTACGTCCTTCCAATAAGGAGGGATTTCTATTGTTTTGGTTTCCATTAAGAAATGTTCCATAATTTGTAATTTGTAAATGCGTATTTTTCTTTTTTTGTAAGAGGTCTTGTCGCTATAGCAGTTAGTTCATTGTTCATAGGTGGCTCATAAAAAGGATAACATGTGATCCCTTTTGCTATGAGTCTATCCAATTCTTTATGGAGGGCTTCTAAGTTTTCACAACCAAAAATAAGAACCTTTGTTATATTTTTAGGTGTGAGCATAGCCGCATGTGCTACTTGGACCATTTGTTGTGCGATTGATATATCCTGTCTTACAAAAAATATTGTATAGCAATCTTTATCATATGTCGTATTCTGCATATTTAGGCTTCACCCCTTATTGGTTAGGTCTAGGGGTACAACATATGGGGGTTAGGTTTTTAATCCTGGCCTTATTGAAGGGTTTTAGGTTACTAAAATATAGTAACATTATTCATATTATAGAAGGGTCTAAGTGTTTGATAGGGAACGGTATGGAACAGCACTGGATAGGGTGGGGGTTGTTATGAACCAAACTATACGATTTAAAGATGTGTCCCATTTAAAAAGTGTTGCTGGCTTGAATAAGGAGGTGCTAAGGAAATTAAGAACATTAGGTGTAAAAATAAAGGTGCATGGTTTGACCATTAAGGTGTCTGGGGGTACAAGAGAATCTAATGACTATGCTTGCTCTTGTATTCGAGAAAAAAAACTTTTAGCAGAGTCGGGGAATTTAGACGTGAGCAGAAAACCTAAAAACAGAAGTCAAAATCCTAATACAAACAACAATCAATCCCCTAAAGGAAAGAGAGGTGCTAATAATGAGCATTTTGTTGCTCCCCCAAAGATTCAAATTATCCCAAAAAATGATAGCCAAAAACAATATATACAAACTGTTAAAAACAATGATGTTGTTTTCGGTGTGGGTTCGGCTGGTACAGGTAAGACTTTCTTAGCGGTAGCTTTGGCTTTGCAAGAGTTAGAGCAACGCAAGATAGATAGAATCATCGTGACACGTCCCGCTGTAGAAGCGGGAGAGAAATTAGGTTTTTTGCCAGGATCTTTTGCTGAGAAGGTTGACCCTTATTTACAACCTATTTATGATGCTATCACTCATTATTGTGGGAAACCCCATTTACAAATGATGAGGACTGAGGGCATCTTAGAGATAGCACCTATAGCTTATCTAAGAGGTAGGACTTTTCACAATGCCTTTGTGATTTTGGATGAAGCACAAAACTGTACCGCTACTCAACTTTTGATGGTTCTCACTCGTTTAGGTAGAGGTTCCAAGTGTGTGATTACGGGCGATACCTCCCAAATTGATTTACCTTTACATACGTCGGGTTTATCTGATATCATTAAAT
>JBIKUS010000139.1:0-4945 GCA_044347425.1 Vampirovibrionales bacterium | reverse complement strand
TGACCCACTAACTCAACGGCTCGACGACGAAAAGCAACAGGATACATAACGGCGGGGTCTCTGTAACCTAACAACAACACCTTATTGTATCATACTCTCTAGAATTAGCTATAAAACGAGTCGAAGAGAGGTCATTAAACGCAGCTTCCAATACTTGTTAGTGGGTGGTGCAACAGTACCGTTCATCAAACCTAGCGAAGGTATACATTTACCGCACTCAGTAAAACCATCCCCGCCAGCAGCACAACCTAAAGGGGTTCATCTACCAAGCTTGCGGCCTATGCAGCCCAAGGCTCCCACCACAAAACCTGCTCATGTCCTAGCTGTTGAAGAATGGCTTAAAAAGCTACACGACTATTCACTGCACAAGACAACAGCCGTACCGCAAGAGCCTCCACCCCCTAAGCAATAGGCTATTTTTTACCCCTGCCCTTACGAGTCAACTCCACGGGGGTGGGGGGTTGCACAGCGATTTTAGCCAGCGGCTGCCTGCTGTACTGTTGATAAAACACCAAGTAGTGCTGCCCCTTAGGGTCATCAATACTAAACGTCAGCGGCCCCTTTAGGCGGGTATTCGGCCCCAACTTCTGGAACCACAAGCCCGTTTCGCCAAAGGGCGTGGCGTAGTGTGCCGTACCGTACTCATCCACCAAAGCCATATCAAACAAGCTAAAGTTATGAGGCGTGCGGTTGCTCACATCCAGCATCAGCGTCAGCTCTTTATCTTCGCCAAAGGGGTCTTTATCCATGCGTATGCCCAACACGGCCACGTCTAAGCCAGGCAGTGCCACTTCGTCGGCGGTGCGTTCGGGTTGAATCATGGTGGGCAGGCTCAGCGGTTGCGCCAGCTTAATCTTCAGCTCGCTACCTTCGGGGATGTGTGCGCTGCTGCCTTTAGTAACGAGGGCAGCGGTTAAGCCCACGGCTCCGCCTACGGCAGCGGCACCCGCAAGGGCATACCCTTCGGTGGCGGCAACTAAGGCCACGCCCCCATACTTTAAAGCGACAATTGCCCCAGCCACGCCACCTATGGCGGTGTAGCCCAAGGCTCGGCCAACCGTTTTAAGGGTGGCCATGGATTTACCGTCGTGCGTGGTACTGCTACCGTCAATCGGTATTTCTCGCCCGTCAGGGGTCACTAAATAGTCTAACTTCAGGTTGATGTAGCCGTCTCGGCCTGCTCGCTTCGCATCGGTCAGGGTTTCAATCATACCGTGCACCAAAGTGCCTCGGGGTAGCACCAGTTGGCCATCCACCAAGTAATCATGGCTCAATTTGGCAAAAAACTCGTCGCCTTCGTCGCTGAGGCCTGCTTCCATCACGGTGGCCATGGTCATATCAAGCACTTGGCCTTGGGGCAGTTGCACCACGTCGTTAGCATTGACTTGGGGCTGGTTTTCTTCTGTAATTACCACGCCCGCTTTAAAGGGGTCGGCTGCTTGCGCTAAGGCGAGAGTGTTACCCCAAGGTAAGCCCGCTACCACCAGTTGGCTTAACAGCAGCCCCGCCAGCACCTGCTTTACGTGTGTAACGGCCAAGTGGGGGCATAAACGCATGGGGGCTACCTGCTGAAGTGTGGGGGTGATTCTCTGCTACTCTAGCTATAGCATAAGCGATGTGGCCTGCCAATGGCATCCACCACGGGGTGCATAAAGGCAAACGGCACCATCTTCTTAAGTCGTAAGGCTTAGCTGGCTTGCTCAAGCTTAGCTTTAAACGAAGTGACACCCGCCTTTTTCAATTGGTCGTTAAACCAATAATCAAGGATAATCTCTAAGGGCATGGTGTAAAAGGGCATGGTGTAAACACTGGCGATGCGTAAGGTTTCTTTTAACGAAGGAAGCACCTTGCCCGTCTCGTATTGGCTTAACATTTGTTTGCTAATGCCTAGCATGGTAGCAGCCTCAACTTGTTACCAAGCCTCACACAATCGCCACGATTTTAGGGTGGTGCCAAGGGTCATGGTTTCGGCAAGGGCGACCATCTCGGGTAGGTCTCGCCATGGGGTTGGTTTATCGGGTTCGGTAGTCATGGGGTGTGATCTCTTTAAGGGTAATGCGTATTATTAGACAATAACGTGACTCCTGTTGGATTGCTACCTTAATGAGTCAATAGTTTTAATGACTCTCAACTAAAATGAGAACAGCTTGTCCCCCCTCAGTTTTTGACTCTCGTCAAGGCTGCGAAGCACCCCGTAGGGGTTGCCTTGACGAACGACCAAACAAAAACGCTCCGCCCTGAAAGGGCAGTTTAAGAAAGAAACTGCCCTTTCTGCCCTTTGGCGAAAACGGAGGGGGTAGCCCGTCTGGCGGGGGAGGCAGAGCCTCCCCCTTGAAGACAACCAGCCATGAAACACTGATGCCTTGGCACCTTGGTTCAGAAGCATTTGAAACTTTAATGATAAGTGCTTTGCCAAAAAGTACTGGCTTAAGGTATGATACCCCTATCCACCCCCTTTAGCCCCTAGATGGAGAACCACCCTCGTGCAAGTTATCAAACGTGACGGTACCCGCCAAGATGTCAGCTTTGATAAAATTCTGCATCGCATACAATCCATGTGCGAAGGGTTGGATATGCGCTACGTGGAACCCATTGACGTGTGCAAACGTGTGGTAGATGGCCTGTACGACGGCGTGACCACCGAACAACTCGACCAGCTAGCCGCCGAAACCGCCGCCAGCATGACCACCCTCCACCCCGACTATGCCCAACTGGCCGCCCGTATGGCCATTAGCAACCTCCACAAAGATACCGAAACCCAATTTAGCACCGTGGTCAAAGCCCTCTTCACCTACGTCGACCCCCGCAGCGAGCAGGCGGCTCCGCTAATTGCCCCCCACGTGTACGAGTTCATCATGGCCAACGCCACCCGCTTAGACAACGCCATTCGCTACGAGCGGGACTACCTGTTTGACTACTTTGGCTTTAAAACCCTCGAACGCTCCTACCTGCTCAAGCTTAAAGGCCGAGTGGCCGAACGCCCCCAACACCTCTGGATGCGTGTCGCTTGTGGCATCCACTGTGGCAACTTGGAGGCCGTGCTAGAAACCTACCAATTGCTCAGCGAAAAATGGTTTACCCATGCCTCGCCCACGCTGTTTAATGCAGGTACGCCTCAGCCTCAACTCTCGTCGTGCTTTTTGTTGGGCATGAGAGACGACAGCATCTCGGGTATTTACGACACGCTGAAGCAAACCGCCCTTATCAGTAAATCGGCTGGGGGCGTGGGCTTGCACTTGCACAACATTCGGGCAAAAGGCAGCTATATTAAAGGGACGAACGGCACCAGCAACGGCATTGTGCCGATGCTGAAGGTGTTTAACGACACCGCCCGCTACGTTGACCAAGGTGGTAACAAACGCAAGGGAGCCTTCGCCGTTTACCTAGAGCCTTGGCACGCCGACATCTTTGACTTTTTAGAACTCCGCAAAAACCACGGTAAAGAAGAACTTAGGGCAAGGGATTTGTTTACCGCCCTGTGGATACCCGACCTGTTTATGCAGCGGGTCGAAGACGACGGCGAGTGGAGCCTCTTCTGCCCCAACGAAGCCCCTGGCCTAGCCGACGTGGTAGGCGACGAGTTTGCTCGTTTGTATGAAAGCTACGAAGCCAAAGGCAAGGCTCGTAAAACCCTTAAAGCCCAAGAGCTGTGGTTTGCCATTTTAGAATCGCAAATTGAGACGGGTACGCCCTACATGCTTTACAAGGATGCCTGCAACCTGAAAAGCAACCAAAAAAACTTGGGTGTCATTAAAAGCAGCAACCTGTGTACCGAGATTGTAGAATACACCGACCCTGACGAAGTGGCCGTGTGCAACTTGGCCAGCATCGCCGTCAATCGCTTTGTTAAGCCCAATGGCACGTTTGACCACGACAAACTGCACCAAGTGGTGAAGGTCGTCACTCGCAACCTCAACAACATTATTGATATTAACCACTACCCTGTAGAAGAAACCCGCACGTCCAACAACAGGCATCGCCCTATTGGTATTGGCATACAAGGGCTGGCCGATGCGTTTATCGCCATGCGCTACCCCTTTGAGAGCGACGAGGCCCGTGCCTTAAACGTGGCCATTTTTGAAACCCTCTATCACGGAGCCGTAGAAGCCAGTTGCGAGCTTGCCGAACGTGACGGAGCGTACGAGAGCTTTGCTGGCAGCCCCGCCAGCCATGGCCAGTTGCAGTTTGACCTATGGGGCGTTACCCCAAGCAACCGCTACAATTGGGCAGAGCTTAAGCAACGCATACAAACCCATGGCTTGCGTAACAGCCTGTTGCTAGCCCCCATGCCCACGGCCAGTACGTCGCAAATATTGGGTAATAATGAGTGTTTTGAACCCTACACCTCCAACCTCTACACTCGGCGAGTGTTGTCGGGCGATTTTACCATTATCAACAAGCACCTCGTCAAAGACTTGATTGACCTTGGCCTGTGGAACGACCGTATGCGTCACCGTATTATGGCGGCCAACGGCTCGGTGCAACACCTCGAGGACATCCCTGCTAAGGTTCGGGCGTTGTACAAAACCGTGTGGGAGATTAAACAGCGCACGATTATTGACATGGCCGCAGAACGTGGGCCTTACATCTGCCAAAGCCAAAGCCTCAACCTACACGTGGCATCGCCCAACTTTGCCAAGCTTACCAGTATGCACTTTTATTCGTGGAAGAAGGGCTTGAAAACAGGCATGTACTACTTGCGTAGCAACGCTGCCGTGGATGCGATTAAGTTTACTGTGGATAAAGCCATGGTTAGCACTCCCGCCCCCACCCGAGAAGAACGTGAAGCCGAACTGGCCTGCGCCCTAGATGACCCCGAAGGCTGCATTGCCTGCAGTGGCTAACACTTTTTGCGTTTTAGGGATGTTTTAATAGCGTTATTGATCTTTTACCATCGTGATAATAATGGATTGTATTATGTTGACTACCTTCTCGCCAACATTAG
>JBIKUS010000138.1:0-4946 GCA_044347425.1 Vampirovibrionales bacterium | reverse complement strand
TTTCACAAAAGCCCAAGGCTAAAGGTATTGTTTGAGGAAGCAGGCATTGGTCTTCTGTTTTTGCCCCCTTATAGCCCCGACTACAACCCTATTGAACAGTCTTGGTCATGGTTAAAATCACGAATTATGGCATTGAATGAACCCTTACTTCACATCTCACAAGCACTTACAAAAGTGTTTCAAACTCTTTAAGGTTAGCTATATCTTGTGTGATGATTGTGGCAGACCGCTCACGTCTTGCTGGTCACAGGGGAAGAACGAGAAATTCCCCTACACTATGTGCTACAACAAGGATTGTGAAAGCAAAGGCAAGTCGATTCCCCGTGACAGACTGGAGGGCGAGTTTGAAGCCTTGCTGCAAACCATGCGTCCCACACAGCCCCTCTTTGATCTGCTTGCCAGTATGTTCAAGGATGCGTGGGATCAACAAGCGGCGAATACAACGGCACTGATTCAATCCGCTAAGCATAAAATTGTCGGCATTGAAAAGCAGATTGAGCAGCTGGTGGATCGGGTGGTGGAAGCCACTGTACCGTCAGCGATTAGTCGTTACGAGCAACGCATTGCCCAACTCGAAAAGGAGAAACTCTTGATGAGCGAAACTCTCACCACCACGCCCCCGCAAGGCAGGTTTGAAGAACTGTTCGAACACGCCCTGAACTTCCTCTCAAACCCTTATAAACTCTGGGCTTTTGGGGAGTTGGCACACAAGCGAACAGTGCTAAAATTAGCCTTTGCTGACCGCCTTACCTACAACCGAAAAACAGGACTTAGAACACCCCATATTGCCCAGCCATTCAGGGTTTTTGACGGGTTGACGGGTGGAAATTTGAAAATGGTGGGCGATACTGGACTCGAACCAGTGACCACCACAATGTCAATGTGGTGCGCTACCAACTGCGCTAATCGCCCGTGACTTAATTACACTACAAACCCCCACCCGATGCAACACGCCCTTGTTTGTGGCACGATGACAACGTCGTAAGCCTTTGCACTTGTAGAGTCGTTATTTTATGCCCAATAGCCGTAGCCCATGGGTTAAGGTGTGTGGCATCACCACCGCTACCGATGCCCTTTTTGCCCACAACGCTGGTGCCGATGCCCTTGGCCTAATTTTTGTGCCTAACACCCCTCGTACTGTGGGGGCTACCAACCTGCAAACTTTGGCCGATGCCTGCAAGTACAAAGTGCCACTGATTGGCGTATTTGCCAACCAACCCCCCGCACTGATTAACGAGTTGGCCACCCTGCTACCCCTACACGCCGTGCAACTACACGGCGACGAAACGCCTGAAGACTGTGCCGCCATCGTTCGGCCTGTGATTAAGGTGTTCTCGTTGGCGCAACCACCCACACCCGAGGAGCTTGCGCCTTACCTGCCCCATATTGATAAAATACTGCTGGATTGGCCAAAAAACCGCAAGGGTGAGCCTGTCGATTGGTCGGCTTTGCCCCGCCCACTACCTGCCGAGGCATTTGGGGGCAAGCCTGTACTTTTAGCGGGTGGCCTTACCGCCGAAAACGTGAGCGAGGTGATTGAACTGTATCGCCCGTATGGGGTGGATGTGGCCAGCGGGGTAGAAAGCCGTGTGGGCGTGAAAGATTGCGCCAAAGTGACGGCGTTTATTCAAGCCGCTAAGGGAGTGTAGGGTGTGACCCTTCAGCTGGTGGTGGATGCTGGCAATACGCAAGTTAAATGGGCGTGGTGGCAAGCTGGCCAGTTTGTGGGCGAGTACCACCACGAGCCTTGGCCACTGGGGCTATCGCCGTTGCAAGCGCAAGCGTTTTGGCAAGATTGGCTGGTGGCTACACGTCCGCCATGGCAGACTTTGGGGCGAGTAGTGGTAGGCGAAACCGTGGCCGAAGGCTTCCCCGCTCTCACCCAAGCCCTAAGAGCCCTTGCCTTGGCCGAGGCTTGCCCTTTGCATACGGTGCGTCGGGGTGATGCGTCGCCGCTGTGTGTGTCTCGTTATGCGGTGGGGGCGTTAGGGGCTGACAGGTTGGCTAATACCGTGGCCGTGGGTGAGCTATTTGCCGCTAAGCCCGCACTTAATGCGGTGATAGTGGTGGATTGGGGTACGTTTTGCAAGGTAGACGTGGTGACGAGGAGCCAAACGGCAAACGGCGAACCACTCCCGTGTTTTGAGGGGGGCTGGCTGTTGCCGCTTACCCCGCAAGCAAAGGCGTTGTGTCAGCAGCTTCTCTCTTCTTCTCCCTCTGGGAGAGGGCAGGGTGAGGGTAAAACGTCACCCCCCCGCACAACGGCGGAGGCCTTACGCCACGGGCAAACCCTTAGCTTTGCCAATGCGCTAACGCTTGCCACAACATGGCTGGCAGAGCAGGGGCTAGGCGAGTGGGGCGGTGTGGCCACAGGCCACGGGCTAGGGTTAAAAAACCACCACAGGCCTCAACAAAGTGGAAAGTGGCAGGTACTGCCCATGCTCACCTTGCAGGGGCTGGCAAGGCTGGTGTAAGGCTATTTAATCCCTACCAATTGGCCAACACTTGTGAAGAAATCAAGGCCTTTTTGAACATTCCTACTATCTGTAATAATCACTCGGTTAGGTTCACCACCAATCATTACGCCATCAGGTTTATCGGCAAGTGGCACATAGGTTACACCTGTTTTAGCATCAGTAGCCTTAACTGAGGCAGTATTCAAATAATCGTAAGGGCTACTACCACCATCTAAAAAGTGAAGTTGAGGTTGGGGTCTCATATCAGCAACTGCAAAAGCACCACCACCTGCACGCCTTGCTTCATTGATTGTGGCATTACCACCACTTGATTTTCTCCAGCCTAATTCTTCACCTGCTTTGGTAAAACCACCTTGTGCAACTGGTTTGTAATTTCTTGCCGCCATTTCAACGTACTCGGGGTTCATAAAAGAGGCACCCGTCCATGACAAAGGTGTGTGCTTACCTGCAAGGTTTAGCCTTTGTAAAAAAGCCAACCTCTCACCTTTAGGTTGTTCCATAGTTGAGATCACAGGAAAAGCAGATAAGCCCGTCTTAAGTTTTTCTTTTACGGGTACACCACCCATCCCTTTAGTGGTGAGTGATTGACCGTAATTACCCATTTCAGCCCCTGAAACAGGCTCGTTTAAATCAACCAAGGTTGGTAGGTGTTTATTTCTACTTAAAAGTTCGTTGGCTGATTGAGCAAATTGGTCAAAGCCTTTATAAATTGCATCGGTAAAGGCTACGGCCACCCCTTTACCTGCATTAGCAGCCTCTTGAAGCGAAGCCAAACCACCTTCACCAAGGTCGCCTGTACCTTTGGCTTGTTCATTGATTTTGATATTGATAGGTCTTGGGAGTAAAGGCGATACTTCTAGCATTCTCTCTAATTGTTGTTTTTGCCCTACTAGCGTATCAATTATAAAATCTTTAACACCCGCACGTGCCATAGAATCTATGGAGGTTTCTAAAAAAGACGCATGTACTGTATCACCATTTTGTAGAGTAGCCTTTACCACCGGACTTTCAGGTTTAACTTGTAATGTTGAGGCTACACGGGAGCCTTGTCCTGTATTTTGAATAACCCCAATAGAATTAACAAATAAATCAACAATAGTACCTTGTTGATACCGAGCCTCTGGACGCTGGGGTATAACTTCTGCAGGTGGTGCGAATTTAACCGTCCCCTTAGGTGTTGTAAGTTCACCGCCAGGTATTAAAATGGCACGCAAACCCTTTCCTAGATTAACAAGTAAAGATTCACCTTTTTGTGTCGTAACAACTTGAACATCTTGTGCGAGTTGCCCTGTTATGGCAACCCCTTCATGCAACATTTCTGCAACAGCACCAAACGCCTGCTGAGGTTGAGCTTGGACGGCGGGTTTCGCTCCCAAAGGGCGTGCGCCAACAGGTTGCGCCATAGGCAGGGTCGATAAAGTACTATTAAGGTGCATAACAAGAGACTCCAATAGAGCCTAACCCAGAACAAGGCAGGCCACATAACAAGGTTAATTAAGGGCTAACAGAGAGAAATGCGCTAAAACCACAAACGGTTAAATGACTCTTCTACTTAACCTTAAAAGCGACACAAATGCAATACGTTAGCTAGCTTTTTAGGCAGAGTTTTTCAACTAAACGCTTAACATGCTAACAAGCTGGCCAAAGCGTCGGCAATGCGTTGGCTACCCGTGCCATCCTGCCCTTGCTGCACCACAAATGGTGATTGCACCCCTTGGCACTGGGCAATAAAGGCCTCATCACCTAGCGCACGGGTCAAGGCCTCGCTCAACGCTGCCTCATCACCTAAGGGGACGCTTAACACGTTGGCCGCTCGTTCTCGGCCAGCTTGGCGTGGCCCTACGCTAATACTGGGTGTGCCAAAGCAAGGGGTTTCGTACAGACCGCTACTGGTGTTGCCCACCACCACGCTTGCGGCAGCTAGCCAACTTAAATAGGCCTCACGCCCAAGGGTGGGTTGGTATCGCCAGCCTTGGCTGTGGTAGTGCGTGGCTTGGGCTTGGGCGAGGGCTTGCATGGCCACGCCCGCAGGGCTGTCTTGGTTGGGGCTGGTGAGTATCACTTGCAAGTTGGGGATCTTGGCCAGCGTGGTGAGCAACGACTCAAACCCTGCAACCGAAGTCGTCTCAGCCTCGGCGGGGGGGGGGATGGGGTGTTGGGTCACCAAGGCCACGGGGAGGTTGGGGTTGAGGTCAAGCTCTTGGCATAACGTCGCTTTTGGGGTCAGGATTAGCTGGGCGAGCGACTCCACCACGGGCGAGCTAACATGCAGGACACGATCGGCCAAAGCGGGCGTGTGGGCTAGGTTGTGTTGCAAGCGTTGCTGGCTTTGCGCCGAAAAACACACGTGCAAGCTGGCCAAGGCACTCAGGGCAAAGCGGAGTTGGTCATCGGGGCAGCCGCCTTGGGTGGTGTCGCCAGCAGCTAGATGAATGATGGGAATACCGTAGTAAAAACAGGCCAAGGCCA
>JBIKUS010000039.1:0-17218 GCA_044347425.1 Vampirovibrionales bacterium | reverse complement strand
CCTTAACCAGCCTTGGGCATGGTTAGCTTTACACACCTCGCCCACCCACAGCACCCCCGTGCTAGAGGCAAGGCTGGCCGAACTCACCCAACTGGCCGAACACTCCCATACCCTGCCCCCCGAAGCCGTGGCCGAAAAACTGCTACTGCTGTGGTACCAAGGGGCTACCGCCTTAGCCAACCCCACCTTTGAAGCTCAATTAAGTAAAGCCCCACAATGGCATTGGGCTACCCGCTACGTCTTGGCCAAAGTGGCCATGCGTAACGGCCAGTGGCAACAAGCCATCGCCAAGCTTACCACCTTGTGGGCAGAGCCTTCGCCGTTGCAAGTGGCCAGTGGCTTGGCCTTAGCGCAGTGCTACCTTATGCAAGCGGTTGCCCAGCCCGCTACGCCTTACCTGTTACGGAGTGTCAACCTACTTAAGGCCTTACTGGTTGGGGTGCAAGCCCTTGGCCTTGCGGCAACCACTCGCACACTCACCCCAGAGCAAAAGCACCAGCACGTGGCACACGCCAAAGCGGCGGTGTGGGGCTGGCTGGTAATACGGCCTCGCCTTAACGCCGAAGTCACCCGAGCCAACGCCTTGGCGTGGCTTAGCCAACAACGCCACCAGTTTGCGGGCAGTGCCTTATTAAACACCCTATGGGTGGAGGCTTTATTGCTCAATAGGCAAGTGGCACAAGCTCAGTTTTGGGCAAACGAAGCCTTACAACGGCATCCCAACCACATCAACACGTGGCAACACATGGCACAAGTAGCCTTGCTTACCCAGCAGCCCGCCCAAGCCGAACAGTGGCTTAAAGCCCTCATGACCGAAAGCCCCACCGACACCACCGCCTATGAGCTGTTAGCTGCTTTATACTGGCAACAAGGGCAAAAACCCCAAGCCATTGAGGCGTTGTTGGTCGTCCTCTCGCTAGAGGCTGACCCTGTGCGTAAGGCACGCTTTGCGCTGACCTTGGCCGAATGGTACCACACCCTTAAGCAGAGCATGGCCGCCTTGGGCTACGTGCAATTAGCCTTAACCCTACAGCCCACTAACCCCGAAGCCAGACAATGGCTCATGGCCTTGCTACGTGAACAAAACGCTTACCTCGCCCTAGAGGCGCATTGCCAACTGGCCAGTGGGCAGCAGGCCAACGAAGCTGGCACGTGGGCAACCTCGTTAGGGTATGTTGCAGGCGAAACAGGGCATGACCAACGGGCTAAACGCCTCTACTTGGATGCTTTACGCCAAAACCCGAACGACACCGTGGCCGCTAACAACTTGGCCTGCCTCTACATGGAGGTGTTTCACCAACCCGCCGAAGCCGAAGCCTTGTTACGCACCCTGCTACAGGCCGACAACACCGTGACGCTGGCGCATTTTAACTTAGGCAGAGCGTTAAGCCTGCAAGGCAAAGCCCTTGAGGCTGCCATGGCCTACGAGCGTGCCAGACACCTCAACCACGTGAGCCACGACTTGGACGACAACGAGCTGGCCTCTCGGCTCAGCGAGTTGTTTTAAAGCGTTGCCACTTACCCCTGTGGGGGGAGGGCGACCTTACGCCTTGTGAGGGTTGGGTAATTTTGAGAAGGGATCCCATTTAGGGGTTTTCTTCTTACGCTTGGGGCCGCCGTCGCCTGTGCCTAACACCCGTGCCAGTTGCAGGTCTAGGGCGTTCAGTTCGTCAATCAGTTCAGCATCTGTGGGGGTGTTGGGGATGTAACCTGACTTGGCGGCCTTACCATTACCTTGGCCTTGGCCGCTTAGGGCAAGCCATAGCTTGGGGTTGACCTTTTGCAACACCAGCTTAGCAGCTTGCAAGGCTTCTTTAGGGCGATTGGCCACGTCGGCGATGGTGGCCAGTAGTAGGTCAAGGGCGTGGTTATAGGCGGTAAGCACTTTGGTGGTGGTGCTTTGCACGGTGGGCGGTGCGATGGTTGGCATAACAAACTAACCCTCTGTGTGTGGGTGTTGGGATGAGGTTGTGCGATGGTATCCGTTGCTTAAGCGATTGCCCCTTGGCCAGAGGAAACAAACGCTTCTGTATTGATAGTATAGCCTATCTCGTTTGCAAAGCATAGCGAAGGAAATTTACGATTTTGAACCAAAACTCCCTCTCCCTCTGGGAGAGGGTTGGGGTGAGGGTCATTATTTTGTGGTAGTTGGCTGATGCGAGGGGTGGTCTCCCCTCGCGCTCCCCCACAGAGGGGGCTTTGCCCCCTACTGCTTACCCCCAATAGCGAAGCCCACTCCTGCCGCTCGGCACTCAGACTCGCCTACGGCTCGACTCGTTTTTGCCGAGCTGGCTCTTGGATTTTTAGCACAGGGACTCGCCAAAATAACGGAGAAAATATGGCGGGATTCACAAGGGGTGCAACCCCTTGTGTGGTGGGGTTGTTAGGGGGCTTCCACAAGCCCCCTAACTCGGCTGTCGGGCCGAGACCCGACAACCAGCCAACTAACACCAACACAGGCTAAAGTAGCGAGACAAACTCCACCCAAAACAAAAAATCAGCCATGGCACACCAGTGCCACACCAATAATACACCGCAAGGCGCATGACATAAGAGCCTTAACTACGCCACAATGTGAGGAAGGATGCCCCTCCTTTAAATAAGCTAACACTTTTGTTACACCCCTTAAGGTTTAGGCAGCACCAGCCGATACAGATAACGCTACCCCTCACTTGGTAGACACCCTTTAACAGGTTTACGCCCTCAGTCTTTTACTGCTCACAGGTGATACACGCTCATGGCTCGCCAGCTTAATGTTCTTGCCAGCTCACTCAACCCAACGGTATGCGCCACATTACAAGCGCAACTGGCTGCGCTAGCGTTTGTCAACACCCTTGGCGTAGTGGCCGAATTGGGCGAAGCCCACGCCTTAGCCAGCGACCACAACCCCGACGTAATTTTGGTAGACCTAACCGACCGTGAAGTAGACGCAGGCCTGTTTATACAAGCCATGAGCATGGAAAGCACGCAGGCTACCGTACTGTTTGCCCTGCACCAAGCCATGGATGCCAGCCTGATTGTGCAGTGTGTGCGCCAAGGTGCCAAAGAGTTTATTGCCTACCCCGCCGACAAAGATGCACTACACGATGCTTTACAACGCCTGCACCAATTTATAGGTAAGTTGTCGGCTAATTTTGAATCAGCAGCGGCCACGGCGGCCTTAAGCCAAGCCCCCCAGTGCGAAGTATTTACCGTGTTTGCCCCCAAAGGCGGCAGCGGTGCCACAACGGTGGCCATTCACCTAGCCGACGCCTTGCGCCAATTGACCAAGGCCAAAGTGCTGTTGTTGGATATGGATACGCTGTTTAACAACACCACGGTGTTGCTCAACCTAAAGCCTAACCTGTGCCTCGCCGACCTTTCGCGTGATGGACAACTGCCCGATTTGCTTGACCCTGCCATGCTATCAGGGTTTGTGTCGCAACATGACAGCGGGCTACAGTTACTAACGGCTAGCAAGGGGAATGTGCAAGATCTCACCCTGATGCCGCCCACAGTACTGCCCTTATTACTTGATTATTGCAAGCAAGAGTTTCGCTACGTGGTGGTGGATTGCCCCTCGCACACGCTAGACGATATCCATAGGTTTTGGGTAGAGGCTGCCACACAACTGTTGGTAGTGTCTGGGCTGGATGTACCATCGTTGTACCGCACCCGCCAGTACTTGGCTTTGGTCAACCAGGTGGTGCCAGCTGAGCGTTTGCAATTGATACTGAACCGCTACGACTTGCGTGCCGCCTATGGCCTAAGCAACCAACAGCTTGAAGCCGAGTTTAAGCACCCCGTTGCCCATAAACTCCCCAACGACTGGGAGCTGAACGTAGAGGCCAACAGCATGGGCAAGCTGTTTAGGCAGCTTAACGCCCAAGCCCCCCTCACCCTTGCGCTAGAACAATTGGCTCGGCGGTTGGCCAAACTACCCGCCTCCACCGTGCTGCCCCAACGCCACAACAAGGGCAACAGGCCAGATGGCTTACAGATGCAGCAAGATGTGCATGGGCTACGCTCGTTGTTTAACAAGGTGCTTGGCAAAACATCGCCCTTAGCCTCAAAGGATTAACCCCCCGCCATGATGATGATGATGTCCACAGCTGGCGGCGGCTGGCCGTTTAAAAAAGCTGTACCCGCCACGGCCTTGCCTACGCCTGCCCCTATTGCCCCACCACCCAAGGCCGAACCCGACAAACCTCTGGCCATCAGCCCAGCCCCTACCACCGAAGCAGCTGGCAAAGTAGCTGTCTCTGCGGCACCCAAGGTCGCAGCCCCGCCTGTGGCACAGCCTGCGGTAGCAAAGCCTGCCCCCGCTGCTAGCCCAAGTACCTCGTTGGCACCTGCCCACACCGAACCTAATAGGGTGAAGCTGTTTGGCCATCGATCGGGCAACTGGGATGCCCTGAAAGAGATTATCCACAAACGGCTGATTGATGAGATTGACTTGGCTCGGCTTGGCGGTATGGAAAGCCAAGAGGATGCCGTGACGCAACACGTCCTCAAGGCTATAGCGCAACTGGTGCGTGAGGAAGCCCCCACCTCGCTGAACCCCATGGAGCGAGACCAGCTGATTGAAGATTTGATGTTTGATACCACAGGGCTGGGCCCGCTGGAGTATCTACTACGGGACGACACCATTACCGAGGTAATGATAAACGGCCCCGACCATATTTTTATTGAGCGCAAAGGCCAATTGGTACTGACCGATGTCACCTTTAGAGACAATACCCACCTGTTGCAGGTGATTGACCGCATCGTCTCGGCGGTAGGGCGACGGGTAGATGAGAGCCAACCCCTATGTGACGCTCGGTTGAAGGATGGCTCACGGTTTAACTGTGTCATCCCCCCCTTGGCGTTAGATGGTGCGCTCGTCACCATTCGTAAATTTAGCAAAGACCCGCTCACCATTGACCACTTGATAGGCTTTGGCAGCTTAACACCCAAAGCGGCCAAGCTGTTGCAGGCCTTTGTGTTAGGCCATCTCAACATTATTATCTCAGGCGGTACAGGCTCGGGTAAAACCACGTTGCTCAACGTGTTATCGTCGTTCATTCCCGAAGGCGACCGTATTGTGACCATTGAGGACACGGCCGAGTTGCAGTTACGGCAAACCCACGTAGCCCGTATGGAAACCCGCCCCGCCAACCTTGAAGGCCGAGGGGAAATTAGTATGCGAGACCTCGTTAAAAACGCCCTACGTATGCGCCCAGAACGTATTGTGGTAGGTGAGTGCCGAGCGGGTGAAGCCCTTGACATGCTACAAGCCATGAACACTGGCCACGACGGATCGCTGACGACGCTGCACGCCAACACACCACGTGATGCCATGCGGAGGCTTGAGACGATGGTCATGATGGCGGGTTACGACTTACCCGTACGTGCCATTCGTGAACAAATTGCTTCGGCCGTGCATGTGGTGATACAAGCTAGCCGCTTGGGTGACGGTAGCCGCCGAGTGATGAACATTACCGAGATACTGGGCATGGAAGGTGATGTCATCTTGATGCAAGACATTTTTAAGTTTAAGCAGCGTGGCATTGACGAGAACGGCAAAGCCATTGGCCAGCTTGAATACACGGGTATTCGCCCCAAGTTTTTAGAGGACTTGCTGGGTAAGGGCGTGGAGATTGACCTCTCGCTGTTTGAAGAAGCTTAGCCGATATGAAAGATAACTCTCAATATATGGCCTAACCCTGACATGACTGGCTGGCCATTGACCACCATGGGTTGAGCTAGCCCTTGAATGTTGTGTACAAGGGTGGCAACTGCTGGCGCACGGTTAACAAGGAGTGGAAATGCCAAAGTTGCCTTAGTTAAAGCTTCGACACCCAGTGTTGAAAAACTCAAACATAGCCTCCTAACAGAAACCCTTACCTTGTGTACACAAAGGTATAAAAACAAAGGCTAAGGGTTTGCTGTTAGAGTAAGGTGTGTAAGGTTACTGGTGTGGACGAGTTAGCCCACGTTAGCCGTTGCAGCTGTTGCTGGGGCGTTGGCGGCATTCATGGCAGAACCTGCCTTAAACCACGCCACTTGCTCAGCACTAAAACTATGGTTAAGGGTGAGCGTGATGGTGCTACCGTCGGCTTTGGTGACGCTGGCCAGCACGGGTTGTTCGGGGGCTAACTGTGCCAAGCCCTTAATGCTGATAGTATCGCCCTTGGCCACTTGGTCATAGTCCACACGGTTGGCAAAGGTAAGGGCTAAAATGCCTTGCTTCTTCAAGTTGGTTTCGTGAATACGGGCAAAGCTACGGGCAATGACGGCCTTTACACCCAACAAACGAGGCGACATGGCGGCATGTTCTCGGCTAGAGCCTTCGCCGTAGTTTTCATCGCCTATAATCACGCTACCGTTACCCGCAGTTTGCAGTTCTTTGGCCTTTAACGCCCAAGGGGATACGGGGCGTTCGCTGCCACACACCACCATGGGGACGGCATCGGCGGGTTGGCCAGTGCTGGCATCCACCGCAGCGGAGAGCATGTTGTGGCTGATACCGCTTAAATGGCCACGCAGGGGCAACCAATAGCGCCCAGCGGGCGAGATGTGATCGGTTGTGGTTTGGCCTTGCGTTTTAACCAACACGGGTACGTCTACAAAATCTTGCCCATCCCAAGGGGCGAAGGGAGCCAGCAATTCAAGGCGATGGCTGGCAGGGTCAACAGCCACGGTCAAGCCATCACGGTTGGCAAGGGGTGGCGTAAAACCATCCCACACCAAGCTGTAGCCTTCGGGGGGTAGTTCGGGCGAGGTGGGCGGGGCGAGGTGCAAGCCTTCTAAGGTATCGGTGATGGGGTTGAACAAGGTGGAGCCAGCGAAGGCGAAGGCCATCACCAAGTCGGGGCTGGCAATAAACGAGAGCGTATCGGGGCTACCATCGTTACGCTTGGGGAAGTTACGGTTAAACGAGGTGATAATGGCGTTGGTTTGCCCCGCTACCAAATCGCTTCTATCCCAGTTGCCAATGCAGGGGCCGCAAGCGTTAGACAGCACGGTAATGCCGAGCTGTTCAAAAATGGCGAGCTGGCCGTTGGCTCTAATCGTCTCTAGCACTTGGGTGGAGCCTGGCGAGATGAACAGACGTTTTTTAGGTTGTATCCCCTTGGCAATGGCTTGGCGAGCAATGGAAGCGCACCGCTCCAAATCTTCAAACGAGGAGTTGGTGCAGCTCCCAATCAAGCAGGCCGAAAATTCGGTAGGCCAGCCTTCGGCTTGCACTTCGGCGGCAAAGGCCGAGAGGGGCCTTGCACGGTCAGGCGAGTGGGGGCCTACGAGGTAAGGCTCTAGCACGTCTAAGTCAATGGTAATCACTTCGTCGTAGTAGGCTTCAGGGTTGGCGTACACGGCCTCGTCGCCTTGTAGATGCTGAGCGACGGCACAGGCAGCGTCGGCAATCGTATCACGGTCGGTGGCACGCAGGTAGCGTTCCATGCTGTCGTCGTAGGCAAACAGGCTGGTGGTTGCGCCTAGTTCGGCTCCCATGTTGGTGATGGTGCCTTTGCCCGTGCAGCTTAACGCCCGTGCGCCTTCGCCAAAGTATTCAACGATTTTGTTGGTGCCGCCTTTGGTGGTCATCAGCTCAAGCACTTTTAAAATAATGTCTTTAGGTGCCGTCCAGCCTTGAAGCCGCCCTTTTAAGTGGATACCCACCAATTTAGGCGCACGCACTTCCCAGGGGAGGCCAGCCATCACGTCGGCAGCATCGGCACCGCCTACGCCAATGGCTACCATGCCTAGCCCGCCAGCGTTGGGCGTGTGGCTATCGGTACCCAGCATCATCCCACCAGGGAAGGCGTGTTTTTCGAGAACAACTTGGTGGATGATACCACTACCAGGCGCCCAAAAGCCCATGCCGTACTTGGCGGCGGCTGATTTGAGGAAGGCGTAGACTTCGGCGTTTTCGGTGTTGGCTCGTTGGTTGTCGTCGTCGGCACCGCTTTGCGCGCGGATGAGGTGGTCGCAATGCACGGTAGAAGGCACAGCCACGGTGGCTCGGCCTGCTTGCATAAACTGAAGGATAGCCATTTGCGCCGTAGCGTCTTGCATGGCAACACGGTCGGGGCGTAGGGTGAGCATGGTCTCGCCACGCACCACAGCCGAGGGGAGAGCAGCGTCGTCTAGGTGGGCAAAGAGGATTTTTTCGGCGAGGGTGAGAACGGGTTTGTTCAGGCGTTGACGGATGGCGGTAAGTTTGGCCTCTAGCTTGGCGTAGTGGGCTTGTACTAGGGCTAAATCGTTAGCAATTACGGCATCAATGGCGGGGGTGGTGGTCATGGGGTGACTCCTTACAGCACAACAAACTTCTCAGTAAAGGTAGTGTAGCAAAAAGAAGCCAGTAGGGCAAAAGCAAGGTGTTTGGCTGTGGTTATGCTACACTGTTAGCGTGTTGTTGTGCTTGTGCGTTGCCCACCATGTCATCCTTTCCGTCATCTCATCCGCTGCCTTCGTCGTCGCCAACCCCTTCGGCTCAACAGGGGTTGGTGGCTACCTTATTGCCCCAAGGCAGTTTGCCCTTGCTCTTGCTGTGGCTCATGTTGGCTCCGCTGGCGTTGCTGACCGCCGAAAGCCTGCTGATGCCCCTTGCCGATTCGATGCAACTGCTCAGCCAAGGCCTAACCCCAGGCTTAGGGGCAGCGTATTGGATTAAGCTGGTGCTGTTTTTGGTGCTGAGCTGGCTGGGTATTACCCAAGTAAGCCTCCGCCTGCAAGTACTCTACACCGCTGCTTGGAGCCAGCAATACCCTCGCCCGCACGCCAAACACGTGGATTATTTGGTCGATTTGCGTGAGGCCATGCTTAGCCTGATTGCGTGGAATACCTACCGCTGGCTGAGGCTCATGGTGCCACCCATCCTGCTGGCTTGCCTTACCGTGGTGCTGGGTTATGCCGAAATTGCCTTGTTTAACACGCTACTTATCAACCCCGCTTTGAGTTTGCCCATCCCCTTTATTTTGGGGCTGTTTTTGTTGCTCTCCATGGCGGTGGTCACGGGGCTAATGGTGGTACGCTCGTTGCTGCACGGGTTGCGTACCCTGTTTGGCAGTTGCGTGGCCATTACCGAACCCGACCTCCCCTTGCAAACCGTATTTGAACGCTGCTTACGGCTAAGCGACCAACCTTGGTGGCGTTTAGGGCTGGTAGCCCTAGGTTACCTTGGCGGTTGGCTTTTGATGCTAGGTTATGTGGTGTGGTTATTGCTGAATTACAACATTGAAACACTGGTAATGATGAAGGCCTCGTGGTGGCCAGTACTGGCTTTAACGGCTTTGTTGATGGCGTACTTGATTACGTTTCAAGCAATAAAATGGCACGCTTACCATAGTAGTTTGGTGGTGGGTTATCAGCGCATCCCCACCGATTTGCTTAACGCCTGTGACGCTCCGCCCACCCGTGCCGAACGCTTGGCGCATTGGCTTGGGCAAACCAAACCAACGCAACCCTTAGCCAACTAGGTAACGTTATCATTTAAACGATAGGCTACTACTTCTTTTAGTTTAAAAGAGCTTACTGCTTGCAACTAAGACAAGCATTTTTAAGCTTTTAAACTTTCAGTGTTTCCGATTGATGGCTATTTTTTCTTTTTTATACTATTTATCTTTTAAAATAGCATGTGTTTGAACATTCCTTGGGGCAAGCCCAACACGGTGGGAGGTCAGGAGGGACGCGTCCCTCCTGCGGGGTTTGGGGCAGAGCCCCAAATCGCCAAATAGCGAAAGCCCCACTAAGCCAAAAGCCACAAAAAACTAACGTCCCAGCCATACGCTATTTTAAACTAGAATTGGTATTAGGTGTTTTTTGCCCCCACCTTACCGTTACAAGATAGGAGGGTAGGGCAAGCTCTCTTAAGCTAGGCTTTGTGTGAGGCGAGTGCCGTCTCAAGCTCGGGTTCGGCAAGCAAGCGGTCAGGGTCGATGGGGGGGAGGCTGTTTTTAGCCAGTTGCGTGTCTGCCCCAAAACGGTCAATTACGTGGTCAACAAACAGCACACCGTCAAGGTGATCCATCTCGTGTTGAATACACCGACACAACAGTGTGCCGCCTTCAACGGTCATCTCTTGGTTACGGCCATTGCTGTCTTGGTAGCGCACCGTGATGGTGTCATAACGGCGCACGTCGGTAAAGACTTCGGGGAAGCTTAAACACCCTTCATAACTCACACAAGCACCTTGCTTGCGGACGATACGGGGGTTAATAAACACCAAAGGCTGGGGGGGTTGGCCATCAACATTGCAATCCGTCACAAACAAGCGTTTAGAGACACCCACTTGTGGAGCGGCCAAACCCACACCATTTTGGGCATACATGGTGTCAAACATGTCGTTAATTAGCTTTTGTATTTTGGCTGATACTTTATGCACAGGTTCGGCAGGCTTGCGTAGGACAGGGTCGCCATAGGCCAGTACTTTTAAAATACTCATGGTTCAATCTCCCTTGGCCTAGTCGGCTTTTTTAAGGATGAGGGTTGCGTTGTGGCCACCAAAGCCGAACGAGTTGCTCATACCATAGGTGACACCTTCAACTTTGCGTGCTGTGTGAGGCACATAGTCAAGGTCGCACCCTTCGCCAGCTTCGTCTAAGTTAATAGTAGGGGGCAATACTTGGTCTCGCAAGGCCAGCAGCGTGATAATCGCTTCAAGTGCGCCAGTAGCACCCAGCATATGGCCGTGCATACTTTTGGTTGACGAGACGGGTAGCCCGCCCTCTGCCGCATGGGGGAAGATTTTTTTAATGGCAATCGTTTCGGCCACGTCGCCTAAGGGGGTGCTGGTGCCGTGGGCGTTAATGTAGCCAATAGCCTCGGGGGCAAGGTTGGCGTTACGCAAAGCCGAAGCCATGGCACGGGCGGCACCTTCGCCTTGACTGTGGGGCATCACAATATCATACGCATCAGACGAACGACCGTAGCCGACAATTTCGCCGTAGATGGTTGCGCCACGTTTGAGTGCATGGTCACGCTCTTCTAAAATGAGTATGGCTCCCCCTTCAGACATGACAAAGCCGTCACGGTCTTTGTCAAAAGGGCGGCTTGAGGTTTCGGGGTCTTTTTCGGCGGACATGGACAGCGCACGCATGGCAGCAAACCCCGCTACCGATACCGACACCAACGGTGCTTCGGCACCGCCAGCCACGGCAGCATCCAGCTCGCCGTATTCAATCATGCGGGCGGCTTGGCCAATACAATCGGTACTGGTAGCGCAAGCGGTGACAATGGCCAAGTTAGGCCCTTGCGCCCCCAACTCAATGGAGACACGGCCAGCAGCCATATCGGTAATCATCATTGGCACTAAAAAGGGGCTACATTTTTGGAAGCCTTTTTGAAAGCAGCTGACCAATTGGTGCTGTACGGTGGTTAGCCCACCTGCACCGCTACCAATGACCACGCCTAAACGGGTTTTGTCGATGTGGCCTTCAAGTTTGGCATCGGCGTAGGCTTGTTTGGCAGCAACCATGGCAAATTGGGTGAAGCGATCCATACGTTTCGCTTCTTTTTTGTCGAGGTAGTCGGCGGGTTCAAAGTCCATTTCTCCGCCAATGGTGCAGGTCAACTCATCAGTGGGGATGTTTTTAAGGCGACGGATACCGCTACGCCCAGCTTGTATATTCTCCCACAAGGAAGGGACATTTAACCCAGAGGAGGAAACCACCCCAAGCCCTGTAACGACTACTCGACGACGCTCTGCCATGACAAATCTCTTACATTAACCAGTACAGTGTAACAGTGAGTGTAGCCAAGGGGCTAAAGCATGTAACCCCTTGGTGGCTCACTTTGCGATAAGCACCTTAAGCGTTGGCTTGGGCTTTCTCAATATAATCAACAGCTTGTTGAATGGTGGTAATTTTTTCGGCTTCTTCGTCGGGGATTTCGGTGTTGAACTCTTCTTCAAAGGCCATAACCAGTTCAACGGTATCGAGCGAATCGGCACCAAGGTCTTGGGTAAAGCTCGAATCGGGCTTCACTTCAGATTCTTCAACGCTGAGTTGTTCAATCACGACACGTTTTACGCGATCGTACACGGTTTCGGTGGCATTGGTCATGTTAGGGTGTCTCCATTAGGTTGCCGATTGGCACAAAGTAACAGGGTAAGAGGATTAACGCATGTTAGGCCATTAAAACACAAGCCCACCATCCACGTGAAGCACTTGGCCAGTGATGTACGCGCCTGATGTTACCAAGAAAGTGACGGCTTGTGCAATATCATCCGCTTGGCCAAAGCGTTTTAGCGGGATGTGAGCGAGTAATTGCTCTTTGTTGGCTTGGGGCAGGTCGTGGGTCATATCAGTTTCAATAAAACCTGGGGCGATGACGTTGGCGGTAATACCTCGGCTGCCCACTTCTTTGGCGATGGTTTTGGTAAAACCAATGACACCTGCTTTGGCGGCGGCATAGTTGGCTTGGCCAGCATTGCCATACACACCCACCACGCTTGAGATGTTAACAATGCGGCCACTGCGTTGCTTCATCATCACCTTAACGGCGGCTCGGCAGGTGGCAAACACGCCCGTAAGGTTGGTTTGTAGCACGGCGTGCCATTGCTCGTCGCTCATACGCATCAGCAAGGTGTCGCGGGTAATGCCTGCATTGTTGACCAACACGTCTAGCGAGCCGAAGGCTTCGGCCACTTGTTGCACTAAGGCGGTGGCGGCTTCAATGTCGCCCGCATCGCTGGCGTAGGCACGTACCATCACAGCGTCGCCGTGGGCTTGTTTCACTTCTTCAATAACGGCTTGGGCAGCGGTTTGGTTGCTGGCAAAGCTAAACGCCACGTTATAGCCCGCCGAGGCAAGGGCTAGCACACAGGCTTTGCCAATACCACGAGAGCCTCCAGTGACGAGAGCGACAGGGCGTTGAGACATAAGTGCGAAACCTTTTTTACTTGAAGAAATCGTTTAGGTAAACTGTAAAATGTACGTTTGAGTTAGTTTGACGGGCTTGTTGCAAGCCCAACATGGTGGGAGGTCTGGAGGGATGCGATCCCTCCAGCGGGGTTTGGGGCAGCGCCCCAAGAAAAGGTTAACGGAGGAGTTGGTAAAAACAAAGGTAACAAAATAACAGGAAGGTAGTTAAATAAAATAGTCACTTTGTAGCTAACGATACTCACACACCCACGGCACAAGGGGCGGGGGTAAGCGAGGCTAAGCATGTTTGCCAAGCGTCGACCGAGCCGACTGAAGTGACGCTGAGTGAGGGCGTGGTTTTTTTGGCCAAGCCAGCCAATACGGCACCTGCACCCAATTCTAGGGCTTGGGTGATGCCAGCTTGCTCAAGGGCGTGTTGGGTGGCGACCCACTGCACGCTACCCGTCATTTGGGCTTTGAGGTTGGCTTTGAGTGTGTCGGGGCAACGGCTGGCTTGGCCTGTCACGTTGCTGATGACATCGCAGGTGGCTGGTGAAAACGTGACGGCATCGATGGCTTGGGCAAAAACGGCATTGGCCTCACCCATCAGGGGCGAGTGAAAAGCTCCGCCAACGGGGAGGGGGACGACACGTTTAGCCCCTGCTGCTTTGAGGGCGGGGGTGGCTTGCTCAAGTCCTACGGCCGTGCCAGTAATGACAATCTGCTGGCTGGCGTTGTCGTTGGCGATGACACACAGGTTGGCATCGGTAGCGGTGTTGCCTACCCCTGCTTGGCTTAACGCCTCGTTCACTTGGCTGGCGGTGAGGCCTAACACGGCTGCCATGGCACCAGCAGGGGCTTGTTGCATCAGGCGGCTACGTTCGGCCACAAGGGCTAGGGCATCCGCTTCGGTAATGACGTTGGCGGCCACGAGGGCGGCCAATTCGCCTAAGCTATGGCCAGCCACCACGGCAGGGCGCAACTCGGGGGCTTGATGAGCCAACAGGCGCACCATCATCAACGAGACTAACAGCAGGGCGGGTTGAGTGTAGCGGGTTTCTTGCAACGTCTCAGCAGGGCCTTCGGCCAATACGGCCAAGAGGTTAGGCGCACCTGCTTCGGCACAAAGGCGTTCGGCTTGCGTGGCGAGAGGGGTCAGCACATCGGGGTAGGCTTGCAATAAATCACACCCCATGCCCACCGCTTGCGAGCCTTGCCCTGGGAAGAGCCAAGCCGTAGGTAATGTTTTAAAAGAAGTTGTCATCACGTAAAATCCTATGTGCTAGCCTGCAACATGTGCCAAAGGTACGGCTGAATCAGTCACCGCTTGGGTAGCCAAAGCGACGCCAGACCACGTGGCCACGGTACTCGTCCACGACAGGCCACCGCCAAAACCGCTCATCAGCAGGGTGTGGTTGGGTTGAATTCGGCCATCCCTCACGGCTTCATCCAACACCAAGGGGATAGAGGCGGCGGAGGTGTTGCCGTAGCGGTCAAGGTTCATTACCATGCGCTCTCGTGGGAAATGGAGGCGGTCGCTGATGGCATCCATAATACGGCTGTTGGCTTGATGAAGGACAATCCAGTCGATATCGGCAAGGGTAAGCCCCGCTTTGGCCACGGCATCTTCCATGGAGTGAGGCACACGGCTGACGGCAAACTTGTAGACTTCTCGGCCGTTCATTTTAACGTAAGGGTCAACGTGGGTGGGGCCTGCCACTTTAGGGTAATGGCCATAGCGCACTTGGGCGGCTAATTCGCTGCCTAGTTGGCCGTCGAGGTTGGCATCAAAACTGAGTAGGCCGTTGTCGGCAAGCTCAGTGCGTTTGAGCACCACGGCACCAGCAGCATCGCCAAAAAGGACACAGGTATTACGGTCTGTCCAATCCATCACCCGTGAGTGAGCATCGGCACCAACGACGAGGGCAAAATCAACCGTGCCAGCTTTTAAAAACTGGGTGGCCGTTTGCATGGCGGCAGCAAAGCCCGTGCAAGCTAACGACAAATCAAAGCCAAAAGCCTTGGGGGCAGGTAAATGCTGCTGTAAGCGAGCAGCCGTGGCGGGGTAACGCTCATCGGGTGTAGCCGTGGCTACCAGTATCAACCCTAGGGCATCGGCAGGCACTTGCGCCATGGCCAAGGCGTTACGGGCAGCTTGTAAGCAAAGGTCAGTCAGGGTCTCATCGCCTGCAATCACTCGGCGTTGGCGTATGCCTGTGCGGGAGTGTATCCACTCGTCGGAGGTGTCGAGGAAAGTGGCCAAATCATCGTTAGTGACGATGGTGGGCGGTACGGCCGACCCCACACCTATAAGTTGAACACCGCTTAAACGAGTGGCAGAGGGGAGCGTCATGCAAGGAAACTTTCGGTACAACGTCAACAAAAAAGTTTAAACGGGCGAGGGGGAGAGGCCAGTATCAGCAGGAGAAGGACTGTTTAGTGATGCGATTTGAGTGAAGGCAGTCATATGAGTCACTACATCTTGTTCTACGGCTTGTTTGGCCAAGCGCATAGCGTTATGTATGGCCACGTACGAGCTACCGCCGTGGGCAATGACGCAAATGCCGTTGATACCCATGAGCAAGGCTCCGCCCAGTTCTTCGTGGTCAAGCCTACGCTTAACACGCTGCACGGCGGGACGCACCAGCAAGCCTACCAATTTTTGCCATGGCGTTGCGGTGAGTTCTTCTTTGAGCCAACGGCCAAACAGCGACAGCACACCCTCGGCGGATTTAATGGCGATGTTACCGCTAAACCCATCGGCCACGGCCACATGCGCCCCCCCTAAAAACAGGTGACGGCCTTCAATATTGCCCACAAAGTTAAAGCCCGCCTCAGGGTGAGTGGCGGCCACTTTAAGCGCATCATAGGCTGATTTGGCAGCCATGCTACCCTTGCCTTCTTCGGTGCCAATGTTGAGAAAGCCCACTTTAGGGTCGGTAATGCCGTGTACCCGTTGAATGTAGACTTTACCCATTTGGGCAAATTGTAGCAAGGCAGATTCGGGGCAGTCGGCGTTGGCTCCGCCATCTAATAAAAGGCAGGGGGCTTGATAGCAAGGCAGTACCACGCCAATGGCGGGGCGTTCTACCCCTTTAATGCGGCCAATGTTAAACAAGGCAGCCGTCATGGCAGCACCTGTGCTACCAGCAGCCACCATGCCTTGGGCTTTGCCCTCTTTCACCAACCTAGCCGTGACGGCGATGCTGGCGTTTTTCTTTTTGCGTAAGGCCTGTATGGGCGACTCGTCCATATCAATGCTTTCGCTAGCTTCGACGACTTCAAGATGTAGGCCACGGGTATCATACTTGGCTAGCTCGGCGTTAATAGCAGAGGGTAGCCCTACCAACAGCACCTTAACACCATAGTGTTTGGCACCTTCAACGGCACCTTTTACGGTTTGCTCTGGGGCAAAATCGCCCCCCATGGCATCAATGGCTAGGGTAATCATGAGTAAAGGCGTGACCTATCAGGCAGAAAAACACAAGCACTAAGGGCGTGAAACCACAGAAAAAGCCCCATGATGAGCGCTGACTGTGTCAAAAAAACAACGATATTCGTCATTTATTATTTATAAACTCCTCATATCTTATGTTGTTTTTCCTTATCATCATCTCACCCTGAGACTTTTTCTGTGGCTTCACGGATCAAAATGAACACTTATTCGCCAAAGCCACTTTTGTGAGCAAAGCGTCCGCTTACAATTTTACCATCGTAAAAGCCACAGGTGCCACAAATAGTGTGGGGGTGACGTGGTGCGCCGCAATTGCTGCAAAAAGCCACAGTGGTACGTAGTGCCTTCCAGTTTGAACGGCGGTGTCCTTGGTCGGAGTGGCCGAGGCGTTTCTTAGGTACTGGCATGGGGTAGCATCCTTATAAGTAAGCGAGACAAAAAGGGGGAGACGCAGGTGTTATTTGTACCCACAATAGATACAACACAACAGAGTAGCCACTAGCATAGCGCATCAAGCCACGGCTTCAAGCCCACGCTTACTAAGTGCTATAAAGCAAGGTTGTGTTTTAAGGGTTGTAGTTTAGCTTAGCTTGTGGCATATAAACACCTGTACAGGCTTTCTTTTTTGTGCGGAGTTAAGTGTGATGATGAAGTTAAGTATGATTTTAGGTGCCGTTGCTTTGTTGGCCGTGCTGAGTTATTACGGTATTGGCTTGGTTAAGGCCAAATCGCTTAAACAAGTAGCCCCTACGGTAGGGCAGGTAGCACCCGCCTTTAAAGCCACGCTAACGGGAGGCAAAACTGCCACCTTGGCCGACTACAAAGGCAAAAACCTGATACTGGTGTTTTACCCTATGGATAACACCCCTGGCTGCACCATACAACTGTGCGCCCTGCGTGACCAATGGCCAAGGCTACAAACCCTCAATACCAGCGT
>JBIKUS010000137.1:0-4953 GCA_044347425.1 Vampirovibrionales bacterium | reverse complement strand
CCGCTTTGGCTGGCAACTTACCACCCTTCAGCAAGGGCTATGGCTAGCCTGTGCCTGTGCAGGGCTAGCAGCTGGCACCAAATACCCTGCTGGCTTAGTGCTGCTATACCCTTTGGCGGGGTTAGCGTTGTTACCTCAGGCTACCATGCCACGCCGTTGGCTGCTGTTGGGCGGAGCCGTAGCGGCCTTGGCCACTTTCTTGCTCACCTCGCCCTTTATTACGATGGATTTTGCGACGTTTTGGCGAGATTTCTCCTTTCAAGTAGCGCACATGGCAGGCGGGCATGGGCTAGATGTTGGCCGAGGCTGGTTACGTCACCCCACCTTTACCCTATGGCATGGCCTTGGCGGTGTGGCCTTACTGGCTGCCGTAGCGGGGCTGGTGCATCCCCTATGGCGGGGGCAGGGGATGCGTACCGTTTTGGCGGTGATGGGCTTGGTGTTTTTTGCTTGGGCAGGCTCCACCCAAACGGTGTTTGTACGCTACATGTTGCCCTTGCTGCCATGGTTGTGTGGTTGGGCTGTTGTGGGCGTGATGGCGATATCTCACTGGGTGAGGCGTACCACTGGCCAAGCCAAGCTGGCCAAGGGGCTAACCCTTGCGCTACTGCTGGCGATGGTCGTGCCAAATTTTCTCAATAGTGCCACGTTTTTAACCCTATGGCTCACCCCCGATACTCGGCAACAAGCGGCCACATGGCTGGCCGAGCAAGGCGTGCAACGCTATGGGGCAGGCGTGTTGTTTAGCAGTGTCGCACCCGCTCCTACCTTTGCCCCGCAAGCCAAGGCCTCTACCCAACGTTGGTACCTCAACGTACAACACGCCGAACCCACCCTTGGCGCACAACACGGCCTTAGGGTCGAAGCTCCACAAGGGTACCAGCACGCTCCACGGCAAGGCTGGCAGGGTTGGCACAACCTGAGCAGTTACCAATGGGCTAAACCCCTCTGCCAAGCTGACGTTACCCACGTGATAACGGCAAGCACGCCCTTGGGCTTGTACGCCACCCCCACCTCTGAGGTGGAGGCCTTGGCCAAACAACCCAAGGTGTTTCAACCCGTGGCCACATGGCATGGCACAGGCAACCAACTGGGTCTCACTCCTCACACGGTAAGCAGCCAGTATGATGCGATTGATGCCTTTTACATCCCCTACGCCTTAAACTGGCGATGGTTGCTGCCCCCTTGGCCACGCTTTACCCCTGGCCCTACCCTGACCGCCTACGCCTTGGCCTGCCAAGGTTGGCAAAGCTGGCCAGACCCACCCGCACCACCCGCACCACCAGCACCGCAACCACCTCAACCTCAGTTTCAGCCACCGCAAGAGCTGTCGTCGCAAGGTGTGCCGATGCCTATACCACAACAACACGCCCTACCCAACCAGCCTCCTTCTGCTACGCCCACACCTAACGTGGTACTCAGCCCCCAAGCCCTCCCCCCCGAAGCCACCCAAGGGATGCAGTCGATCGTCATTCCCGATGATTTAACCGAGCTTGAGGGTAAAGTGCCTCCCCACGTGCTAGAGGCGATTAAAGCCCACAGGCAACAACAACCCCCTCCCCCCAACGGAGGTGGCTAAGGTGAAGCAGTCTACGGTTTGGCAATGGCTACCCGCAGCAGGCATATGGTTTATCATCGCCCTGATGGTGGGGTTGATGGTGTTTTTTGGCAAACCCATCAACGAAGAATTGCAACGCCTACGCTACCTGCGCGAAGGGCAACTGCTGCTACAAGAGCAACGCTACAACGCCGCCTTTGACTTATACAAAGAGGCCAACCAACGCTACCCCGCCGAGCCTGTGTTTCACCTAAAGCTAGCACGCCTGTACCACCAACAACGCCAAAACGCCGCTGCACAACGCCATTATGAGCAAGCTCTTGCCTCGCAAAAGCTACTGCCCTTAGGCGACAGTTTAAACCTTGCCCGCTTCTACATGAGCGAACGCCAGTACAACAAAGCCTTTAGGCTGTGGCGAAAACTGATTGAAACCCACGGCAAAAAAATACCCGATACCGCTTACTTAGACATGGCTCACCTCTACCAAGAGCTGGGCGTTAAGGCGCAATTGGGCAATGATGACCCTTCGGGCAAGTGGCTGTTGCGCTGGTCGGCGTATTATTACGGTCTCATTGCCAAAAAGCACGATGGCCAGCATTACACGGCCACCCTAGGGCTGGGGCAGGCTTACCACCACCTAGACGAACCTACCAAGGCGGTGGGCTTGTTTTGTAAGGCGCATCAGCTTAAGCCAGCGTCTGCCGTGGCACAGTTTAATTTAGGCGTAGCCTTGGTGCAGGCTAAGCAAGTGTACCCAGGTTTGGTGTGGATGTGGCAGGGCATTCATCTCGCCGAACAACCCGAATCATCAGATGCGGAGCAAGCACAAGCCACAGAATGGGGGCGACAGTGGCAGGTGCAACGGCAAGCCTATGCCAACCAAGCCCCGTGGCCACCCCCCACCGCCGAAGCCTTTAGGCCAGAGACGTTACCGCCGTGGTTGCCAGCCGAGTGTTTGCCTCCCGAATCGGCCTTAGAGGGTTTTGGCAAAAGTTAAAAACTGCTTAAGCGATGCCAAGCAGCTCTTGCGTCATCTTACGCTGCGCTTCCACAATGCCTAACTCAACGGCTGTGGCAAAAATAACCGAGATATGCCGACCTTGCGGTGCTGTGTTACGGGCTTCGCAAGCCTGTAGGTAGACGTTAACCAAGCCCACTAACTCACCAAATCGATAGCAAAAGACTGCTTGTGCCTGCTCATTCATTAACAAAGCCACTTTAATCACCTTGGCCAATTGGCTTTGCTTGGGGATGTTAGGCCAGAATTGTTGCATGGATAGGTACACTTTTAACCGCTCGGGGCCAGCCTCTTTGTTGCCGTGGTAGGCGTGCGTGTCGTGGTTTACCCTATCTAACCCCTGCAACAACAGCGGAGCCAACCCTTCTTGCAACCAAAGCGGAAATGTCTCCAACTGGTTAAACAATGTGAGCAACTGAGGTTCTACGCCTTGGGTTTGCTCTATAAATACAAGCGCACTTGGCTGTTGGTCTGGTGCTGAGAGTGAGGTCGGTAGCATGTTAGGTATCCATACAGTAAACGTTCTGACATTTCTCATATCGGAAAGAATCGGCAAAACTTGCGGGTTTACCCCCCCAGCGTGTCACTATTGTCACGTTCTGTTACAGGGTTTGGCACATTAGCCTATGTTTGGCCTTGTTTAGACAGGCTCCCTTTTTACTCAATGGGTGGCCTACCTCAACCAGTGTATCTGTTTAGCTCCAACCCCCACAAAGAGCGTTGGCTACCGTAAGCTAGGGTTTAGCTCGTTTAGCCAAGCGGCCACACTGGCTAAGTGTGTTGATTATCGAAAGGTCTCGTTACTATGGTCTTGTTTCAGTGTGTTGGTAGCCCCGTTGGGCATAGGCTTAAGGCCTGTATCTTAGTAGTGTGCTTGTTACTACACGGTGTGGGCATGGCTCTGCCCCTAGCTCAGGCCGCCCAGCCACCCCAAGCAGACGCTGTTACACAAGCTGCCCCCAAAGGCCGCAAGGCCACTGTGGCCAACCTACAAACCGATTTAGCCAACGCTCAAGCCGCTTTGGCTCAAGCCCTTGCTGCCCAACAACACGCCCAAACCCTGCAAGCCACCGTAGAGCAACTCAAAGCTCAACTGGCAGAAAACCAACAAAAGCTGGCCAGCTTGCAAGCACAAGGTAATGTAGCCAACCAAGCCGACCAATGGCACCAACGCTTGCAACAAGCCAAGCAGGCACTCAACCAATCCATCAGCACTATTAACCAGCAAAACCAGCGTATTGCACAACTGCAAGACAAGTTGGATGCTCTACAAACTCAAACCCTAGCCACCAAACCCACCACCGCCCAAGTGATGGCTTTGCTAGACGAACAGGCCAAACAAGCCAACGCACCAGCCAAAGCCACCGTAGTCTCGCCCCCCGCCACCAACGCCGAACTGTTGGCGATGCGGAGCAAAATTAAAGTACTGACGCAACAATTGGATGCGTCGTGGCAAGCGGTTAAGCAGTCACAACTGGCACTGGCCGACAAAGAAAACCGCCTCCTTGCCCAAGGCGAAGCCTTAGCCAAGCTGCAACAGGCGGCTTCACCTACTGCCGTAACCAGCCTACAGCAACAGGTGGCCAACCTCACCACGGAGCGTGAACAGCTACTCCAGCAACTCGCCCTAGCCACCCGTAACGCCACCCAGCTTGAATCAGCCTTACAACTTGCCGAAGCCAAAGCGGCAACAGCCAAACCCGTGCAAGTGGCCAAACAGTCACCCGCGCTTAACCAAAAACTGGCCAGCTTACAAGCTACGATCAATCAACAAACGCAACAGTTAGCCTTACTACAAGCCGATAAACAACAAGCCGAAGCTCGCCTAGCGGCATCGCAACAGCAACTGGCACAAGCCCGTGCCAGTGTGAGCAGCTTAACCGACAAGTTGGCCATGGCCGAAGCGCAAACCGCCACGTTGTTAGCCAAACAGCCCGCAACCACAGGGCAAACGGCCTTAATCGCCAAAGCTTTAGACAAAGCCAACACCTACAACACCCAAGCAGACGATACCAACGTGGTTGCCACCTTGGCCAACCTGCCGTGGCAACAATGGCCTCAGCGCGACAAAGAAAGTGCCGCCCGCCTGTTGGGCAGAGCTTACCTCATGCTAGGCCAAGCCGACCAAGCCGTAGCTGTGTTTCAGCAGGGGATGCCCACCGACGTGCTGACCAACTTGGCCATTGCCTACAAGCTTAACGGCGAGTTTAAACAAGCAGAGGTGCTACTTAACGGTGCCTTGGCCCTCAGCCCTAACGATGCTTACGTGCATTACAACTTGGCCAATCTCTACAGTGCCACCAACCAGTTAGCTAATGCCCGAGAGCATTACCAACGAGCGTTAGCCCTTGACCCTAAGCTAAACCATGCCGTGTAT
>JBIKUS010000136.1:0-5001 GCA_044347425.1 Vampirovibrionales bacterium | reverse complement strand
GGTTGTTTCCATTCCATACGGTCTTGCTGTATGCCTGTGGTGGTCACCATTTGGGGAGAATACCCTTTAATGCTGAGCAATTCTGGGTTTGGCTCCATGGCTAGGGCGGCCACACTCAGTTGGCAAGCACAAAGCACAAGGGCAAAGGTAAGGGCAAGGCGAGATTGAATCATGAGGCTAGTCTCGTTAGGTTGGTGGTTGGGCTAACACGTTACAAGGGGTATCGGCACACACAGGCAAGGGCTTGATACTACTAGCGTATACCGTTACTTAGTAAACTGCCTCCACTAGGCAGAGGGCATATAACTTAGCAAGGTGGGGCAAGTTCTGCTCGGCTGAACTTGCCCTCTTTAAAGGTGACACTGGCATAGGCTAACAGGCCAAAAACAACCAATACCATCACGGCACCCAGCCCCGCATTAAAGCCGTACCACTGGCTTAACCAGCCCATCATCAACGACCCTAACGCATGGCCCACATCGGTAAATAGGGTAAAGCTGGCCATGGCACTGCCCCGCTCGTGGGGTTCGGTGCGGTCTACCGCCATGGCAATAAGGGCTGGCTGAACAACGCCCGCACCTAAGCCGTACAGGCCAGCGCACACTAAAAACAAGACAAGCTGGTTGCTGGCCATCATGCCTAACAAACTTAAGGCCACCAAGGCCATACCTGGCAGTATCACCACGTGGTAGCCGTAGGTATCAGCCCATTTGGCCGTGAAGGAGCGTGAGGCGATAAGGGCAAAGGCGTACACAAGGTAAAACCATTGGGGTTGCTCAAGGGCTTTGTCGTGGCACAGCAGCGGGGCAAAGGGGATGAGCGCACCAAAAACGAGGCTGTTACTGGCCATAATCAACCCAGGGAAGGTGACTTTGGCGTTGTAGAGGGGGTGAGGTTTTTCATCGTCTCGGGCTATGGCCTCGGCACTCATGGGTTGCAGTAAGGGCTGGGTGGTGTTGCGGCCGTAGGTGAGCCACAGCACAGCTAACACGGCCAGTATGCCCACACCAGCGGCAATTAAAAAGCCTTGGCCAAACCCTAAGGATGCAGCCGCATATAACCCCACCATGGGCGCAAAAGCGTTGGCCAGTTTTATACTGTTACTGTGGTGGCTAATCCCCTCGCTTCGGCGGGTGCAAGGCAACAGAGCCGCCAAATAGCTTGAGCTGGCCGTGTAAAACAACGAAAACCCTATCCCCTGCACAATCCGCAGCGGAGCCATCCACAGCCAATGCACTTGGGGCGACATCCACAAAAAGCCGAGACTGCCTAACAGAAAGCAGCTAGCACCTACTGCCATGAGTTTGGTGGGCAGTACCTTGTCGGCCAGCCTACCCACCCACAGGCGCATCGCCAACGAGGTGCCTATCAGCAGGGCAACCAACTGGCCAATGGTGCCGTTATCTAAATGAAGGCTTTTACAAAACAGAGGAAACAGGGGCAGGGTGATGTGGTAAGACCCAAAAAACAGAAAGCTACACACGCACAGGGTTAAAAAGGCAGGGTGGCCTAAGGTTGAGATAGGCAGCAAAGTGTAGCGAGGTGTGGCGTGAGCGTGGGGTGTGAAAAAATGTGGCATAGAACAAAATAGACCCTAAAAGCAGTGGTAGCAGGCTAAGGGGTTAAACGTACAAAGAAGGTAAAGTGTTCCTAAAGCAACGTTAAACTTTACCTACTGTACACCCTTACTGTAAGCCTGACACTAAGAAAACGCAATCAAGTTGCACTAATCACCTAAAAGGTGGGGTTATTGGAACGCTTGGCTAGTCTAAACATTTTATGAACATGTTAAACAACTCGTTTTAGCCATGCTACCTTAGTAAGGTATTGTTTTTGGGAGCCTCCTTACCATGACCACGACCTTAACCGCCGTTACCCCCCTTGATTTAACCAAAACCCCACCCCGTAGCCCTAACGCTTTACTAGGTGCCTACATCATTTTAGCCCGAACCATCGACAAAGCTCGTGCTACGCACGCTGGCACCAATGCTGGCTTCCACTGGGATTGCCCCCTTGGCGCACTGTTTTTTGACTTTAAAGGCATTGACCGCCAAGGCTTTTACGAGCAAGTTCAAGCTGGTAAGACAGACGAGGAGATTCTCGCTTGGGTAGAGGCCAACGGCCAATCCAAAACCGAGGACGAAATCCTCGCCTGGAGCTACCAATGCCGCACGTGGGCTCCTGATATTGCCCCTAAGCAAGCCTACTACGAGCGTTGTGTGCGTGCGCTAAACCGCCCCGAACTCAACATTACTCGCTGGTTTGAATTGCTGGACGCCGAAGAAGGCCGCTTATAAGCTAGTACCCAAGCTCAACCACTAACCCTAACGAGGGAGGCTTACCAAGGCCTCTCTCGTTTAGTGTTAATGGTGCAGCTAGCACCCATTGGCGTTAAGGTTATTTTAATGGTATACCCTTACTACCTGCTGTTGTTGGCCTGTACCCTCTACCGCCTTGGGAGCCTTGTTGCGCTATGCTGTCGTCTTTACGTTTGCCTCGCCTGTCGCTTACCTCACAAATCTTTTTAGCGTTGGTGCTGGGCTTGGCCATTGGTGCCATCTTTCCCGCGTGGGGCGTGCAGCTACAAGGCCTGTCAGATTTATTCCTACGCATGATTAAAATGCTGATTGCTCCCCTGCTGTTTGCTACCCTTGTGGTAGGCATAGCAGGCAGTGGCGACCATAAACAAGTGGGACGCATGGGGCTAAAAACCCTGCTCTACTTTGAAGTAGCCACAACGCTCGCCTTGTTTATTGGCTTGGGCGTGGCCAACTGGCTTAAACCAGGCGAAGGCTTTAATCTGCTGAGTGCCACAGCCACCCAACAAGCCGAAGTGGGGCAAATTGCCAGCAACGCCGCCACGGTGGCCAGCAACCACAGCTTTTGGGATACCATCCTACACATGGTGCCAGAGAGTGTGATACAGGCCATGGCCACGGGCGACATTTTGCAATTGGTGGTGTTTTCCGTGTTTTTTGCCTTGGCTTTAATGGCCGCTGGCGATAAGGGCAAACCCATTTTGCACGGGCTAGAAAGCCTTAGCGAGGTGATGTTTAAGTTTGTGGGTTACGTGATGGCTTTTGCCCCCATGGGCGTACTGGGTGCCATGGCGGCCACCGTAGGCAAAAACGGCCTTGGCGTGATGGTGACCTATGCCAAATTGGCGGGTTCACTCTATTTTGCGTTAATCCTGTTTTTAGGGTTGGTGCTGGTAAGCGTGTGCTACTGGGCTAAAGTCCCCTTCTTTAAGTTGCTTTCGGCCATAAAAGAGCCGTTTTTACTGGCCTTCTCTACCGCCAGCAGCGAGAGCGCACTGCCCGACGCTATGCAAACCATGGAACGCTTCGGTGTCCCCAAGCAAGTGGTCTCATTTGTGATGCCCACGGGCTATAGCTTTAACTTGGATGGCAGCACTCTCTACCTCGCCCTTGCCGCCATGTTCATCGCCCAAATGGCAGGGGTAGAGTTGAGCTTTCAGCAGCAATTGCTGATGATGTTGACCCTGATGCTGACGAGTAAGGGCATTGCTGCCGTGCCTCGGGCATCGCTAGTCATTTTGGCGGGGACGCTGACGGCGTTTGGCCTACCGCTTGAAGGCATTGGCGTGATTTTAGGCATTGACCATATTTTGGATATGGGGCGCACCTCGGTGAATTTGGTGGGTAACTGTGTGGCCACCACCGTGATTGCCCGCTGGGAAGGCGTGCTGGACGATGAGAAAATGCACCGCTTTGGCCAAAACGACCCCGATGATATGGACGACGGCACCCTGCAACACGACGATGCTACCACGCACGCCCACAGCCAAGCCCTCGTCGCTGAGACGATGGTGGTTCCCCTACGCCCAGCCCACGGCTAGGCCTTGTGCGGATTCGGCAACTTCGAGAAAGGATCCCACTTGGGGGTTTTCTTCTTGCGCTTGGGGCCACCATCGCCTGTGCCTAGTACCCTGCCCAGTTGCAAGTCTAAAGCTTGTAGCTCTTCTATCAGTTCAGCATCGGTGGGGATGTTAGGCACGTAAGGCTGTCTGCCAGTGCCTTTGGCGTGGGCGGTTAGGTCAAACCACAGCCTGGGGTTGATTTTTTGCACCACCAGCTTGGCGGCCTGTAGGGCTTCTTTGGGGCGGTTGGCCACGTCGGCCATGGTGGCTTGCAGCACGCCAAGGGCTTGCCTGTACGTGGCAACCACGTCAGGTTTGAGTGTTTCGTGGGCTAAAGTGACGGTAGACATAACAAAGTGAACCCTCTGTGTTGGGGTGGTGAATCAGTGGTGTGTGATGGTGTGAGGTTGCTGTAATGAGGCGTGCTGGCCAGCGAGGCATCAAACAGTGCTATTGTTAGTATAGCTCATGTTTTTAGCAAAGCATAGCGAAGGAAATTTACGATTTTGAGGTTTTAGGGGCAAAAAAGCAATTTTTTGCTTGAGGAGCCTTAGTGCTTAGGTAAGTGTTTAGTTATCCACTTTAATGCAAAGGTTTCTGAGTGATGTTTTCTTCTGCCTACGCCCTGTCGTCTATGGTAACACGGCAAACCCAAGGTAACACAGCCTTTGGGCAGTTTAAATTAACGCCTCCTCTGAGTCTTGATGAAGCAAAAGAATTAGCCAAGGTTATTGTCAAGGATGCCATGACAAGGCTAAAACACATAAAAAATAGTGGATTGTCTGTAGAAGATCTCCTCGAACAATTTGAATACCCACTTGAAAAAGACAAAGTGACTCACCTTATAACGCCCTTCAATGAAATGCAGGAGAGATCCCTTGTTCTCCCCAGCGGTGTTAGTTGGGAAGCCGACGCATAACCCCCTTTTTACGAAACTTTTAAGCTGTGGTATAGGGGTAAGCAATTGTGTTTTTCAGGGGTGTTTACTCTTAGGTATAGCTAATTCCAGAGAGTATGATACAATAAGGTGTTGTTGTTAGGTTACAGAGACCCCGCCGTTATGTATCCTGTTGCTTTTCGTCGTCGAGCCGTTGAGTTAGTGGGTCAAGGTAAGCGTATTA
>JBIKUS010000135.1:0-5025 GCA_044347425.1 Vampirovibrionales bacterium | reverse complement strand
TGCTTGCCCTAAAGCAGCAGGGGGTTTAGCCCAAGGAGACACCGATGACTGTAAGTGCATAACGGAGGCTCCTGTTAAGGTTTAGTATTCTTTCATCACGGCATGCACGTCGTTAGAGACACGCAAAGCTTCTTCCATGGGACGTTGCCACATGTTACGGCCAAAGATTAAGCCAACACCGCCAGCTTCAAAGCCAGTGCGTACTTGCTGAATCAATTGAGCATCGTTCACTTTAGCACCACCCGAGAAGATAACCAGCGTTTTACCAGCTGATTGTACCACTTGGCGAGCTGCTTCAACTTCGGTTAAGCGCAACTCGTTGTAAGGGGCGGGGTAGGTGTCACGTTTGCTGTCGGTCATTTCTGGGTAATTGACTTTAACCACGTCGGCACCTAATTCACAGGCAACACGGGCGGCGTAGTCAACGGCGTACAAGCTGTTTTTACCGCCAGTTTTATTGACGTAGGTACCACGGGGGTAAGCCCACATAATGATAGGCATACCGTATTTTTCGGCTTCACGACGCACTTCCATAAATTGACGGATGTCGCGGTCTTGCTGAGGCGAACCCACAAACAAGGTGTAACCAATAGCATCGGCACCTAAGCGCACGGCATCTTCAACGGTCGAGGTCAAAGGCGAAAAGGCTTCATCATCGGGTGGGATGCAGGTTTTGCCGTTCAATTTAAGAACGAGGGGTACACGGCCAGCGTAGGCTTTCAGGTACTTATCAGCCAAACCGTAATGGAAGGCGATGGCGGAGTACTTGCCTTGCAGGGCGAGTTCAAGTTGGTATTCAGGGTTGCCACAAGGGGGGTTCACGAAGAAGTCAACGGGACCATGCTCAAGGCCTTGGTCAATGGGTAATACCATCAATTTGCCGTTACCAGGGCCGTATTCGTACATAAGGCGGTGTAAACGGGCTTTTTTACCAGTAGACAAATCCATGTCGTGTATGGAGAGGCGGTTGCTGGTGCGTGATGCAGTCATTGTCATAGGGGGTTCCTTCTAGGGTAGAAGCCTGCTTAGGCAAGCTAAGCTACTTGTACCATAAACACCTGTTTTGGCCAAGCGATTGCTCATAGTCAAACGATAAAAGAGGCTTGGGGTTAATGCACAAAAGCCTTAACCAACACCAACAGCAACACGCTAAGGTGAACCAAGCGTAGCACTCGCTCGCTGGCCCAGCGTTGGCATTGTGCGCCTACCCACCCGCCAACGGTAGCCGCAACGGCCACCACCAAGGTCTCTGGCCAGGGCAACAAGCCCACTTGCCACTTGCCCACCACACTACTGGCCGAACTAAACCACACCAACACGGTAATGGTGGCCACGGCCAAGCGCATGGGTACGTGTAACACATCCATCAACAAGGGCAGCAAAAAAATGGCTCCGCCAATGCCCAAAAGCCCCGCCATAAACCCGATAACGACGCTCAAAGCCACCAATTGCCAGCCCAACACGGGGGCAACCTCTCGGTTAAAGGCGGCTTCGGCAGTGGCCATACTGGCTTGCGGCGGAGCTGTAGGGCGCATGAACTTACGCCAATAGTTAAACGCCCCTAAAGCAACGGCCCAAAGCAGTACCAGTTTCAACAACCCGTCTAGCCAAAACTCTGGTACAAAATCGCTCACCCAACCGCCTATGTAGGCACTTAGGGTGACGGGGGCCAGCATCCACAGTAACCACTGGGTGAGTGTGTGGCCGTTACGGCCATGTACCCACATGCTGGCGTTACAGCCCGCCAAACCCTGTACGGCTCCCACACCTGTGGCTAGAGGGAGGCTTAACACAGGCGCACCCCCCGTAAGCAAGGGGCTAATATAAACAATGGCAGGCACGAGGAGCAGGCCGCCGCCAATACCCAATAAGCCTGTCAGTTGGCCAATTAAAAACGAGGTGACGAGTAAAAAAAGCACGATATTTACCAAGTTTAACGTGACAACACTTGCTAAAAGATAGCATAAACAGCCTCTTGTTCCATCACCCCCTTAACCCAGCCTAAAGTAATGTGTTACACTGTCAAGGCTTACATTTGTGTTGCAAAGGCTAGGTAAACGTATGCGTCACCTGTTTAAAATTGCCAGCTATGCGTTGGTGGGATGTTTTGTTGTACCCATGGCCAGCCCTGCCCTTGCCGTTGCAGGCCTGCCCCCTTGGTGGTGGATTGGACAACGTGGCGTGGTGTCTAGCCCGCTGCCCAGCCCCGAGCAAGTGCAGCAAACGCCCATTGCTCCTGATGAAACGTGGGTAAGCGTGCCAGCACCTAACACAGCACCCACGGCCCAAACCCCCACGCTCACCAACGACTGGCCTACCGCCACATGGTGGAAGGCCTTTGGCGACCCCACCCTAGACACCCTGATGAGCCAAGCCCTAGCGCAAAACCCTTCGCTATTGGCCGCCGAAAGCCAGCTACAACAAGCCCAAGCTAATGTGGATATTGTACGAGCCGAACGCCTACCCGTTGCTAGTATTGGGGCTAACTACACCCTGCAACGCTTCTCAAAAAACCAGTTTCCTGTCAATTTAACAGGCGGTGGTGGTATTGGCGGTGTGGGCAATTCGGGGCGCAATAACCACTTCTATAGCATCCCCCTACAAGCGAGTTATGATGTTGACCTATGGGGCAAATACCGAGACAAACACCACGCCGCCAAACGTGTGGCCGATATGGCCAAGCACGACTATCACAACTACACCCTGCAACTGTCGGCCACGGTAGCCAACGCCTATTGGCAATGGAGTGAAGCACAAGCCCTGCTACAATCACAACAAAAAATTGTGGCTTTGCTGGAGCAAGCAACACTTCATACCAGCTATCAACGCCAACAGGGTACCGCCACACAAGCCTCTACCTTACAAGCGCAACAGGCACTTGAACAGGCACAACAACGCTTGGCACAGTTGCAACAACTTGAGGCGACATCAAGGCTAGCCCTGGCTCCGCTGGTGGGTATGACCCCCGCCCAGCTCACCACCCAAGGCCTACTCAGTAGCGTCACTCCCCTGCCAGACGAGGAGCTACCCCTCGCCAAAGTCGACCTCCCTCACCTCATCCCCACGGGGATACCAGGGCAGTTGGTGGCGCATCGGCCAGACGTGCAAGCCCGTTGGTTAGCTATTGAAGAAGCCGCCCTCCTTATACGTGCTACGCAAAAGGAGTTTTTGCCAGCTCTGACGCTTACAGGCCAATGGGGGCTTAACTCGCTGGGGTTTAGTCGCTTGTTTGATTGGGGCAGCTTAGCCTCTAGTATTGGGGCGGGCTTGGTGCAACCTGTGTATACTGGGGGGCGCACTCGTGCAGCACTCGCCATCGCCAAACACACTCGTGAGGCTTTGGTACAGCAGTATGTCGCCACGGTACAGCAAGCCTATGCCGAAACCGAAAGCAGCCTTGCCACCCTCAACACCCTAGCCGAAGCTCACCAGCACGCCCAACAGATCGACCAACAAGCCCAACAACTCGCCACGGAGACGCACCAACAATGGCGATACGGCCTAGCCAGCGAGGCGACATGGTTGCCGCAACAGGTCTTGGCCGAACAAGCGCATCAACAACACCTACAAGCTAAAACACAGGTATTGTTAGCTTATATAGGCGTATGCCGATCCGTGGGTGGCGGATTTTAAGCCATGCACTCCCCCGAAGCTTCTGCCAGCACAGCTACACCTTTACAGGTAGCGCAACAGGTCTGTTCGGCCAAGCGCATTGTCGTTAAACTAGGCTCCCAACCTTTGTTAGACGACCAAGGCTTTTTAGCCATTGATCGCCTAGCGGCTTTGGTGCGTAGCTTGGCACAACTGCAACGCCTCGGCAGGCAAGTGGTGCTGGTTTCTAGCGGAGCTACCGCTTTGGGCAGGCAACACTTGCAGCATCGCCCGTTGCCCAACGCTTTTGGCGTGCAAGCCCTTAACGCCAGGGTATGCGCCGCCATTGGCCAAACCCAACTGGTAGAAACCTATCGGCATCTCTTTGCCCATTACGGTGTCACCGTAGGGCAGGTGTTGCTTAACCCCAGCGATTTTTCAGACAGGCAACGCTACCGAGCCGCCCAATTCACCCTACACGCCATGCTAGATGCAGGGGTGATCCCCATCCTGAACGAAAACGATGTGTTGTGCGACCCACCCACCCCCGAAGCCTTTGGCCAGCCCCAAGCCAACAGTTTTGGTGATAACGACCACCTCGCTGCCCTCATCGCCTTTATGTTAGAGGCGGATGCCCTACTCATGCTTTCGAGTGTGGCGGGCGTGTATATGGCCAACCCGCAAGAACACCCTGACGCTCAAGCCCTGCCTTTCATCGCCGATGTCAAACGCTGGCTTGATGCGATTGACACCCAAGGTAAAACAGGGGCAGGCCGAGGCGGGATGCGGAGCAAGCTCAAGGCTGTCATTACGGCCACCAATTGCGGCATCCCTGTAGGGTTGTACCACGCCGCCGAAGCAGGGCGTTTGGCCACCATGTTGCAAGATTCGGCCACACTCTTAGCTACAGCGGGTACGTTGTTTGCAGGCTCGTCTGAGGCTTCGGCCACGGCCTACCGCAAGTGGATTGGCCTCTCGTCAGGGTATCATGGTGTGGTACGGGTGAACGAAGGTGCCAAACGTGCCTTGTTAGACAAGGGCGCAAGTTTGCTCCCCGTGGGTATTACACAGGTGATGGGCGAGTTTAAACGTGGCCATGTGGTAAGCGTGCAAGACGAGCTAGGCCAAGAGCTTGGCCGAGGCGTGGTAGGCTTTGACAGCGACGAGCTGACCCTGTTGGCAGGCAAACCCACACACCAATGGCGTACCCCCGACCATCCCCTAAAGCATAGTCACCCAGGCGACGAAGCTATCCACCGTGATCACCTGTTCTTGTATTAACCCTCACCCTACCCTCTTCTAGAGGGAGAGGGTGTGAACGAAACATTCCAAGGGCGTTGTCTTTTTGCTATAGTAGGGCATTAAGACTTCTCCCTCCCTCTGCATGATTGGCTCTCACCCATGACGATGACGACACCTTCTGAAACCCTTATT
>JBIKUS010000134.1:0-5058 GCA_044347425.1 Vampirovibrionales bacterium | reverse complement strand
TGACGCTCTGTAGCCCATGCCACACAGGCCAGCAAGCTTGAGGCTTGCGCCTTGTGAAGCTCCACACTGTCGGGGTTGCGTTCGGTGGCACTTTCCATCAAGGCCACGCACTCAAGCAAGCCTTTATGGTCGTTGAGGCGTTGGCACAGCCAAGCGAGTTCGCTGGTGGCGCAAGCAAGGCTATTGGCGATAATGGGGTCGGTGGGGTGTTCGCTTACCAAGCCGTTGATGAGGGCAAGGTGACACTTGGCCTCATCTGTTGAGGAGGCATGTTCGTAGGTTTCTACCAAATTGCTGGCCACTTCGGCGGTGGCTTGGGCAAGGGTATCGTCGGCGGGGTGGTAATGCAGCAGGGTTTGCAGCCACTCTAAATCGTTGAGCAGCGTGCTCGCATCGCCTAGGCGTTTGGCGGCGTAACTGTAGTTGACCACACAGGCCACGGTTTGCCGCCGTATGTAGTCTTCCGTAGGGTGGTGGGCGACCAAGGTACGGAGGCGTTGTACCACGGTGGCTTGTAGGGCTTGGGTTTCTGGTACTTCTCTTAACGCCCAAAGCCAGTTGCGGCAGGTGGCGGCGTAGCATTCGGCCAGCTCAATATCGCCCAGGTGTTGTTGCATCAGTCGTTCGGCAAGGGTGACTGTGCGCTCTATCATGTGAGGTTTGTTCAGCGAGCCATACGTCCAGCTCATGTTGACGCAACTCCAGCCCAGCTCTACCCTTAGGGCGGCGTGAGTAGGGTACTTATGGTACAGCTCCACCATTTGGTTAAAGATGTCATGTAGGCGCATCGCTTCGGTAGGGTTGCCGTCATGCCCCCAAATCAGGTTGCGGGCTACCTGCATCCACCTTAGGCGCAAGTGTCTATCAGTGGGGAAGCGTTGGCACCAATCGCCTAACAGTTTAAGGGTGGGTAAGCCCTGCCGCCATTGCCGTTGCTGCCCGTAGCCATAGGTGAGGCAGACCAGCACCCTCGCCCATTCTCGCCTAAGGGCGGAATCGGCAGGGTATTTTTCGGCCAGCAGTTGGCTGACACTGGCCAAGCTTTCGGCACGATCAAACGAGGTTTGGTCGCGATACGCCCACACCACGTGGCGCACGGTACGCATAAAGGCAAGGCGCACGCTGGCCTCATGCCCAAACAGCGAGAGACCTTCAAGGGCATCGTCATAAATCAGCCTGCATCGGCGGGCTTCGTGGTGTTGGCTAAGGGCTTCACTCAGGTGAGTGCAGGTGTTCATCCAGCGTTGCACCACCAGCATGGGGGCTTTATCATGCAAGGCCAACTTCACCAAACGCTCATAATAAACATTCATGCTGAGGGTGTCTTGTCGCCTTGCGTAGTATAAAGCCATGGTGCTTAAGGCAAGGGCGGTTGTGTCGGCCACATCCTCGTTAGGTTCTAGGCCGTCAGCCAGTAGCATCCATTGCGCCCAAGCTTCTTCAACCACGTCAGGGGCGAGTTGTAGGTTAGCTTGCGCTTCAAGCTTTTTAGCCAACAAAAAGAGGTGCAGTTCGGCCATAGCTTGGGGGTTAGGGTCGGGTTGCGCCTGTGGCACGGCACTGGAGTTGGCCTCGGTGGTCTCTACCCACAAGGCAGATTCAAGATTGGGTTGTAGCAGCGGGTTGTGGTTGAGTTGCGCCGCATCGTCGCTGCGCTTAACGGGGAGTTCTTCAAACATAGCGGCAAAGGTGTGCAGCAGCAGGTGTTGCGCCCGTGGTTGATGGTTAAGCCGTTGCGCCCGCTCAAGCAGTTGGCAGGCCATGTCGTCTTGTTGTTGGCTAAGCTCCAACAATTGTTCGTAGGTGAGACGCTGGTAGTGTGCCAAGGCCGTCAGGCTCCTTTGCCAAACAGGGGGACGCAAACCTACCCCACACCGTGGGTAAGGCGGGGCGGGCAGGGTGATGGGTTCTTAACTCCTATCGTTATAACTGTAGGCTAACTTGAGTGAGCAGCAAGCTGCATCCTCTGGTTGCGTGGTGTTTGCAATAAAGTGTTACCAACCCCCTTGGCAAGGGCAGCTAACAGGTTATAATAGTGATACTAGCTTTAAGCTAAAACCTACTTTTAAAGTAGGCTACAAAGCATTGGCTAAAGTGTTGTTACCCGTAATTGGCTTGCTAGGCAAGCCCACTCGTATGGTTTTACAATGGTACTTTAACACCCCAGGTTGAGCAGTTGACAATCCAATCCATCACCTAAGGTGTGCTGTTTTACACCGCTGGTGCAGCTAACTTACCCAGTTGCAGCACCCTGTGGCCATTATAATGTGTTACTTGTTAGCGTTATCCCACCCTACAGAGAGGTTATCCATCCTCGTTATGAAACGTAAATCGAACCGTCACGCAAGCGAAGCCCTATGGAACGATGGCCCTAGCAAGGGCAAAGCGTCTGTAGACACCCGTGAGCGCAAACCACCTAAAAACTGGTATGTGGTGACAGAACAAGAAGAGGAAGGCTTACCCAACGATGCCGACCTGTTAGCTTGGGATATGGACGATTTAGCTGACGAGCGTTAGCCTTTGGCTTTGATGGTACGCTCCTACCCTGCCCCCTTGTTGAAGGGGCGGGGTACTAAGTTTTAAATGCGTCACTTCTGGTGTAAGCCATGCGAAAGTGAGTTATAGAGGGTTGCTTGGTTAAAACTAGCTGCCCCCCCCCTGTTGACCCGTGGTGGTTTGTGGTAGGCTTATGGGCAATGACTTCTGCAAGTCACCCTCTACGTCTTTAACCTAAAAGGAACCACACCGTGGCACGTACCGCACCTAACGAAAAACTGCGTAACATAGGCATTGCCGCCCACATTGATGCGGGCAAAACCACCACCACTGAACGTATCTTGTTTTACAGTGGTAAAGTACACAAAATTGGCGAAGTACACGAAGGTACCGCCGTTACTGACTGGATGGTGCAAGAGCGTGAGCGGGGTATTACCATTACCTCAGCCGCCATTACCACTTACTGGAAAGAACACCAAATCAACATTATTGACACCCCAGGCCACGTTGACTTTACCATTGAAGTAGAGCGTTCGCTGCGGGTATTGGATGGCGTTGTGGCCGTGTTCTGCTCTGTGGGTGGCGTACAATCGCAAAGCGAAACCGTGTGGCGGCAAGCTGACCGTTACCGTGTACCCCGTATGGCCTTTATCAACAAAATGGATAGGGTTGGCTCCAACTTTAAACGTGTGGTTGAACAAATGCGTGTGCGCCTACACGCCAACGCTGTGCCTATTCAATGGCCTATGGGTGCCGAAGAGCATTTTGCTGGTGTGATTGACTTGATTGAAAACAAAGCCATCTTCTACCGTGGTGATTTGGGTCAAGAGATTGAAGTTCTCGACATCCCCGCCGAATACGCCGACGAAGCTGCTAAAGCCCGCGAAACCATGATTGAAGCCATTGTTGAGCATGACGATGAGCTAATGGACAGATACCTAGGTGGCGAAGACATCAGCGTGGCCGAGTTGAAAGCCACCCTACGCAAAGCTGTGTGCGATGTTAAAATTGTGCCAGTCACCTGCGGTACCGCCTTTAAAAACAAGGGCGTACAATCGCTGTTAGATTGCGTTATTGATTACATGCCATCGCCCGACGATGTACCGCCCATTGAAGGCTTGGCCATGGACAAAGAAACCAAAATCGTCCGCCATTCTGATGCCAACGAGCCTTTTTCGGCCTTAGCCTTTAAAATTATGACAGACCCCTTTGTTGGCCGTTTGACCTTCTGTCGTTGTTACAGTGGTAAATTGCCCAGCGGTAGCTACGTCGTCAACACCACCAAGGACAAAAAGGAGCGTGTCAGCCGCCTACTACAAATGGAAGCTGATGACAGAATTGAATTGAGTAGCGTGCAAGCGGGTGATATTTTTGCCATTGTGGGCCTAAAAAACACCACCACAGGCGATACCCTCACCGCTGAAGATTCTAAAGTCATCCTCGAATCGATTCACATCCCCAAGCCTGTTATTGAAGTTGCCATTGAGCCTAAAACCAAGGGCGACCAAGATAAACTCTCGCAATCTATGGTCAAATTGGCCGAAGAAGACCCTACATTCCGTGTGCGGGTGGATGAAGAAACAGGCCAAACCGTTATTGCAGGTATGGGCGAATTGCACCTTGAGATTATTGTTGACCGCTTGCTACGTGAATTTAAAGTGGATGCCAACGTGGGTAAACCCCAAGTTGCCTACCGTGAGACCATCACCAAAGAAGTGGAAGTGGAAGGCAAATTCGTTCGCCAATCGGGCGGTCGTGGTCAATACGGTCACGTATGGCTCCGCTTGGAGCCTCGCGAACGTGGCGAAGGCTTCGAGTTCGTCAATAAAATCGTTGGCGGTACCGTGCCTAAGGAATACATCCCCGCTGTGGCCAAGGGCGTTGAAGAAGCCCTACACGGCGGTGTTATTGCTGGTTTTGAAGTCATTGACGTGCGTGCCACCATCTTTGATGGTAGCTACCACGATGTTGACTCTAACGAGATGGCCTTTAAAATTGCTGGCTCCATGGCGTTAAAAGCAGGCGTGCAACGTGCTGCTCCCGTTCTGCTTGAACCCATGATGAAGGTTGAAGTTGAAGTGCCAGACGACTACCTTGGCGATGTCATCGGCGACCTTTCAAGCCGCCGTGGCCGTATTGAAGGTATGGATCCTATTGAAGGTACTGGCATGCAGAAGGTACGCTCCATTGTACCTTTGGGCGAGATGTTTGGTTATGCGACCGATATCCGTAGTAAAACGCAAGGCCGTGGTACCTTTACCATGGAGTTTGCCAACTACGAACCTATGCCTAACAACTTGGCCGAACAACAAATGGCCAAATTTAGAGGCGAAACGGTTAAAGCCTAACCAATTTGATACTGACTTACCCAAGCCCTTGTGTTGTTAGCAGCACAGGGGCTTGGGCTTTACCCACAAGGGTTGAATACCAATGTTGCTACAGCATTTAGTTGAGCGTTGCTTAATTAGCATAGATATGTTTGCCATTCATGTGTAAAAAATAAGGTTAAGCTTGCTTGCACCATGTGTAAGGCCTTTGAATAGCAAAAGGTTTTTCGCCTGA
>JBIKUS010000126.1:0-5773 GCA_044347425.1 Vampirovibrionales bacterium | reverse complement strand
ACAAGTGCCAGCCAAACCCGTGGCTCCCGCTAAGCCTAAAGTGGCCAAACCACCCTTAAAAGTAGACAAGCAAACCCTGTTTAACGAGTTGACACTGCAACTGTCGCAAGAACCGTTACCCGACGTGTTGAACCCCCTGCTTAAACTTAAACTTGAAAGTGGTAAAGCCAATTTTTTATACCTCCCCTGGATTGTGACCCACGGTGATAAGCTCATTCAGCAGTTAGGTAGTAACGACCATTACGCTATTCGTCCCCTTAACATTGCCGACAACATGGCCAACCTAGAAGTACGTCGTGCCATTGGCGCCTTTGCCCGTAACCATGCTGGCACCTACAAAAACTACCTCAAACAACAACTGCTCCCCTTACGCAAAAAAATTAAGGGCATGTTGTTTACCATGGATTGGCCACCCGCCATGCGCCTGTTGGCCGAAGTGTGCCAAGAGCTGGGCATCCCCCGTATTTTAGTACCGCATGAATCGGTATTTGTTGACCCTAGCAAGTATTACGTCTGCGTGGCCTCCATGGCCAGCACACCCTTGTGCGATGTCATTTTAGCTTGGGGCGACCTGCAAGCCAACATCTTTATTGAGCGTGGCTACCCCGCCGACCGCATTATTAAAGTGGGCGCACCCAAGTTTGACATCTACCACGATTACAAACCCCTTTACGAGTATGAAGACTTCTGCACGCTATACGGCTTTGATGTGGCCAAGCGCACCGTGTTGTTTGCCGCCCAGCCTATGGATAGCCAATTTGACGATGTGAAGCTGGCACGCAACCAACAAAGCAAAGCCATTGGCGATGCCTTTGCCCTTGCCCAAGCCAAGGGTTGGAACTTTTTGCTGCGGATGCCTCCTTCGGGGGATAACGTGATTACGCAACAGCTACGGCAGGCTATTTATACCGCCCCTAATGCCTTTATTGACCAAGGTGTCTACCTGCTAGGCCCCGAAGAATGTATTTATCACAGCAGTTACGTGGCCTCAGTCAACAGCACCATGCTGTTTGAAGCCCTGTTAATGGGACGACGTTGTCTCTCGCTTAAATACCTTGAATTTGACCAGTTTTGGCAAGAGTGTGGCATCCCCAGCGTGACCAACGCCGAGGAATTGGCCGCCCTCATCACCCAGTGGGAAGACGGTGCCTTCAGCATCGACGAAACCAAGTTGGCTTGGGCTGCCCAGCAACTCTCTAACGGAGCGTTTGACGGCAAAGCGGCCAAACGCATTAAACAGTACCTTCGCCAAGTGGCCGAAGATACCATTAAAGTTGAGCTATTACCCAACGCCAAGCAACGGGTGCTACAACAACACCCCATGAAGCTTAATGTGGTAGCCTTGCCCAATGCGCTTAACAACTTTGACGTGGTAGATGGCCCCCAAAAGCACCTGCTCCCCATGCTGAACGCTACCACAAGGGTGTGTGGCGATATTGCCACCATAAAACACACGCCCACCTTGGCCAGTGTCGATTTGTTTGTGCAGTGGGGCATTACGCCTAACGAACCTAAAGCTCGGCAAGATTTTTTCACCCGCTACCTAAGCAAGCCTAAACTGATTATTGAAGACGGCTTTATTCGCTCTGTTGAGATTGGCCTGACGGGTTCGCCTGCCCTCTCCATCATCATGGATGAAGTGTCGGCATATTACGATGCCACGGTAGAAACAGGCTTGCAAAAACGCCTTAACAGCGACGACTGGCAACTCACCGACGAGCAACTGGCCGAAGCCAACCGCCTGATGGCGCGTATTGTGAAGCACCGTGTGACTAAATACAACGACGCTAAGGACTTCTCGCTAAAGGCTGGCCGCCCTGGGGTACCCAAGGTGTTGCTGATTGACCAACGCTTTGGCGACCAATCCGTAAGTTCGGGCTTGGCGGATGAGCAAACCTTTAGCCGTATGCTAGACTATGCCCTCTCTAACTACAAACACCACGATATTTTAGTCAAGCAACATCCCGATGCGCTTAAGGGCGGTAAACTGGCCTATTACAGCACCGAGGTCATTGCCCCCTACGTCACCCACGCCAACGTGGTGCCGATTGACTTTGACATTAACCCCTACGCTTTGTTTGATGCCGTTGAAGATGTGTTGGTCGTCACCAGTGGCATGGGCTTTGAAGCCGCTTTGGCGGGTAAAAACGTCCTCACCTTTGGCGCACCCTTCTACGCTGGCCACGGCTTTACCACCGACAAATTGGGCGACATACCCCACCGTAAACGCCCCCGCACCTTGGCCGAAGTGTTTTACGCTGCCTATGTGGAACATAGCCGTTACTACAGCCCAACGCTCGAACGCCGATGCTCGTTGGATGAAGTGATTGAGTATATTGTGCAGGCTCGTGGCTGGTAAACAGGCATAAGCAGGAGGTTGAACCATGACGACACTCGCTCCCCTTGAGACCTTGGTTAACTTGGCGCACCCCTTACGTTCCACCTACGAGACGTTTGCCCAGTCTGCTGCTGATATCACCTCTGCCCTACAAGCCCAAGCCTCTGTCTGGAAAACCGACGTTAGCCCCAACGCCCTTACCGTGTTGGGGAGCCTGCCCAGCCATTCAGGCAAGCTCAGCATCATCACTCGTGGCAGTAATAACCTGTTGCTACTAGAAGAAGGTGTGCAACTTAAAGACACCACGCTAGAGTTGCGAGGTAATGCCTTTATTTACGTTGGCCAGTATGCCCAACTACGAGGTGCGCTGATTGCTGCCCCTAAGTGTGCGGTGACCGTGGGCGAAAAAACCAAGATGAATAAGCCTTGCCGCCTACACACCAACGAGCAAACCTACATTCACCTAGGCGACGGGTGCCTATTGGCCAACGTCAACTTTCGCACCTGCGACACGCACTCTATTGTGAGTTTGGACGACAACCAGCGCATCAACCCCTCTAAGAGTATTTGGGTGGGCAACCGTGTGTGGCTGGCCGAAAACGTCAACGTATACAAGGGCGTTACCATTGGCGATGGCTCCGTGATTGCCTCCTCCTCTACTGTATTGAAAGATGTCCCTGCCAATTGCGTTGCAGCTGGCGCACCTGCCAAGCCCGTTAAAACCAACGTCACTTGGAATGAGAAATTACTCCCACTAAGCACTTAATAAAGGTTTTTACAGATGAAAATAATGACCTTCGGTTCCTGTTTTTCGAGAATGGTTGTTGATGCTTTGCTCAGGCTTGAGCATCATGACTACATTTCAGCCATTTACAACAACAGAACGGATGCTTTTTTAGCCAATGTGGTGAAGGGTTCTGCTGAATGGCTGCCTGATTATGATGAAGTGCTTAACAACATGCGTTATGACCCGCTTCATAGAAAAGGGCATTTAGAGGTACTGCTTAACCAATACCCTGAACGTGGCATGGGTCAGCATAAAACGCTGATTAAACGGGGCAACCTGTTTAGCACAACGGTAGAGCAACAAGCGGATGCCATTGATTTGATAATTATGGACAATTACGCTGATTTAACAGCCAGATTAGCCACCTATAAGCCAGACCCGAGCAAGCAGCTCTTGTTAGACTTCAAAAAAATTACCAACTTTGATGATTACTTTGAAATGTCCGACGAGTTTATCTCCGTTGAAGAAAGTGTCGCCAATTTTATCCAACTTTTTGATTTTTTCACGACCACCTTCCCCAAGGCTCAAGTGTTTTTTACTCATTTTGCCATGCAACATTATGATGACGAGAAGCGAGTACAGCGAGCCTTACAGTTTGAATCGTTAATGGCGCAAGCTAAGCAAACTGACAGGCTGCACATTTTACCTTCGTTACCTGTAACGGACCACTACATAGCCGAGCAAAAGCAACATCATCAGCTTGCTTATTACAATTACCTAGCAGGGTATATCAAGCTATTTTTGTCCACCCATGCAGTCCGCACCCCTGTTAGCCTACAACAAGGTGAACCATGCTTAGTACACTAGCCCCCCCCGTTGCTTATCACGCCCCAGAAGCCTTTTTGCTGGAACAGCGGTGGTTTGCTGAAAACCAAGCCATTGAAACCAGCCAGCACAAACATAACTTGCCCGCCTTGGCTACCATGCAAATCAACGGTGCTGTGGTTAGTGGCAAGTGTGGTGTCATGGTCAACAACCAACCCTTGCCTGAGTGTATACAGTGGCGAAGCTGGGGCACCCAAAGAAAAATACAGCCCAACCTGACCAAACGGCTCAATATAGACTTAACCGCCAAGCCGCTTAAACAGCTCAACACCTACCCCGTGGTTAGCCAACCTGCCACAAAACCCTATGTGCTGCTGAGTTCGCCCTATGACGAAGCCTTTAGCCACTTCTTTTTTGAAACACTCTCGAAGGTGTTTATTTTTGACGACCTTACCAAGTACAACTTCATCGTCTCTGATACCATCCCCAACTACCAATTTAATTTATTGGTTGATCTAGGTATCCCCGCTGAGGCACTTCTCAAAAAGCCAGCCACCGAAGATTGGCTCATCCCCGAGCTGATTTTTTGCCAACCCCCTGGCTACAATAACCTCTACATCGCCCCTGATATTTTAAGAGCCATGCGTACTAAGTTTATTGAGACTTTTCAAAGCCCAACTGAGCAGACGTATAGCAAGGTTTACCTTGATAGAAATGACGACCGCTATGAAATGCGCCGCATTACCAACGAAGATGCGCTAAAAGAGATTGCTCGTGATAAAGGGTTTGAAGTGGTCACCTTGGGCAAACTCAGCTTTAAAGACAAGGTGAACCTCTACACATCGGCTACGCATATTATTGGGCAGTATGGTGGTGGTTTGCAATTTGGCTTTATGGCACAGCCCAAGTCAAAATGGCTTGTGCTGCAATCGCCCCATTTTATGAGACCACAGATTGACCTTTATCGGCACTATTTTGGTTATGAGGTGCTTAATTTGCTGGGCAATGAGCTAAGCGATGAAGAATTAGCCAGACATAAGCTACCCACCGCCATGAACAATAACCGAGGCCTTGCCTTTACCCCAGCACTTTTTGAACAGGCGTTGGCCGCTTTAGGGGACTAATCCGTGAGAAAAGTCACCTTATTGTACAACGACACCTGCAAAGCTTACTTTAAGGCTCGTTCGCTTTATTTGGAATTGCCTAATACCGCTAGGCTCAAACCCAACCAGCCCGTTATTTTAGCTGGCGGTGCTGTGATTGAGCCTTACACTTTTGTTTCGGCAGGCAATTACTTAACGAGTATGGGCGCATTCAGCTATTGTCACTCACCTGTCAACAAGCTGGTGTCACAAATAGGGCGATACTGTTCCATTTCTCGGGGTTTGGTTTTTTTAGGGGCGCACCACCCTTACCAACGGCTTTCAACGTCGTCTTTTACCTACGATAAGAAGCTGCCCATCTTTCAAGACTATCTTAACCAACTACCCAACAGAGAAGCGTTTACCGCCGTAGAGAAAGAAGTGGGTAAGGTTCACACCACCATTGGCCATGACGTGTGGATTGGCCAAAACGTCACCCTTGCGCCTGGTGTAGACTTAGGCACGGGTTGCGTGGTGGGTGCCAATGCGTTGGTGACAAAAGACGTGCCACCCTACGCCATTGTGGGGGGTGTGCCTGCCAAGGTGATTAAGTACCGCTTTAGCGAGCCTGTCATAGAACGCCTACTGGCCAGCGAATGGTGGCAGTATGGCTTTGACGTTTTTGGCGAAAACCAAGCCTTTATGGACCCGATCAAAGTGCTAGACTTGTTGGAGCGCAAACGAGACGAAGGCACGTTGCATCCCTTTACGCCCGAACCCCTCATCGCCGATGACGGCTTG
>JBIKUS010000063.1:0-11685 GCA_044347425.1 Vampirovibrionales bacterium | reverse complement strand
CCCCGTTAAGGGTTAATTGTGCTACACTACTGGCTAAAGCTAAGTGTGTTGAGGCGTTAACCATGCTTATTGCAACTGATTATGTAGAGCGATTGTTGCACACCCTGCAACTTGCCTTAAGCAAGCTCGAGGCTCTGCCCGAAGGTAGCCTTGAGCATGACATTTATCGCCATGCGGTGATAAAAGAGTTTGAACTGGCACTTGAAACCTGTGGCAAGCTCTGCCGTAAAGCCCTAAAAGCTTACAGTGGTAACCCCAAAGAAATTGACAGCCTCACTTATAACGACGTGTTTAGGCGATGCGCCAAACACGGCCTGCTGGAGCCTGCTTTGGTTCAGCGATGGATGACTTACCGCCTTAACCGCAACAGCACCGCTCACGACTATGGCTTGGCGTTTGTTAAAGAGACGTTGACGCTGTTACCCAATTTTATGGTGGATGTAGAGGCGATTGTGGCTATGCTGAACCAACACTTTGGGGCAAGCGACGCATGAGCTTAAGCCTCCCCGAGCAGTGGAAGCAGTGGCTTGAAGCCATTTTTGCTCAGCACGCCCCCGAGTTTGACGTGTGGGCGTACGGCAGCCGAGTCACTGGCCAGTGTCACGACGGTAGCGATCTTGACGTGGTACTCATTCACCCCAGCACGCCAGAAAGACGATGCACCACCTTACCCCATATTCGGGAGGCGTTAGAGGCCAGCTTAATACCCATATGTGTGGATGTGATGGATTGGGCGAGCGTCCCCCCTGAGTTTTATGGGCAGATGAACCAGCAACGGGTGCTAGTGTTTAAGGCCAAGCCCTAAGCTAAAAGCGTGTTGGGTTTTTAAGTGATTGCGTTATACTAGAGGGATAACTGCTTTACCTCTCTCTAAGGATGCGCCCATGAAAACGCTTGTGATTGATATTGATGCCACCCTCACCCTTGCCGACACGGCCGACTACACCGCCGTGTCTCCCAACCTGCCTGTGGTAGAGACGTTACGTAACTACAAAGCCCAAGGCTTTGAGATTGTGTTGTTTACCAGCCGAAACATGCGTACGTATAACAACGACGTGGGCAAAATTACCGCCAACATGCTGCCCACGCTGTTTGCCTGGTTAGCTAAGCATGATATTCCCTATGACAGCGTGGTGGTAGGCAAACCGTGGTGCGGCACCCAAGGTTTTTACGTGGATGATAAAGCAATTCGCCCAAGTGAGTTCCTCAACAACTCGTATGAGGAAATACAGGCGTTGCTTAAAGTTGAAAAAGACTTACTAGGTAGTAACGCCCTAGCCGATGCGTTTTAAACGGCGGTAGGGGTCGCTTCGTAGGCTAGCTTCATGGCCTCGTACTCGGCGGGGGTGCCACAGCAAGCAATAGCATCGGCGGGGATGGTGAGGTAGGCAATTTTTTGGCCTTGGGCTATTAACTCGTTATACAACGGGGCAATATACACCTCGGTACGTTGGCCTTCGGGGGTCGCTTCCCACTGGGCGAGTGCGTCTTCAACCAATTTCTCAAAGGTGGCCATGGTTTTAAAGGTGTAGAGGCCGTTAGAGCAAAGGTTGGAGATACGGACTTTCTCGGTGGTTCGCTGAGCCAAGGGTAGGGCAGGGTCGGGGTTGGCCACAGGCTCTACAAACGACCAATGGTCACCATCAGCCTCAAACACTTCTAAGTAACCGTCGCATTCGGCGTGCCAAGCGGGGTAGGTAAAGTTATGGCGCACGGTATCAATGTTAAAAATCGTCAGGGGTTCGTCGGGTTGGCGCATCTCGGCGGGGAGCTGTTGCAAGCCCACCAGCACAGTTTCGGCTTGGCCACGGGTCACCACATCTACCGTGGCCACATGGAAGCGGTCAATACCGAGGTCTTGGCAGGCTTGTTGTACAAAGGCCACCACGGCGGGGTCATTCATGCAGATAAAGAGGAAGGGTTCGACTTTAAAATAGGCTTTAAAGCCGTTAAGCACATGGTGAAACACGGGTTCGCCAGCCAAAGGGAGTTGAAACTTGGGCAGGGCATAGCCTTGGTCAATAAAGCGTTGGCCACGGCCAGCCATGGGGAAGATAATCATGTTAGTGCGAGGCTCCTGCGAGTAGGGTGCGGGATACAAAGGGTTGCTTGGTTTGCCATTCGTTAAACAGGCGTAAGGCGTTGGCCAAAAACAACCGTTGACGGTCGGGACGGTCGGCGTGCAGGGGCAGCATCGACAAAAACAGAAGGATGGTAATGGCCTGAATAGCGGCATCGTTAGGAGATAACTCGCCAAAGCGCATGGTTTTAAACAGGGCTTGCACGGCAAGGGTTTGGGGCGTAAAGCCGAGCGACAGGGTTAAGTCGTAGCCGTTATCTACCAAGGTGGCACGGCCTGCAATCATATGGTCGTACCCGCCAATAAGGGAGTGCGAGAGCTTGGCCAAATCATAGCGGGGGTCACCCATAATGGTGGGATCGCCTGCTAGCGTCATGCCTCGGGGGTCAATCACCCGAATACACTCGGAGCGAAAATCGTAGAAAATGTTGCTAAAGCACAAATCGCCGTGGCTTACCGTGGTGTGCGTCAACTCGGGGATGGCCTGCACGCAGGTGTCCACAATCACCTTGATACTGGGCAGAGGCGTGCCGTTCATCACCCATGGTTGGTCAAGGTCTAGGCCTGTGGTGCGGGCGTAATCGGCCAAGCGTTGCAGGGTTTTTTGCTTGTAAAACACCTCAGTGCTAAAATCGCTATTGGTGGGGGGCTGGGCGTGTTTTTGGCAGAGGGTCATAAACTCATTGAGCGAGTTAAAAATGGTTTGCCACACCACCTTTTGGTTACGCCCAAACACAAACAGGTTGGCCAACAGGGGGTAATATAAGTATTCCATGGTGTAGCTAGGTGGGGTAGCGTCACTGGGCAACTCAATGGCGGTGACGTTGGGCAGATAGGCCTTTAACTCGGCGGGGAGCTGTTGATACCACAGGGCTTCGGCACGAATTTTGGCGTGATGCGTGCCTGTTTTGGTGAGCGTGCGCTTGTTATAGCTCACATCGTTAAAGCTGCGGTGGGTTTGCACCGCATTTTTAGATTGGTAGTAGAGGGTGACGTGGCCAAAATCCAGCCAAGCCTTAGTTTCGCTCATCACCAGCGGGTTGTGGGCGTGGTAGGCGTTGAGGGCGGCTAAAAAGCGTCCGTTGGCTTGAGTAAGGCAACGCACCAACAAGGCGGGTTGATTAAAGCAGAAATAGCCCGCAATAATAGCCATATCGCCTTCAATATCGCCCGCTGGTTGAAAGGGAGCTTGGGGCAGGGACAAATCGACGGCTCCCCAACTGTAGCCCGCCGAAGGGTGATGGGTTAAAGCCAAGCTGTTGGCCGAAAAAGCTGCCATGTCGCCTAAAAGCGTGTCGCCGTGCAGTACCGTAAGCTGGCTAGGGGCTTGGGGTAGCACGTTGAGGCAGTATAAAAGGGAGTCACTCAGGGTTTTATCGTCTGGCACGGTAATAACGGTGACGTTATGGTCGGCGAGCCACTGGGTATCTTCGGGGTCGGGGGTAAAACTTTGGGGCAGGGTGAGTACAAGCGCATCGCACAAGGGGGCGAGGGCTTCCACTTGGGCTTCAAACAAACGGCGGTTACCCAGAGGGAGAAAACTGGCGGGGAGCCGTCCCAACTCGGCACAGAGTTCGTCGTTAGCGTAAGCGGCCGAGGTGATAATAGCGGTGTGAGACATAACGTAACCCTTGCGTGTGCGATAGACTGAAAGCCATTTTTACACTATTACAAACACCCCGCAGGGTAAAGTAATTGCCACGCACTCAAGCGTAAAGACTCAAGGCTTTGTGGCCAAGGCCTACGTTTTAAGCCAGCCTTGTGCTACACTGCAAGGCATTAAAACTTTAGGTTAACCTGCCACCCACAAGGATGCACCCCACCGCCATGCGTACCAGCCGTCTCTTTGTACAAACCCAACGCGAAACCCCTGCCGATGCTGAAGTCATCAGCCACCAATTGCTGGTAAAAGCGGGGTACATTAAACGGCTTACCAGTGGCGTGTACAGCTACCTACCGCTTATGTGGCGCGTGTTGCAAAAGATATCGGCGATTGTGAGCCAAGAAATGGACGCTGCGGGCGCACAACAACTGCACTTGCCCGTGCTACAACCCGCCGAATTATGGCAAGAAACAGGCCGTTGGGAGCGGTTTGTGCAAGACGGCCTGCTGATGCACTTTAACGACCGCCACGAGCGCCCCCTAGCCCTTGGCCCCACCCACGAAGAAGTCATTACCGATGTGGCTCGCCAGCAACTCAAAAGCTATCGGCAATTGCCCACGCACCTTTACCAAATACAAACCAAGTTTCGCGACGAGCCTCGCCCCCGCTTTGGCTTGTTGCGTGGCCGAGAGTTTATTATGAAGGACGGCTACAGCTTCCACGCCTCGCAAGCCTGCCTTGATAAAGAGTATGATGTGATGGCACAAACGTACTACCGCATTTTTGAACGGTGCGGGTTGCAATCGCTAATGGTGCAAAGCGACAGCGGTGCCATTGGCGGAGCCGTGAGCCATGAGTTTATGGTGCTGACCCACAACCTGCCCGACGCTCAACAAAGTGGCGAAAACGACGTTATTTTTGCCAAAGACGACGCTGGCAACGTGGTGTACGCTGCCAATATTGAAAAAGCCGAAGCCAGCCAGCTTGCCCCAGCTGTAACTGACGGTGCCGAGATATTTGTGGCCTACAGCCAACCTACCGAAGTGCCAACCCCTAACGCCACCACCATCGAGATTCTCTGTAAGCAACTGGCCGAGCGCACTAAGCGGGGGAGTTTCCCGCCGAGTCTCATCCTTAAGACACTCTATTATAAGGTGATGCTGCAAGACGGTAGCGAAACGCCCGTCCTCGTCCTGATTAGGGGTGACTTGCAGGTAGAGGAGACGAAACTCCTCAACCAAGTGAGCAACGCCGTTAGTGTGCGTTTAGCCACTGATGAAGAACTCGCCCAAGATTTTGGCACCAGCAAAGGCTTTTTAGGCCTAGGCCATGATTTGGCCACCTTTGACGGTTTGGCGGGAGAAGGGCCTCATCCTACAATTACCACTCACAAAAATAATAGGTTAGTAATAGATACGTCTGTATTAGCGTTACAACACTTTGTTGTAGCAACAGGGCAAAAGGACGTTCACTTAATCAACCAAAACTTTAAAGATGCCTCTTGGTTTAAGCCTTATGCTGTCAACATTGCCACCGCCCGAGTCGGCGATTTGTTTGTGGATGCGGATGGTAACAGCTTCCCCTTGCAACTGGCTCGGGGGATTGAAGTGGGCAACATCTTCCAACTTGGCACTAAGTACAGCCAAGCCATGAAGGCCACCTTTACCGATGAAGACGGCTCCGAAAAGCCTTATATTATGGGGTGCTACGGCTTAGGTGTATCTCGGGTAGCAGCGGCTGCGGTGGAACAACACCACGATGCTAACGGCTTGTGCTGGCCTGTCGCTATTGCTCCCTATCACCTCGTTATCGTACCCGCCAACGTGAAGGACGATGCCCAAAAAGAGGCCGCCGAAACCCTCTACACCGAAGCCCTGAAAGCTGGCCTTGAAGTGGTGCTAGACGACCGAGACGAGCGGGCAGGCGTTAAGTTTAAAGATGCCGACCTGATTGGCTACCCGCTACGTATTACCGTGGGTAAATCACTGGCCACGGGGCAGGTAGAAGTGAAGCCTCGTACCGCTAACGAGCCTATATTGGTAGCTACCACCGAGGCGATTGCTTGGGCTAAAACGTGGCTCACACCCAACCAAGCCTAAAGCAGCGGATGCTTTGTCGCCAAGGTGGTGTTTTTGTAAGTTTAGGACTTACGCAAAAGTACCACCCCGCCCTAACGGGCACCCCTCCAAGGGAGGGGAATAACGCCACTTTTTAGATTCCCCTCCTGTGGAGGGGTGGCAGGCGAAGCCTGACGGGGTGGTTTAATGCAACCTAACCTTACTCAAGGCAGTGTACTCCTCCGTAAGTCCTAAGTTTTTAGTTTTTAAGAACTCCCGTGTTTTGGCGATTTTTTCTTTTTCTTTTTTTTAGGTGTTTTTAGTCCCCACCACGCCGTTAGCGTGCTTGGTTTTAAGGAAGGTCTTGAACGTGCCTTACAACAGCGAGACGGTATAAAAGAAGTCCCTGACCAAACCCGCCTGCTCTAGTGTCTCTAGCAGAGCGATAACGGCAGCGGGTGCGCCTACCAACACCACAGCACTGTCTGCCAGTGGCACAGCTTGCACGTTGGCGGGTAGTGTGTGGCTTGCCCATACCTCGGATATTGGTGCGGTGGTGTGCAAGGTGGCCAACATCCGCACGGCGGGGTCGTCAAACGGTACCACCTGCACATTGCACAAAGCGGGGTGGCGTTTTAACACCCTCACCAACAAAGCCTGTTTTTGGGGCGAGGCTTCAAAAGTGAGCAGCAACTTGCCCAAGTGCTGTCCCAACACCTGCGACCCCTTAGCCGTAATGGCCTGCACAGACACACCACGGTTGGCAAACAACGCCGACAACTCCATGAGGATGCCGGGCCTGTCGAGCGTATCCATCACGCAAAGCCATTGGGGCAAGGCCACCGTAGCCTCATCAAGGGGAGAGGTGGGGGTTAAAAACATACGTCGTCACCTTTACATTGCATAGGGTAAGGCCTCAGCCACATGGCGGTTAATCACCCCCGAGGCTTGGCGCAACAGGGCTTCCTCAGCAGGAGCTAAAGCCACGTGCATGACAGTTCGCCAGCCGTGAGCAGTAAGTACCACAGGCACACCAAAAGGCCCCTGTACGTCGTAAAATTCGCCTGCTAGCATCACTTGCACGGGGACGACTTTATCATAGCCGCCAGCCAGCTCTTTCACCAACTCAACGGTTGCGTGTGCCGTGGCATTAGCGGTTTTAGCCCCCGACCAATGCGTGAGGTAAGGCCGAAGTACGGCGCGCATATCGGGGGGAAGGCTGGTGAGCAAGGCAAGGGCTTGCTGGTGGCCGTCATCGGTCGTTTTTTGGGTGAGGCAGGCCAACAGGGCTTGCTGGTGTTGCTGCACATCAGCATGAAACGTGTTAAGGTGTCGCCCCTTTAAAAAGCGATGCCGAAGAGCAGCCTCTTCGGCGGGTTCTAGGCCGAATACCCGAAGCTGGCTCCACACAGGGACTTGATTGTTGCCATGCTCGCCCAACATCAGGGCTTGTATGCGCTGGCGGCGTAGGTGCAGGTCTCTGGCGAGTTCTAGCCTAAAGCGCAACGAGTCAGAGTAGGCTCCCATACCCACCACACGGTGCCGCCCTAGGTGTTCGGCAAAAATCTGTACACCAAGCTCTACGGGGTTGCTGACGATAATCACCAGCTCATGCCCAAAACCGTGTTGGGCTATGGCCTTGGCGTAATGGGTAAACACGGCGGCGTTGCGTTGTGCCAGCAGCTCTCGGGTGGGGCAAGTGTCGGCAGCGATGGTGGCACCTGCCGCCATAATAATCACGTCGCCCAGTACATCGGCGGGGTCGTAGGCCACATCCAGCACGGGGCAGGCTTCGGCATAAGCGTCTTGCAGGTCAAAGCTCAAACCAAACAGCCGAGATTGGCTTGCGGGGGTATTGCGCCCCACCAGCTGTAACCGCTCCGTTACGGCAAGCACTTGTTGCGAGAGCAATTGGCCAACAATCTCTCGGCCACAATCGCCACTGGCACCTATGACACTAATATCCACAAGCAATCCCTTAGTTTAAGTCAGGTCAACTCCTTCTAGCATAGCACAAGAATCACCTGCCACGGTTTAATGCTTGTAAGGCACGTTGTGTGAGGTTTCCTCTCACACCCCGCCCACACACGGATTTAGGCTTTTAGAGACGATTAGTAACACGAATAAAGGGGACACTCCCATGGTAGGCTTAGTACCTATTCCAGGCAACGGCAACTTAAATTATCCAAGTTATGGACCTGGTACCCCAGTACCCACACCTGCGGGTGGTTTTACGACTAACCCCGACCCTCGGCAACATTCAACCTCCGTATTTTATCAGCCACCCTTAGGCATATCTCCCATATCTGCAAGTGTAGATGATGGTTTTATTTATGGCGATGGTTCAACCGCATTTGATGGCTTTAAAGTGCTTAACCCGCAAGTGTATAGCCCTATCATAACAGGTGTTTTAAACCAAGGTGATGCACTCGGTGACCAAATCAATATGATGGCCGCTTGGATGCAAGGTGTGCCTGGTTCAGTAGACCCCAGTGGCTTGTGGCTTCAAAACAGATATTTTGCCCCAGCCCCCAATACCATGATGGCTCCCCAAATGGGCATGGGTTGGCCACAAGGGCAACCGCAGGTAGGTATGCCCATCCAACGCCAATTTAACCAACCCATGTAACTGCTCACTTAGCTAGGGTAAACTTATTCCACAAGGGCGTTAGTATGCTATACTGGTACTAACGCCCTTGTTGATGAAAGTCCTTGCCTGTGCCACCCCGCTCGTCGTCTCGATTGCCCCACTTGGCGCTTGCTCCTCCGCCGTTGCCTCGGCAGGTGCGTGGTGTCGTGGGGTTAGCTCAACAAGGCATCCCCTATTATGCCCCCAGTGCAAACCCTGCACCACTTAGCCCAACGCCTGCCCTTATGGGCATAAGCCACAGTGTGCCAACGCTACCGCCCAAAACAGCTCCCGCACTCCCCCATGGGCTAACGCCTAGCTTGTTACCTACCGTGGTAGCGCAACGCATGGGCTTACCTCTCTACGCTTTATGGCGATTGGCCTGCTTGCTGAATTGCCCCAAAGGAGCGGCCTTACGTTGGCAACGCTCGTTTGCGGGGTTTGTACGCACTGCCCGTTTTACCCCCGCCGAGGCGAAACACCTTGCCGAGGTGCATCACCTATGCCAACTAGGCTTTACGTGGCCACAAGTACTTAAAGCACTTAAAAACTAAAGTATTTTCGAGGTGATGCTAGGCAAAAAGTTGGCTTTGGTTTAGGCTAGAGTTACTTTGTACCACTTGCTTTGTTAGGTTGCCCCATGTCCACTTCTGCTTCGCACTACCCTTTGCACGACCACCGCTGGGCGTTAGTGGTGGATAATCTCCATAAAAGCTTCCCCCAACCTTCAGGCGAACCCCTGCACGCCCTTCGTGGCCTTAGTTTTGGCGTGGCTAAGGGCAGTATTGTGAGCCTATTAGGCCCCAACGGCGCAGGTAAAACCACGGCCATGCGTATCTTGGCCACGCTGTCTCACCCCAGCCAAGGGCGGGTGTTTTTAAACGGGATTGATGCCCTCGCTTACCCTCTGCAAGCAAGGCAACAGTTGGGCGTGGTGTTTCAAAACAATCACTTTAACCGTTACCTCAACGTGTGGCACAACCTTATTCTCCACGCCCACATGCACGGCCTGCAAGGCAAAGAAGCCGACGACCGCATTACCGAGCTACTGAACCAAGTCGGCCTGTTTCACCGCCGAGATGCCCTAATGGAGCAACTCTCGGGTGGGCAGCAACGGCGCATTGCCCTGATACGGGCGTTACTACATCGACCTAAAATCCTCTACCTTGACGAACCCACCACGGGGCTAGACCCCCAGGCTCGCCAAGAGTTGTGGCAACAAATCCTAGAACTCAAAAACGACGATACCACCGTGCTGATGACCACGCACTACATGGATGAAGCCGACCAACTCAGCGACACCATCATTATGATGAGCCACGGCCAAAAAGTACTTGAAGGCACGCCCGATGCCATTAAACGCACCCTAGGCCAAGAAAACCTGTTTGAGCTGCTGTTTGTTGACCCCTATGCGGCGCACTTTGCCAGCCAATGGCAAAACGATGCCAGCATCAGCCAAAGCAAAGTCCTCAACCCCACCACGTTACAAGTGGTGCTAAGCGACCCTTCAGCGTTGAAGCACTTAGTACAACAGGTAGAACCCGACCAACTGGTGCGGGTTGGCCGAGTACAGCCTAGCCTTGAGGCGGTGTTTTTAACCATGGCCGCCCTCCCCGCCAACGACCCTCGCCTACTCGCCCTCAAGCAACCGCTCCCCACCACTGATGCTGTAGCTGACCAGTCCTCCACCCTTGAAGCTCTGCACCCGACCCCTGCACCACCGCCACAAGCCACACTGGGCTTTAGGTTACATTGGCGATGGGGTATCTTTCCGCTGGTTAAAAAAATTCTTCGTGCCGAAGCCCAGGGGCTGGCGATGGAGATTATTACCACGCTCGTCTTCCCCCTCACCTTCTTTTTGGCCTTTGGCTTGGGGTTGCGGGGCTACCTCGGCACGGTAGACGGCATGACCTACCCCGTATTTTTGGTACCAGGGCTGATTGCTTACGTGATTATGCTTGGCTCGTTTAGTATAGGGGCATGGGCCATGTGGTTAGACCGCTGGCACACAGGCATGTTAGACGAAGCCCGCATTAAACCCATTACCATGACCGATATTGTGCTTGGCCAACTACTGGGTAGCTTTGTGACCAGTGTGATTAAAGGGATGCTGGTGGCGGCCTTCTTGTGGTTGATTACCGAGGTGAAGTTCAACTGGCTGCATTGGCCGCTGTTTTTGGCGGCTGTTATGCCCGCCAGCTTAGTGTTTACCTGCTTGGGTACGGCAGCGGGTACACTGTTACGCAAACCCGACAATATTGCCCAAACACTAACCATTGTGGTAACACCGCTGCTATACTTGGGTGGCTTGTTCTTCCCTATTTCGGTGTTCCCCGCATGGGCGCAACCCGTAGTAAAATGGTTGCCCACCACATTGTTGTTTGAGGCAAGCCGATCGGCGTTATTACACGGTACAGCCGACCCTTGGGCATTGTTGGCTTTATGGTGTTACGCCGTGGCCACACTTACGTTAACAGTGCGTACCTTTAGGCAAAAACTGGCAGAGTAGTCACCCATAAGGGTTATGCGGTAACAGCCTGCGTAACAGAAGCTGTCGCTTGTGTTACGGCATCGCCCACTACCTGAGCCACTTGCTTTGGGGCAAACTTATGCCATAAGTGTTCTCGTAAACCGCTAGCAGTAGCGTACGAACCATGCCCTATGCCCATGTTAGCAATAATGGGTAGGTCAGGCATGAGTAAAAGAGGCGTGAAACCTTCAGCTATGCTTACAATATCGGCCGATATGCGTCTCATGAATTCGACCACAGGGCTTTTGTAAACCACAACATCGGGAGAACGCATCCCCCATGTCAGAAACTCTTGGATATTATTTTGGGGATGAAGATTGACGTTAAACGTATCAATACCTGTTTTAGCTAGCTTATGGCGTAGCACTGGTGTCACATTATCTAATGAAAGCCTAGCCAATACAGCAGCACCAAATTGACCACTTAATAAAGGCGAGCTTGCGAAGACACCAAAGGGTAACAATTCCTCAGCTGAATTGATGCTATGAGCAACAAAACGTTCAACATACCCTTTAAAGCCACTGGCTTTAGGTGCTTCGGGGTGTATAATGCTCACTTTAGCTAAAGGTATTAACACATGTTCTTTAGTAGCAGCACCTATAGCTGAACAGAAAGTGTTTGAAACAGATGCAGCTACTAGGAGCTTAGACTCGCAGCGACAGGAGTTTAGACAGAACTAAATGACTGAGCGAGAATCGTAGCGTAGATTGCGAAGCAATCACTCGGCTTGCCGCAACGTAGATGCGCTGTAGCAAATACTTTATGTTTAGCTATACATAGCTTGTC
>JBIKUS010000038.1:0-17501 GCA_044347425.1 Vampirovibrionales bacterium | reverse complement strand
CACTTAAAACCACGCTGCAACAGCACGTAAGAGCTTCGGCGTTGCCATTGTTGCGGTTGTTGGCACAACCTGCCCCCAAGCCTGTGGCCTTGCCTGCCTTTGTGGAGCGGTTGGCTCCCGTGATGCCGACAGGGTTACGACGCTTAGAGAGCAGCGGTATGATACCTGACCCTAGTGTTTACAGAGCTTGGTAAACCTGTAGCAAGCCTATGGTGCCAAAAATCGAGCCACAATGGGGTGATGATAATCCGTTTTAGCCAGCGATCCATCGCCATCTACCAGCAGCACGGGTGGGGCAATCCACCATTTAAACACGCTGTTTTGCAGGCGAGCGAAAAACTTGGTTAGCCACGCCGCTTTAATGGCGGGGTCAAGCGTGCCGTTGCGCTCCTCCCACCAAAAGGGGGTGGTGGCTAGGGTGGTGGGGGCTTGGCGCATACTCTCCAACCTAAAAATCACCTCGTCGGCAAAGCCGTAGGGCATGAGGGCTTCTTCGGCGGTGAGGAGCTTGCCTGTGGCGGGGTTGACGGCTAAATCGGCACCAGGCGCGCGGGTGATGACACTAGGGGGGATAGGGTTGCCCAAGGTGGCGTTTAGGTGATTTGCCAAGGCTTGCACCTTGGTTTTGCACACATCGCCCAGTGGGGCTAAGGCACCGCTCATGTCGCCGTTGACGGTAGTGTAGCCTAGGTAGAACTCGCTTTTGTCGCTGGTAGCCACGGGTAGGGCGTGGTACTGGTTGCCCAACAGCCGTAACAGCGTGGCACGGGTCATGGCCTGTACATTATCCGCAGCAAAGGAGTTTTGAGAAGGCGCGCCCCATGCCGAAGCGAGGGCAGGGTTGACTGCTTCGACTTGCACCCACAATGCCTGGCAAGCGTCGCCAATGGGGAGGCGCACCGTTTGCACGCCAAGGTTGTGGATGAGGGCAAGGGCATCAGCTTCGTTAGCGTCTGGGGTGAGGTGCGTGGGGAGGAGGCAGGCCAGCACGTTGGTTGCCCCAAGGGCTTGCGCCAACAGGGTGACCACCACTGCCGAATCTATCCCCCCAGAAACGCCGAGGACTGCCCGAGTAAAGCCCGACTTATGCCAATAGTCACGAATGCCGAGTATGAGGCTGTCGGCCGTGCGTTGAAGCTCTTGGGGACTGGTTTGAGCAGTAAAGGCGGCTTTGGCTTGCTCTGGGGTGAGTTGGCCAGGTTGACCAAGCGGTGTACTGGTGGAAGGGAAAACATCGCAAGGGACGTTACTTTGCCACAGCTCGGGCGTGGCCAGTAGGGTGGCTTCGGCAAAGGCGGGGGCTTGGGCGACGACGTTGCCTTGGGCGGTCATTACTAGCGATTGGCCATCAAACACGCATTCATCTACCCCGCCCACTTGGTTGACGTATAACACTGGCCAGCCGTGGGCTTGGGTTTGCGCCCGTAGGGCTTGAAGTCGCCGTTCGTGTTTGAGCCGCCGCCCCACGCTGGCGGAAAGGTTAAGCAAGAGGGTGGCTCCGTTGGCTTTGAGGGCGAGGCTGGGGTCGTGGGTGTACACTTGCCGTAGTGGGGCTGGCTCGTGCGGTGGGGGCGGGGCATTCCAAGCATCTTCGCACACGCTGATACCGACGACATCGCCACAGGGCAGGGCGAGTAAGGCTCCTTGGGTGGGGGGGAGGTCGCCGACGGGGAGACCGACTTTGGCGCACCACTGTGGCCATGTGGTGGGGGCGCAGTTGCCTATGCCAGCTTCAAATTGTCGCCAGTCTTCATATTCGGCGTAGGTGGGTAGCAGTTGCTTGCGTACCAGCCCTACTATGCGCCCGTGCTGCAACACGGCGACGCTGTTAAAATAGGGTTTGCCTTGGTTCGTGGTGTTAGGCTCTACAAAGCCTACGGCGAGAGCGCAACTGCCCACGCTTTGGGCAAGGGTGGCCAAGGCGTAGAGTTGATCGTTAACGACGTGGGGGAAGCGACCAATGAGGTCTCGCACGGGGTAGCCCATGAGACTCAATTCGGGGAAGGCGAGGAGGCCATAGCCGTGGCCTTGCCCCTTGGCTGCCCACCCTTGATGCAGGGCAAGGTGAGCCGCCACATTAGCGGGCTGCTGAGGGTTGCTTTGCACCAGTAGCAAGGTACTACTGAATAAATGAGTTTTAGGGGCGTGCATAATGGCTGTATTGTGCGCCAAGGGGAGTGGGTTTGTCTAGCAGGGGGATTGCAATGGCTAAAACAGGATAGCCATAAGTTGTACTACAACGCATGGGGTAAACCTTGGTTAGTATGACTATTGGTGTTTCCTAACTTATGCCATACTACTAATGAGTGTAGAGTCCTATCTATACCCCTTATGCTTTTGAGAGTTTAACGAGTCAACCCACACCCAACCCAACGAGGGCGTTGCCGTGACACGGCCATTGCTAGCATTAACTTTAATCAGCTTTAGCGTTATCAGCATCGTTGGCTTAACTGGCTGCGAAGTTTCTGTACAGCCACTAGGGCTAACGGCGTTAATCCCCGAAGTGGCTCCTGCTGCTAACGAGGTGAAAACCGCTGTAACCAAAGCCGAAGGGGGTTGGTACGATGCTAGCCGCCCTAACCCGCTGAACGTGGCTTTGGCCGATTCGTTATTGAAACTCAAGCTAGACCCCTTTCTCATTAAAATCGCCCTCCCCCCCGAAGCCCTACCCGAGGTGGAAGGCAACGACCCCACCCTACCTGATGGGTCTCCTAACCCCGATGCCTCTGCCGAAGCACCACCCGAAGTACCCACCTCGCCGCTAGAGCAGGTGACGTTGTCGGGCATCTCCTATTCAAGCCAAAAAAAGCCTATGGCGTTGTTAGCGTCGCCCAGTGGCACCCACCTTACTGAAAAGGGCAGTTTTATTCAGTGGGAAGATAAACGCCTGAAAGTGCTGGCCATTACCGCCAACGGTATCACCCTTGCCGAGGTAGATGCCAACGGCAAAGTGCTTGACCAACGTCAGCTTGATTTGGCCGACGTGGTGGGCTACGCCCCCAAAGCCGCCAGTGGAGCCAGTGGCGAAGGCCAGCCCGCAGCAGGCAACGCCGAAGGTGGAGCGGTGGCCAACCCGCAAGCTGCTTTAACCGATGCCTTAAAACAACTGAGCCGTACTCCCCATGGTTCTACCAACCTATCGGCACTCAATCGGCTAGAGGAACCTTAGCCTTAAATTGGGCTATTGCGCCACCAACCCTTTACACTGTAATTATCGTTAGTGTTACCCTCCCCCTCTGTACGTGTGTGAACCAACCCCCATGACGTTACGATGCCCTTTGGCCTTAGCCACTTACCCTTCGCCCTTACGCCAGTTTAGGTGGTGTGGTGTGGCCTTGCTGTTGGTTAGCCTATTGGGTTTACCTTTGCTAAGCGGGCTACAGGCCAGCCAAGCGGCACAAAACTTTACCTATGCTGAGGCTAACCCCACCTACACCAACTTGGGACTGATTAAGCCCCTGACCCTTGCCCCCGCTAACGCTAAAGTCACCCTTAAACTACGTGAAGCCTCCATTCGAGACATCCTCAACATTTTGGCGAGGCAGGGCGGCTTTAACGTGGTGATCGATAAATCGCTCACGGCTGAAGATACCTTGACGGTGGATGTGGCCGACGTGTCTATCAACAAAGCCCTTGAATACATTTTAACCATGGGCAACCTAAGCTACACCCAAGACGGTAACACGCTGCTGATTGCTACCCAAGAGGCCAACAGCACACGGCAACTCACCCGCCGTATTTTTAAAGCGTTACCCGTTAAGTATAAAGATGCTCAAATGATTGCCATGCAACTCAACAGCACGCTGTTTTTGCAAGGTAACATTGGTAATACGCAACAGGCCATAGCCTCGGCGGACCCGATGAGTAACACGCTGCTGGTGATTGGGACGGAAAACGATCTCTCGTTAGTGAGAGATGCGTTGTCGCAATTGGATGTGCCACGCAACATGCGCCGTTATATTATTCAGCATAACGACCCTACCTATGTAGCGACGATGCTAATGTCTATGTTTTTTATGCCCATTGGCGGAGCCGCTGGTGGGGCGCAAGCAGGCGGCCAAGCGGGTGCTGCTGGTGGGGCGCAAGCAGGCGGCCAAGCGGGTGCTGCTGGCGGGGCGCAAGCAGGCGGCCAAGCGGGTGCTGCTGGCGGGGCGCAAGCAGGCGGCCAAGCAGGTGCTGTTGCTGGTGGGGCGCAAGCAGGCGGCCAAGCGGGTGCTGCTGGCGGGGCGCAAGCAGGTGGTATGGCAGGTGGCCAAGCAGGTGGTGCTGCTGGCGGTATGGGCATAGGCGGTTTTACCGTGGGGGGTGTTACTTTTATCCCCGAGCCTATCTCGCAGACGTTAACTGTGATTGCTACGCCACAACAGCTTGAATTGATTGATTCTGTGATTGATGAGATTGACGTGCGTCGGCCGCAAGTGCATATTGAGATGGCCTTGGTTGAGCTGAGCCGTGGTAACACCAAGGTGCATCAGCCCAGTATTGGCTCCTTCCAAATTGGGGAGTGGAACTTTGGTACGTTACTAGGTGGTAACACCAACGCCATTACCATTGGCGGTACCCCTGGTAGCTTTGTGCTGCCCACGGTATCTCTCATTAACCAACTGCAAGAAAACCGTGGCCGTATATTGGCCAACCCCAACATTGTTGCGCTAGATGGCACCGAAAGTACCATTGAAATTACCGACCAAGTGGCCACCTTTAACTTTACGGTGACCGTAGGCGTTGGTGGGCAGCCCACCATTGTGCCTAACGCCAGCACGCAAGACGTGGGCATCACCTTGGCCATTACGCCACAGGTGAGCAACGATGGCTCTGTGACGTTGAAACTGTCGCCCGAGGTGACACAACTGATTGATATTGTTGAAGGAGGCGATGCCACAACGGGCATACAACAAGTACCACTCATTGCGACCCGACGGCTAGATGTGGCCGCCGTACGTGTGAAAGACGGCGAAACCCTTGTGTTGGGCGGCTTGCTGCAAGAAACCCGCCTTGAAAGCTTGAACAAAGTACCGTTTTTAGCCGACTTGCCTATTATTGGTGCCATGTTTAGGGCGACCAATACGGGGGGTAACACCACCCAACGCACCGAGCTTGTCGTTATGGTCACCCCGCATATCCTTAAAGAAGGGGGTGTGACGTACTTCTCTCACCCTGATGCGGCCAATACCTTCCAACGCTCGCAGTACGCGCCTAATAACGGCAAGGTACAGCCCTTGCCTCTACCTACGGGTGTGGCCACACCGTTAACCCTGTCGCCAGCTTACAAAGGCAGAGCCAAACAGGGTAAGCCTCCTGTGGTGATGCCCACACAGCCACAGACACAGGCGGCTACCACGTCAACCTTAACACAGCCGTTGTTAAGGCCGTTGCCTACGCCGTCATCGTCGTCTCAGCGCATTACCTTGCCTGCACCCATGGGTGACAGGGTAAAATAGCCACGACAGCTCACTTTAGTTAAGCCTTTAAGTTATAGCAGGACACACATTTGAGTTTACAGCACCCCAGTCATGCTCAGCCTGCTGCCCCTGCACCTGCTGGGGCAGAGATGCCGCCCTTGTCGGCCTTGTTGCAATGGTTACTTAATAATAAGGTGATGAGTGCGGCGCAACTGGTGGCCGTGGCGCAATACATGCAAACCAACCCCGTGCGAGACGACAAAGCACTGGTGAACCTTAGGCTAGCCCAACGAGACCAACTGGGCGATTGGCTGGCCGCTTGCTACGGCTGCAAATACATTAACGTCGCCCAAAACGTACCCGACGAAGACACCCTTGTCGCCCTGCCCCACGAGTTTATACATGACAAGCAGGTAGCCCCCATTGACAATAAAAGCGGCAGGCTGGTGGTGGCTATGGTGAACCCCACCGACCGCTCTGCCTTAGATGAAATGGTGTTTATTACAGGGCAACGCCCACAGGTGTGGGTGACATCAAGCCTTGACTTTGCCGACTTGCTAAGCCAGCTAACCCTTGAAGGTGGCAACGCCAGCAGCCAACTGTATGACCAATTAGCCACCACCCACCAACACGTTGAACAACAACTGGGGCAAGGCGGGGGCAATACCGCCGCCACCCTAAGGCAACAACAAGAAGCCGAAATTAACGACGTGACCAGCCCTTTGGTACAATTGGTGAACAGCGTGTTAAACCAAGGTATCCTCCAAGGGGCAAGCGACATTCACATTGAACCCCGAGGCCAGGGTGCCGTGGTGCGCTTACGTACGGACGGTATTTTGGCCAAGGTGATAGACGTACCCATGACGCTGGAGGCTGCCTTTGTCTCGCGTATTAAAGTTATGGCTAGTATGGATATTAGTGACCACCGTCGCCCACAAGATGGCCGTATTACCCTACGCCACAAAGATACCGACTATAACTTGCGGGTGAACAGCCTACCCATTGCTGGCGGCCGAGAAAAAGTGGTTATACGTATTTTGCGGCCAAGCAAGCAAATTGCTAGTTTTGAGGATCTTGGTTTTAACAAAGACGAGATTAAAAAGCTTGAACACCTGTACCAAGCCCCCTACGGTATTGTTCTGGTATGTGGGCCTACAGGCTCGGGTAAAACCACCACACTGTACACAGTGCTACACAAAATAAACGACGACGAGCGCAACATCTCTACCATTGAAGACCCTGTGGAACTTAGGATTGAAGGCCTCAACCAGTCGCAAGTAAATGCTAAGGCCGATTTTACCTTTGCCTCTAGTTTGCGGGCGTTGTTACGGCAAGACCCTGACGTGATTATGGTGGGTGAGATTCGAGATTATGAAACGCTTGAATCAGCCATTCACGCTGCCCTGACAGGCCACTTGGTGTTTAGTACTATTCACGCCAACACCTCGGCGGCGACGTTGACCCGTATGCTTGAGATGGGAGCCTCGCCTAGTTTGATATCGTCTGCCATCAACGCCGTAATTGCACAACGCTTGGTGCGTAAACTGTGCGACAAATGCAAAGAGCCTTACGACATTACCCAAGAGGAGTGCGACGTGTTATTTAACAAGCCTACTGCACCTCAATCTGTAAGGTTAATGAAGGCTAAGGGTTGCCGCTACTGCAAAAACACAGGCTACACTGGCCGTGTGGGTATTTATGAGATTATGATGATGGACAGAGAGCTACGCCAACTGATTGTAGAGGGTAAAAGCGATATGGCCATTGAAGATGCTGCCATTAAGGGCGGGATGCGTACCTTGGGCATGTCGACCCGTATGGCGGTGCTTAAGGGGCAAACCTCGTTTGAAGAAGCTGTGCGTGTCATGGGGCCTAACCTCTCGGGTAACTAGCTTTTTACCCTAAGTGAGCGATTTGGTAACACAGCCCTTAAGTTTTGCCTCAGCCCGCCGATACGGTACTTATGGCTAACACTTTGTTTACCAAGCCCTAGCCCTTATTGTCAGGAGTGATGACGTGATGCAAATGGATGTTACAGGCCAAGTGGCCGTGGTACGTGTGGGTAACCGTATTAACCCCGCTGATTTTCAGCAGCAGTTTCAGCAGTGGGTCAACCAAAAACAATCGCATTTTGCCGTAGACTTAAGCCAGTTAGCTTTTGTAGATAGCAGCGGCTTGGGCATGTTAGTATCGGCTTACAAACTGACGCAACAAGCGCAAGGTAAGTTGGTATTGTTTGGCTTGCAAACCTACGTACAAAAACTGGTAGCTATTACTAAGCTAGACCGTGTGCTGCCTATTGCTCAAACCGAAGCTGAAGCCCTAGAACAATTAGGCCAGTTAGCCGTACCAGGCTAAAGGTGAAGGGTTGTGTGGCGATGGTGAGCTTACAGGGTATTGCATCAAGGGTTGAAGCCAAAGCCTTTAGCTTAATTGAGCTATTGCTAGCCCTTGGGTTAACGGGCATTATTATGACGATGACCCTAGGTGCCTTGTTTAACAATCCGCCGCAAAAACGCTGGGGACGTATGGTAGAGGATTATGCCACGCACTTGGCCGCTACCTACAATACCTACCAACTGCAACGGGGCTGGCCACCCATTAACGCCAGCAACACCAATGGCTTGGCTGGCCTGCTGCCTACCACCGAATCTGGCATTACCTACGTGTCTAGCAGCCCCGAGTATCTTCAGTATTCGGCAGGTTTTAGGGTGTACCTTAAACCCGAACAACTCAGCGGTAGTGTGACAGGCTTAAGTAGTCCCGTTTTAGCCAATACCCTACCCCGAGAGTGGCTATTGCTTGATTTAGACCCCACCAGCACGCCTACCAACCTCACTCAACCTGATTTGGTGTTGCTAAGGGTAGATAACACCACGGGACAAGTACTTACCGCCCATCAAGTTGCCAGTGGCACATTCAGCGAGTCGTTTTATGATACGTTTAAAGGCTATTAAACCTCAGCAACCCTTACGCCAAGCCGCCGCTTTGGGCTTTGGTCTGGTGGATGTCTTGGTGGCACTCTCTGTGTTTGCCGTAGGCTTTTCAGGGTTGGTTATCTCAAGCCAAGCCATGCAACGCACCGTGGGCAAAAGCATGACCCGTAACGCCGAGACGGCTTACCTACAAATGCTGATGGCGGAAGTCAACCCCTACCGCACCACGGTTGAAACAGCTTATGATGTGGGCACCAAAACAGCATATAACTTGCCAAGTGGTCAACAGGCATATTACACCCGCTCCGTTAGCTCTGATGCGACGACGGCAGATATTAAGCAGCTTAACCTGTTTTTGTACCGTACGGCTACCGACACCACGCCTTACAGGCGGCTACGTAAGGATATGCGCCCCGCCACGTTGCGCTACAACCTAGGGGCTACCGCCCAATGGCGAGATGGCCAAGGCAATTTATGGGAGCCATGGCCTGCCAACACCCCCACCTACAGCTTAACAGCGGGTAGTAGGCGTAGTGGTGTGACCACCACAGGTATGACCAATGCCACGTACACCCTAACGCAAACCTTGCCCAACGCTACGCCTTTAACCACGGGGCATAGCCAAAGTGGTAGCTTGGCTTATACGTTTTTAGCCACTGAGGGTGCTAACTATCAAATAGCGTTAGGGTTTGTGGATACGTTAGGGGCAACCCATAGTTACACAGTGGCCGCCAACGGCTCTACGCTTGAAACCTTTGACTTGGCCGACGATACGGGTGGTACTCTTGGCCGAGTGGTGACCAAAACCTATAACGTGACCCCCACGCTTGAAAGTGGCGTGGCCGTTATTAAGTTGGTGGTTACCTCAAACACAGGCGGTGCCAACGCCAACCTAGCCTCCATTACATTAAGTAGCCAGTAGGTTAGGCACCACTAATGCGCCAATAAGGCCAGTAGCCCTTTGGCTACGTTGGTGGCAGCATCGCCTTGATCGAGCAGGGGAGTAAAGCTCTTCATTGCCCCGTGCGCCCTTACGCTGGCTACTGATGTTTTATCGACAAAGGCCAGCACTGCCTCGGCCATGGCCTCGGGGTCTACGGCATCCTGCAAAAACTCGGGGAAGATGGGGTAATCACCTTGGTGCAGCAGGTTGGGCAAAGCCAAAAATGGTACTTGTATGACTCGCCTTGCAATGGCCGCTACTATCGGGTGAGCCTTATAAGCCACCACCATGGGCGTACCATACAAGGCGGCCTCTAGCGTGACGGTGCCGCTGGCACCCATGGCCACATCAGCCACAGAGAGCAGGGCGTGAGTTTGCCCACTGATAACCCGAAGGTTACGCTTGTCTAGCCCCGCCAAGGCACAGGCATCGGCCAGTTGGGAGCTAAACTTGGCCGCCTTGGGCGAGGGCGGTACAAAGGTATCCGCCTTGGCCAGTACCCATTGCAGTTGTTGGCCTGTGCGGTCGGCGTGGTACACGGTGACTCGTTTGGCAGCTTGGAGAAGGGGGTCAAGCAGGTAGTCCACCTCCATACTGCGGGAGCCTGGCAATAGGAGGCCAATGGGCTGGGTGGGGTCAAGCTTGAGCTGTTGGCAGAGGGTCTCTCTGTTAGCCTTGGGGGGTAGCTGGTGGATGAGCGGATGCCCGACGTAGGTGTAGGGTACGTTGTAACGCTCGTACAAAGGTGCCTCAAAGGGGAGGATGCCAAAGACGTGTTCAACGTCGTTTTTAAGGGTGAGGATGCGTTTTTCTCGGCTGGCCCACACTTGCGGGGGGATGAAGTAAAATACTCGCTGGTTAAGCATGGCAGCCAAGCGCAAGTTAAACCCGCCGTAATCCACCAGCAATACGCCGTGGGGCTGGTAGCCTTTAAGGTGTTGCTTAATGTGCCACGCCAGCCCTATATGGTGGGGTAGGGTACGCAATGGCCCCCAAAGCCCTACTTGCCCCGTAAACGTGGGCGAGGCCAACAGTTTGGCACCAGCAGCAGCCAGCGCATCGCCCCCGACGGCTTCAACGGTGAGGTTGGGGTGTAGGCGACGTAGGGCTTGCACCACGTGGGCGGCGTGTGTGTCGCCCGAGGCATCGCCAGCGACGACAAACAGCCGTAACGGGTCAGCAGAGGGGGGGGTGTCGGCGTTAAAAGCGGCTTCAAGGTCAAGGGGGAGGGCGTTGCGTGTGGCGTTGTTGGCCTCACGCTCGAGGGGGAGACGCACCCATTTGAGCCACTTACTACGAAAAAAAGTCATTCAATCATCTCACATTGAAGGGTGTCAACACCCAAGGGGTGTGCGCTCATTTGGGCGGGAAACTGGGGGTAAACCCATGGCTCCTGCTTGGTAAGACACGACGCACAAGCCGTGCCTGTTGGCATAGTGTAGCATAGCGGGCTTGTCTAGCAGTAGCGTTTGCTCAGCTTCTACGGCTAACACCGTAAGCCCACTGGCTTTAAGGGTGGCCAAGGTACGCACGCCCACAGTGGGTACGTCAAAGCGATTGTCTTGGTTGGGTTTGGCCACTTTCACCACCACGCCTCCCCGTTTGCGGGTGAGTTGCCCCGCCCGTTTGAGGCAAGCGTCGGTGCCTTCAATGGCTTCAATGGCAATGGGCATGGTGTCGGCCACCACCACGGTTTGGCCAACGTCTAACGCACCCATGGTTTTGGCTAAATGGTAGCCAAAGGCCATATCGTCCCATTCGCGCTGGGTGGGGTGCCTAAAGGTGAGAACGCCCTTAGGCTCAAATAAATGGGTTAAAAATTGGGTTTGGGGCAAAATGGTGTGGCCATGCTCTTCAAACCGAGCGATGAGGGTGTGCATCAGGCCGTCGTCGGTTTTAAGGGCGGCTTCTTTCATCCACGTTAGGCAAGTAGCATCCATTTGCAGGTTGGTAAAAAGAATCCACTTATTAACTTTGCCAGCAAAAACTAAGGTTTGGCAGCCGTGTTTAGCCCACAAGGCAAGGTTTTGTTGCATTAGCCCAGGCCTAATGGGGTAAGTGGCTTGGCAGTGCTGTTTAAGTGCGCCTACGTTGTTGTGGTGCAGGGTAAAGGCTACAACATCAAACCCTTGTTGGGTGGCACCGTAGGCAACTTCTACGGGGAGGTGACCTTCACCTGCTATAAGGCCCAGCTTGGGGCGTTGGGGGGATGGAGTCTCCGTTAACATAGGCCACAGTATACGCAAAGCATCGCTTAAGGGCTAGCCCAAACTGGCATAGCTTGCTAAAGTAAGGTGCTTAAAGTGCTTGTTTTAGGCACTACCGTATATTCACCTCTGTTTTGGAGACCCCACCTTATGTTGTTTAGACTGATGACCAGTGTGATGCTACTCGCCCTGTTGGCTACAGGTATGGCCGTTACCTCGCCCTTAGTGGCACAGGCTGGCAGGCAACGTATTCGTACCTCTGATACGGCTATGATTAAAGCCGCCCCTGCCGATCACACCAAAACCTTTATTAAAACCGAAGTGATGAAGGGTGATTCCTTTGGCCCTAAGCCCTCTGTGGCCGAAATGAATGACGTGGTGATTGGTAGCTTCCAAGTGCTGTTTCAAGAATACATTAGGGACAGGCAAACCAAAGGTGGCGTGATTCAAGGCGTTAAAAACGGCAACTGGCAACCTTCTACCACCAAAACCACCATTTACGATTTAACCCCCGAGCTGATGCAAGCCATTACCGAAGCCGCCTACGAGCAGTTTGTTGAAGAACTTAAAGCCGCTGGTTTTAACGTGATAGACCGTAGCAAACTGGTGCAAACCCCTGCCTACCAAGAGCTGCTACAACGTGCTACGGGCGAAAGCATGGGCGTGGGCAACGTACGCCGAGACAAAGAGAATGCCAACATCTTTTACGTGGTTGCGCCCGAAGGTGACTTCCCCGTGTTTAAAATTACCAACCCCAACAACCCCCTAACCATGTTTAACGACTTGAAAAACTACAAAGGCTTGGCCAACGCTGCCGTGGAGGCCGAAGCCAATTTAGTCTCCGCCTTTTACTACTTGGATACTGAAAAGCTGACAGGTACGGGCGATTTTGGCCTAGTTAAAAAAGGCGAGCAAGACAATACCTTTGTGTTGTCCGTTATGCCAGGCTCCAACGTGACGTTTTACAAAACCGTGTTGGATAAAAACCCTATGCTGAACAAAGCAGCCACAGGGGGCAATTATGTGCGCTACACCGTGCAGAAAAACATTGCCAGCAACCAAAGCATTGGCGAAGGCCGTTTTAAAGGCGAAAACTACGGCGCACAAGTACTCAGCGGGGCTTTACGGGTGATGGGCGCACCTGCGCCTAACGTCAACCGTGTGCGCCAGTACGAGCTATTTGTGGATGATACGGCCTATAAAACCGCTGCTGTTGATTTGCTAACAGCCACCAACGCTTTGGTTAAAACCAGCGTGTTAGCTGTTAAAGCCCCTGAAAAACTGGCTGCCCCTGCTGTGGTAGCACCCCCTGCCGCCGACCCTACTGAACCTAACGACTAGGTTTTTATACTAACGATTCCCCCTTGGCCTGTTGAGGACGAGGGGGAATTTTTTATAGGGTTGGCCAGAGAATAAGCGAGGGCAGGCTTGACGACAGCCTATGCTCACGTTACTTTAAGGGCATCTTGTTAAGCGTCCTTAGCTCAGCGGTAGAGCAGACCCCTTTTAAGGGTAAGGTCCTGAGTTCGAATCTCAGAGGACGCACCATATTTTGACGCTTTTCAAAACTAAAAACTGACGTAAAAATCAAGCAAACGCAGTTGGTGTTTGTTATGCCAATAGTGTGCTGGTTTATCTAATATCAAGCATATCTTTAAGCATGGTAAAGTTAATGAGCTTAGCGGTAAATAAGGCCACGGCGGCTTCCACACGGGCAGGCTCGTTGGCTACCCTTACGGCGAGCAGGTCAAACTCTTCCCTCGTCCAGCCGACGGTAGGGGCTTTGGGGGCTTCGGCTGCTGGTGGGGCTTGGGGTGATAAGGGTTGAACGGTCATGGTGGGTACATCTCCTGTAAGGTGGCGGGTAAAAGGGGATAGCCAAATAAATAGTTCCTGCTACAGTGCATCTACGTTGTCGCTACGATTCTCGCTCAGTCATTTAGTGTTGCCTAAACTCCTGTCGCTGCGAGTCTAGGCTCCTAGTAGCTGCAGTCTGTATCAAAAACTCTTTATTAGGCTATATCGGCAACTTTGGGATAACCTTTAGCCCTACGCGATACTTCCTCTCAAAAAAGAAAGCCACCAAGGGGCGAACCCTTTGGCGGCGTGTGTGTTGTGTAGGATAGGATAACGATAAAGGAGACTAAGGAACTAAAATTAAAAGGGCTGGCCGTTTAAATACTACTAGGGTGTGGCCAGCCACGAGTTAGGGGGAGATAGCGAGGGGAAAACTAAAAGAAGAAAAATCGTTTTTTGGGTCATTCTGCAACGGCTGCGGTGCTAACAACTCATCAGTAGTGGCGGCGGCTGGGGCTGTTTCGGCACCTTGTGTGGCTTGTGCTGCGGCAGCGGTGTCATCAGCTTGAGCCACCACTGGTTTTGCTGCTGCAGTAGCATCAACTCCAGTATCGGCGGCTTTTGCTGCTGCACCCGCATCGGCTACACCATCAGCAGTCTGAGCGGCGGCGGCACCTTTGGAGCTAAAAAACTGTTTAGCAGCTTGAGTCCATGTGTGGTTTGTCCAAGTGTCTTTGGTAAAAGCGAGTTTAGTAGCATGGCGTGTAGCGTCGGGGGTGACATCCCAAAAAGTTTTTATCTTTTCTAAACGAGGTAGACCTGAAAACTCTTGGGCTGTTTTCATGTTAGCCAGCTTGCCAATGTTGCTAGCATCCTCTAACCCATCTACTGCTTTTGCCAAGGCACCATAAGCTTTAGGCGCACCCCATGCAGCACCCAGCACCGAGGTGGCGGCTCCGCCGAGGTCTTCAAAGGCTTTAGCACGTTCGGCTCCGTTTTGGGCGGTAACCTGCCGTGCTATAAAGCGAGCGGCCAAGATGCCACCTAGTGCAGCCGAGCCTACTGCCAAGGCAGGGGCTAAAAATACACCCGCCGAGCTGACGGCTAAGGCACCAATGGCACCCGCACCTAGCACAAAGCCTAGGGGGTTATTCATAGCTAGTTTAGCGGTGTTGACCACGGGGTCAACCACGGCTCCCTTGGCAAAGTAGCCAGCCGAGGCTAAGCCAAAGCGAAAGGGGATGTTACCATTGTTGTTAACGGCTTGCGGGGCAAGGGGTTGGCCAGACTGAAGCTGAGCTTCGATCTGTTGCAGGCTTTGCTTTGGAGACAGCCCTTGCTTTTGGTATAAGTCGTTCAAGGCGTTAAGGTCTGTTGGGGTAATACCTTGGCCTGTACCAGCCAAGTTAGGCTGGTTGTAAGCTGTGCCGTAGGGTTGCTGGGCATAAGGCATGGCCGTTTGGGGCATCATGCCCGCTTGGCCATAATATAAATATCCGTTCATGCTCTCATCTCTCTGGGGTGGGGTGGCGGTTGCAAAAGGGTTGGCCGCTGCACTGGGTGCTGTGGCGGGTGTGGTTTGGGCTTGCGCTTGGTCAGTGGGTAAGCCCACGGCTTGCTGCTTTAGTTGGTCTTGCTGGGCTTGCCAAGCACGGCCTTCGGGTAAAATCTCGTTGGTAAACTGTTGGCTGGCGTTGGTGGCAATGTCGTTAGCTTCGGTCAATGCCGCCATCAGGTAGTCTGTGGTGGTGCCGCTACCCATATCGGTACTGGGGCTGGTAGCAAAATCGGTATAGGGCGAGGGGGCGGGTAGGGCCATGGCTTGGGGTTGTGCGACACCACCTTGTTGCTGCACGGGGTTGCTATAGGCCGTTGCACTGCTGTAGGCAGGGTAAGGCGATGCTGAGGGGATGCCCATGCTCATGGTGTGTCTGCTCTGTCCAATCCTAATAATCGCTACAATGTCTCTCGGTGAGGGCTGTGTTTGCGCTCACATGGGCATTAAAACGATTTGTAGCGCACTTGTGCCAGTGTGTTACAAACTTAGAATGGCATTTAGATGGTTATTACCCTTCACCCGCTGCTTACACAGCTGCCCTCTCCCCATGGCGAGAGGGAGGGAGGCTCTTATAAGCGTTTAAAGTCGATGGGTTTAAGACTACTGGGCTTAGCAGGCATCGTGGGCTGGTAGGGGCGAGGCGTTGGCACTACGGGAGCATTGGAGGACGGCAGTAACACTTGCCCCTGCACCTGTAACGAAGCTGCTGTGCCTTGCTGCAACTGGTTAAGCAACTGTGCCGCCGTCTTGGCTTGCGACACTTGCCCAAAGGTACTTTTAGCCAAGCAACCCAATTGTTGCATGGCGTTAGCGTCAAAATTGCCAAAGGCAATCACGTTAATACGTAAGTTAGGGTGACGTTTGGCCAAATCAAGCACGATGCTACAGGGGTCAACGTCGCAGGTTTCAAGGCCATCTGTCACTAACAGCAAGGTTTTTTTGTGGTTGCCTGGGCTAAAATCAAAATTGGCGGCTTGCTCAAGGCTATAGCTAATGGGCGTAGGCCCCGCCGCCTGCACTTGGTTAATGGCTTGCCCCAATCTCGAGATGTTGGCAGGTGCAATGGGTACCACCAAACGGCTGGCTCGGCAGGGGGTTAGAGCGTTAGAGCCGTGAGCATTGCCGTAGACCCGCAAGCCCACGCGAGTATCAGGCGGCAGGGTGACCAACCACTGTTGTATGGCTCGTTTACCCGCCTGTAGTTTGGTGAGCGGGGGGCCTGTGACGGCCTCGTCAGCGTCTCGGCCAGCGGGTTCGTTCATGGAGCCACTGGCATCAAACAGGAGCAAAATCTCGCTCGCAACGGGCGAAGGAGCCACACTTGGGGCGTTGCTTGGCCTCGCACTACTGAAGGAGGGTAAGGTTAAGTTACTGGGTGGGTCTGCTAGGCTAAGGGTAGGCAGTAAAGCAAGCCCAACCAGTACCGCAAAACTAAAACACGATAGGCGGTTAGGGTGGTGCTTCACGGAGGAGGCTCCTTGGCGTGGTAGAGGGGCGGGGCTACCTTGATGGACGTTGGAGGCAAGGTGTTTGTTTCTTCTCGTCTTAACAAAGTTACCAAACCCTAAGGCCTTGCCCTAAGTTAGGCGTGCGACTTGATGAAAAGTGTTAGCAACTGCTTGGTTTCTAACTCTAGCAAAAAGACGGGTTTTAAAAAACAAAAAGGGGGAAACACACCCGACAAGCTTAAGCGCAACAGTTTAGCCTGCTCTGCACAGTTAACGCTGGCGGGTAGCTCGTTATGCTGCTGAGCTTCGATGATAAGGCTGGTGAGCAGGTTCACTTCTCGTTGCTGAAGCCCTGCTAAAAACTCGGGGTTGGGCCTGCCCATGGGCGGACGAATCATGTCCTCGCCCCTAAAATGCCCGCTGGCATACTCCTTCATCGCCAAAATGAGGCGCAGTACCGTGGTTTGTAGCACCACTAACTTGGTTGTGTCGGTAGTGGCTTGTGCTTCGTGCAGCAAGCGGTCGTGCAGTTTTTGGTGAAAAGCCTCTACCGTGGCCTCCATAATTGCCTCCTTGGTGGGGAACTCTAAGTACAGTGTCCCCTTGCCCAATTGAGCTTCTTTAGCGATATCGTCCATGGTGGTACGGGCAAGACCCAATTGGGTAAATAGACGCTCCGCAGCTTCTAAAATAAGTTCTCGGCGGTTATTAAGTTTAGGTTTTCGTCCCATAATCATCTCGCTTTTAAAGGTAGGTAAGGCAAATAGGTTACTGAGTAAGAGCTGATAATAAGTAAGCACACGCTAAGCGTAAATAATATATATCTTAACATAGATTGATATTTAATATATATGACTATTATACTAAAGGAGTCAACAATTTTCAAGACATTACTTCTTAATCGCTATGTTTATCCTTTATTTGTTGGAGGTCATGTATCTATGCCGTTCCCGTTTTTAGGTGGTAACACCTCTTTTTTTAATGCTGGCTTTAACACCCCTAGGCTAGGCACACAAAATGCTCGTGCGTTGGGGCAGTTGGGTCAACTGCCTAACCCAACTACTTTGCTCACTACCGCCAATACCGATGGTGCAACTGGTTTAAGCTTCGCGGAGTTTCAAAATGTCCCCAGCGTGTTGGGCATACAACCCCCTGCTGGCCTGCCCACTCCCACGCTAGAACAACAAGAACAGCTCTTTGCCCTAATTAG
>JBIKUS010000037.1:0-17667 GCA_044347425.1 Vampirovibrionales bacterium | reverse complement strand
CACATTCAATACATTCATCTGGGTGAATGTAAAGCATGGGTTCGCCGTCAAATTCGTAAATACAATCAACAGGGCAAACGCCTACGCAGGCTTTATCTTTAACGCCAACACAGGGTTCAGTAATCACAAAAGGCATACATCAGCCTCCAAACACAAACAAACCAGTATCATAACAAGTAACTTGGGTAACAGGCTCTGTAACGAGAGAGCAGTGGTACAGATGACCTTAACTTAGGGTAAGGGGTCTGCTTTAGTATACACGAGGGCATCTCAAAGCAATAGTTACTCTTTACGTATACCTAAGGTGAGTATAGATTGTCAATAGGGCTTGGCATCAATTAGGCGAAATACGATGGCTTCAAGGAAAAAAGAACGGCTTTTGAGGCGTGTACACAAACGTACATAACGAAAAAACGGCTCTTTTTGACACAGAAGACGCGGATTGCAGCCAATTGATGACAAGCCCTAAGCCTTACTGTCAGGGCGACGACGCAAAGCCGTGGTTTTTTCCCAGCGCAAGTCTACCCTGTCCACATTAGGCCATTGCTCTAGCAAGGTGGGCAACAGGGCATTTAAACGTGACGCTCGTGCCAAGCTGGTGTCATCCATCGGGCCTATCAACACGTCCAGCCCCTCAAAATGAGCCACAATACTTAGGCCTTCCGTTAAGCTGTCTTTTAAGCTCAACCCCGTTAGGGTAAGTTTATCCAAGTTTTTGTAGCGTTGGGTCAACGTGTCTAGCCGTTGTAACCACAGGGCAAGCGTTTCGGGGTTGCGGGTTAAATTGTCTAACGTGGCGGGGTACACAAACAGGGGTACGGTGGGGTAGCTGGCCAATAAGTGGGGTACGTCTAACACCTCGGCCTGTAGGGGGACGATGGTTTTTTGTTGCGTCGCCACAGCAAAAGGTTGGGCATCAATGGTGCCTTCATTCGTCTTAGCATAAAAGGCCAGCCATGGTTTATGTTCAGTAACAAACACCTGTACGCTGGCGGGTAGCCAGTGCCGCCGCACCTGTACATGCGCCAACAGGGGGACGGCTTGCCTCATGGCATCTTCGACCCGCTGGGGGTTAATAGCCAAGAGGGACTGGCCTTCGTAGGGTTGCATGAGGTGTTCAATCACGCCCGCTTTAAGGTTATCGGCATCGCCGTGCACGTGCAATTCGTTGGTGTGCCAAGACCAAAAATTGGCTTGCAGCACCGTCATCACCGCAAACGGGGCAGCAATCACCACACCTAGGCGTAGCAGCCTTGCCAAAGCCGTTAGTAAGCGTTCTTTTTGGTAATGTTGCCGTCGTGCTTGGTAGCGTTGCACGGGCTGCCCCACAGGTACGGTAGCCCCTTTTGCACCCGAGCGACGTTTGGGCTGAGGCGGTGTTTGCCACAAGGCTTCTTGGGTGACAGTCTGCCCCTTGCGTTGAGAACGAGCAGGCTGCTTTTTACCGAATAGCTGTGCCAACAACCAAGGTAAACTCCCTGCTTTAACTTGCTTAGGCTGAGGTTGTGCCAAGGTTTGCTGGGGTGGTACAGCGTTGCCTGTTTTACGTGAGCGTTTGCGCTGTGCAAAACTCCCCCGTTGTCGTGGTTCGGGCTGTGGAGCGTCGGTGGGCGGAGCTTCCCATACGGCATCATCGTCGTAATACAACGTCAAAACAGGCATCCTTATAGGGTAAAAGCCACAAAACAGCACATAAAAAGGCAGGGTGTACTAATCACTAAACTAACAGGAGCCATCGCATTTGGCAAGCCTGAGGCTTCGTAGGGCAGGGCTAAGGTAAAAAAACCAAAAGCGCATCATCGCCTCTCCCCTCGGGAGAGGCCGCTACGACAGTAGCGGGTGAGGGTCTTAAAACCCCGTAAAACAAGGGTGACCCTCACCCTGCCCTCTCCCAAAGGGAGAGGGTGGGAAGGTTTAACTAGTCAAACTTAGGCTTATCAAAGCGGGGTTTGCCACCAAAGGAGGATTTACCGCCACCGAAGGACTTACCGCCCGACGACGATTTGCCACCGCCATACGATGAGGACGAGGAGGAGCGTTTGCCACCGTAGCTACCGCCACCGTCATAACGGCTTTCGCCACGGGGGGCATAAGAGCCTCCGCCACCACCGCCGTAAGGCTTGCGGTAGCCACCGCCACCTTCGCTACGGCCAGCACCGCCACCACCTGTGCGGTAGCGTTGGTCGTTCTGCTCGTTATCTTGCAAGTAACGGTCAAGCGAGGCATCAACATCTACCTTGCGGCTATCGTTCAATTCGGCCAGTAGGGCAGCAGCCACGGCGAGGGTATCCACACCATGCTCTACCAAGGGTTGCAACTGGGCTAAGTACAACGACAACGCTGCTGAACGATCTGGCTGGAGGCGTTCGGCCACTTGTTCCATCAAGCGTTTAATGCGGTTGGCTTCAAGGGCTTCAGCGGTAGGTATAGCGAAGGGGCGCACATCAAGGTCGTAGGTACGGCCAATTTTTTTAACAATAAAGGCTTGGCGTGGGCTAACCAGCGTGTAAGCTTTACCACTTTTACCTGCACGGCCTGTACGGCCTACACGGTGAACGTAGTCTTCGTTGTCACGGGGCAGATCGTAGTTGATAACCACATCGAGGTTGTCCACGTCCATACCACGGCCAGCCACGTCGGTAGCTACCAACACCTGCACATAGCCCGAACGGAAGGCGGCCATAATGCGGGTGCGTTGGTTTTGGTTCAAGTCGCCGTGTAGGGCATCGGCACGCACGTGTTTGTCACGCAAGTGGCCAACCACTTCTTCTACTCGGGCTTTGGTGTTACAAAACACCACGCCACACTGGGTAGCATCGTTTTCTAACAACCTAAAGGCGGCTTCGGCCTTGTAGGCATCGTTGACGACACAGTAGAAGTGTTCAATGTTGGGCTTGCTGCTCATTTTAGAGGTCACATCTAACACAACAGGCTTTTTTTGGTAGGTTTTGGCCAGTTGAAGGATGCTACGTTCCATCGTCGCCGAGAACAACACGGTTTGGCGGTCTTCGGCAGGGATTTCGGAGAGGATGGTTTCCATGTCATCTCTAAAGCCCATGTCCAGCATTTCGTCGGCTTCGTCTAGCACCACGGTGCGTACTTCGCTTAGGTTCAATGCGCCACGATCCATCAAATCCATGGTACGGCCAGGTGTACCCACCACCACTGAGGGGGCGTTTTTAAGCTGTTGCAGTTGGCGACGGATATCTTCACCACCATACACGCTGACGACGCTATAGCCACGGCAAAATGCCATGAGCTGTTTCACTTGGTCGGCCACTTGTAGCACTAGCTCGCGGGTGGGGCATAAAATAAGGGCTTGTACGTGGCGGGTGTTAGGCTCAAGGCGTTCAATCAAAGGGATGGCGAAAGCGGCGGTTTTACCACTACCTGTTTGGGCTTGGCCTACCAAGTCGTTACCTTCAAGCAATAGGGGGATGGCAGCGGCTTGAATGGCGGAGGGGGTGGTGTAGCCCATGGCCTCTACGGCACTTAATAGGGGAGCCGTTAGGTTAAGGGCTTCAAAGGTCAGGGCTGGGGCGGTTTCGGGTGTCATATCAAGGTCAGGTTGTGTCATGGTCATAAAAGGGTGTCTCAAAGGTTAGGGATAAACAAGCCAAACCAACACACGCCGTTAGGCGAGTACAGGCTTCAGCAACAAGTGCAACACGTCAGTCATGTTGGCCTTATCGCTACCTAGGGGCTTGGCTTCTCAACCTTAGCGGGCTAAACCCGTAGGCTGCAGAAGCAACTAACCATGGTGTGTCAAAAAAGTAAGCTTTTGGGGGAGTCTCACTTGGGGAATGACACGAATCAGACCATCAATCACGTCGCTAAGGTAAGGCTGTGGTTAAATAGCCTACCGTCCAGTGGTATACACTCTATAGCAAGCACAAAAGTAAAGCAAGCATTTCTCATAGACTTTGGGGCGTTACGTTGCCCTGGCAAGGCTAGGGTGCGTGTACTTTGCTTGCCCCTTGGTGTCATTTCTGTTAGTTTTTAAAAGGATTTTTACGGTTACTCGCCCTGTTAATGGTTGCAACGCTTTTGTTATGATGTACCCCTCATGCCCCTAGCCGCCCTCACTGGCACGCTGGTTGCCAAACTAGCCCCTTCGCCCGCTAACGACAGAGCCAGCGTGCAACTCAGTTGCGGGTTTGCCACCCTCGCCCTTGAGGTGCTACACAGCACCCTCGCCACCCTGCCCCCCGTCGGGTCAGAAGTCACCCTACACACCCACCTCCTCATCAAACCCGAAGCATGGCAACTCCTCGGCTTCACCCAACGGGCGCAACGAGACGTGTTCGCCCTGCTCCTGACCGCCAACGGGGTGGGCGCCAAACACGCCCTTGCCCTGCTCGAAGCCCTCAGCGTGGCCGAGCTGGTGAGTGCCATCGTGGCCGAAAACCACAAACCCCTCACGGCAGCCAAGGGTGTCGGCTCTAAACTCGCCCAAAAACTGGTGCTTGAGCTTCACACCAAGCTCACCCGTTGGCAGCAAGAGGCCATGGCCACCCTGCCCGAGCTGGCTCCTGCCATGGGCAATACCCCCCAAGCGCAAGCCGTGGCACAATGGCAACACACCGAAGCTTGGCAAGATGCCCAAAGCCTTCTACTGTCGTTAGGGTACGATGTGGCCGAAATAACCCAAGCGGGGCGCGCCGTTGCCCAAACCCTACCCGAAGCTGACCTTAACCAACCCATGGCATGGCAAGCCGAATACTGGGTGCCTGCTTTGCTTAAGTACATGTAAGGTGAGTTGGCATTGCTTAAAGTAGCCGTCATTGTTAGCACGTACAATGCTATTGAAGCGTTGCATAAAACGCTGTTATGCCTATGCCAACAAACCTACCCTGCTTTTGAGGTGTGGCTAGCCGACGACGGCTCCACTGACGAGACACGGGCGTTTGTGGAGCAATTCAAAGCCAATCACCCCCAACTTGCCCTGCACCACGTATGGCACCCCGACGAAGGCTTTAGAAAAGCCGCCATTACCAACCAAGCTGTAGCCGCCAGCACGGGCGACTACCTTATTTTTTTGGATGGCGATTGCCTTGTACCGCCTGAGTTTGTGGCCACCCACGTGCGCTTAGCCAAAGCAGGTTGTTACATCTCGGGCGGGAGCCAAATCAACCTACCCCCGCACGTGCATAACATAATAACCCCCGCACACTTACAAAACGCTGAGGTGTTTACATGGGCGTGGTTGCAACACCACACGCCTGGCCTCCATGGGCTATGGCGATTTCATCCGTGGGTGGTAGCCTGCGCTGGCGTGATAGATGCCGTTATTATGGGGCCCAACCAGTTTAAAGGGTGTAACACCAGTTGCTGGCGATCAGATTTTAAGGCCGTAGGTGGCTTTAACACCACCCTTGAGGGCTATGGGTATGAAGATAGAGATATTGGCCTAAGGCTTTTGGCCAGTGGCGTGTGGGGGCAACGGCATCAAGTGGCCTTGCGTTACCTCCATTGCAACCACCATCGCCCTTATGCTGATTTAAGCACTATCAAAGCTAACAAAGCCAAAATAATGCAACGCCCGTGGTGGCAAGTGTATTCTGCTTTTATTGCTAGCCGATTAAAGTCAGTTTAACGCTTGCACGCACGCCCTAAGCGTTTATCAAGCCGATGCTTTAAGCCCGTCAGTGTGTTCGGGTGCTTCGGCAAACACATGGTCAACCACGGTTGCCGCAAAGCCTTGCCAAGTGGCTTGTTGGGCGGTAGCTAAAGCATTGTTCTGCACGTGGCTAAACGCTGGTTCAGGCAGTTGACATACAGCACGCAGACAGTTAAACAAGGCCAGCACGGGGCGTTTCTCTCGCTGAAACACAAAGCCGTTATGCCCGTGTTCAATCAGTTCTGCCGAACCTGCCGTAGAAGCCACAATGGGAATTGCCCCTTTAGCCATAGCTTCCAGCGTCACCAAGCCAAAGCCTTCGTTGTTTGAAGGAAGGACAAACACATGTAACTGCTCATAAAACGGCTCTAAATTGATTTGGAAGGGCAAGACTGTCACCGAGCGAAACCATCGTATGGGAGCTAGTAGGCAACGACTTAAAAGATCTTTAGCCAAGTTAGGGTGAATGAGGACAAGCTTAAAGGGTTGTTGGCATAGTATCAGCCCCCATAACGCTAATAACAATAGCCAACACCCTTTATTTACAGAGCGGCTACCCACCATACCTATAACGGGTACGGGGGTTAAAGGGTTGGGCTGGCTGTGGTTTTGAGTCGTCACCCCAGGGTAGGCCACTTGGCAGTGCGCCTCAGGCAACTTAAAGTGGGTGATATAATCTTGCTCTAATTGCTTGGAGACCATGAGGAAGCGTCGGTTTTTGTTTTGCAAGTCTTGCTGTTGGCGGTAGAGCTTAGCCTGAGCCTTGTCGCCTTTAATAACTTTAAGCCATTGGGGTAAACGACTTATACGGTGTGGTACTGATTGACAGTGCAACAACAAATGCCCAACAGGCGACATAATGTCCGAAAATAAAAACTCGTACTCAGGGTAGCGATCCATAATGGCAAGCAGTTGTGGCCATACCTTGTCTTCATCCGCATAAATGGAGCCTTCAAAGCATTCAAGGGCTTGAAGGTTTTTATACTGAAAGTTATCGACCATGCTTGAGATGAGCAATAGATCAATATCTTGCCGTTCCAGCAAGGCATCTAACAGGTGTTTTGTTACGTGGTTAGCACCACCCTTAACACCCGAAGGTTCTCTAAGCGCACCCAAAGAATGAATAACTAAAGCAAGTTTTTTCTTCATACGCTATTATACTGTGGTCAAGATGACTTAACAAGTTTAATCATAATTTTTTAGGGCAAATGAACCTTACTGGTCTGATTCGATATCTTTGTCAAACTTAAAGTCACTGGCTTTAAGGTTAGAGACAAAATCCTTAAAGGCCTCGGCTTCTCGTTCGTCACGGTCATGGTCGGTCGAAATGGTACCTTCGGCCATCACCACAGGCGTGGCAAAAATGGGGGCTTCGCACCTTAGGGCTAGGGCAATGGCATCGCTAGGGCGAGCATCGACAATAATGCAGTCTGCCGTTGTTTTGCCCACGGGGGTGGTCTCGGTAGGGGTCGGCTCTTCTACACCCTCAGCAGGCGGAGCCGCTTTACTGGTACGGCCTTTGCCTGCTTTACCCGTGTTGGGTTCGGCGGGTACCAAGTGGAGGTTGGCATAGTAAGTATCAGCGTTTAAGTCGTGAATCTCAACCCTATCAAGCTTATAGCCCGAGGCTTTGAGTAGGTTCAGCATTAAGTCGTGGCTCATAGGGCGAGAGGACTGTATCTCTTCAAGGTGGCGGATGATGGCACTGGCTTCGGCGGTACCAATCCAAATGGGCAGCGCACGGCGGCCGTCGGTGTCGTTAAGTACCACAATGGGCGTACCTGTGCGGGTGTCTAGGGCAATGCCCATCACTTTTAATTCAATCAGTGCATCTGTCATGATAGTTGTGGGAGCCTTTAAACTGACTAGCAACCTTGCCAACTTTACCTTGGGGTGATACTGAGGGGTAAAGCCGAACCTTATACGATTAGTATACGCCTTTTGTCCCCGCTTGCACTAGGGGGGCTAGAGAAACTAAACTAACAGCATCATTCCCACACCCTTAGCCCGAGGTTGCACGCCATGCACGCCCCCACACCCTTACTTTTACAATGGCCACAAGGCTTACACAGTAGCAGCGCACAGGCTGTTAGCCCCGCCACGGTAACCTTACCTGCCCAGCAACCCGTGGTGCTATTGGCCACGTTGGCCTTGCCCTGCCAAGCCCTGTTGCTGGCCACAGTCGAAGCTTTGGCCAAGCGTCACCCTAACGTGCAGGTGTTTTTAGTGGTGGATGCTACCGAGGCTGACCCCACCACCTGCCCCCCGCTCCCCGCCGATAATACCCCCGCCGTGGTCGAGGATTTTTTAGCCGACTGCCCCTATGCCGATGCCCTGACCGAGATTGAGGCCGCCCTGTTGGCAGCCAATGCCCCCCCTGTACAGGGGCTGGTGGGGCTAGCCACGTTTAGCCAAGCCACGGCAGAACAACAAGCGGCTTGGCTGGCGGGGCAGCAGGGGCATCGGCATCTGTTGGCCTTGCAGGCCTTACGCCGCCACGCTTTAGCCTGTGCTGGCACCCCCCAAGCAGAGGGATGGTTGACCAGCCTCCCCCCCTGCCTGATGGAGCTGGGCGACCCACCCCCTGAGGCCAGCGTTGAATCGCCTCAGCCATTGTTTACCCTATGTTTAGGCCAACTTGCCCTGCCTAAAGTGTTGCAAACCATTAAGGTAGTGTAAGCTAAGCTCATCTTGTGGTTGCCAAAGGGGCTTTGGGGTGATGCTTTACGTCTTAACTTACTTAAAGCAAGGTTGGCAGTGGCTAAGGCAACGCCTTAACTTGGGCATGGCCTATAAATTGACGTTTGACACCCTGACGGTACGGCTGTTGTGGCTGTTGTTGGCCGTATTGCTCATCCCCCTAAGCACCCAGTGGATTGTGGCCACCTATCACCTTAAGCAGGCTGTTAGCCTAGCGCAAGCCTACCAAACAGCCTTATTACAAAGCCAACACCAGTCGCAACGCCAGCACGTGTGTCGTGCCATACAACACCTTAGCCTACTGGCACCGCAACGGTTGGTGGGCTTGGTAAGTACACCTCTCAACGTGGCCACCCCCCCCACAGCTAGCCACTGGCCACTGGCAAGCTACCAAGCCCTGTGGCACCATGCCGCCTTAGCCCCTGCAAGCCAAGCCCTTAGCCTTTGTTGGGTGATGGAGGTTGATCAACAGCCTTGGTTGGTATGGCATTCGGCTAGTCACGCCGAGGGGTTGCCGTGGCAACAGGCCGTAGCTAGCCTCCCCGCCGAGAAGCTAACGTGGCATTGGCAAATGCAACCCCCTGTTAACACACCCCAACCCACACAAGCTTGGCCACAACTTATCACCAGCAAGCACCCTCTGCCCCAGTTATGGCTAGCTCTTACACCTGCCTCTGCCAACACTTTACCCGCTGATGCGCCTTTAACCCCACTACTGTCGCATTATAAGTTTTCTAGCTATGGCGTGTTATTGATGGGCTTGGCTTGCTCGTTGGCGTTGGCATTTTGGGGGAGCAGGCAAGTGGTACGCCCTGTGTATCAGTTAATAGCCGAGTTAAAGCAAATTACGCTCATCAGCCACGTGCAACCCAAGCTAGGCCAACCGCTACTCACCCTGCCCCAAGGGGTCATCGTTGAAGTGGAGCAACTGGTGAGCGGTGTCAACGCTTTATGGTTACGGCTTGGGCAACTGCTTGGCCGCCAGCATGATTTTGTCACCGCCCTGACCCACGACCTTAAAGTACCCCTGCTTGCCCAACGCCAAACCCTAGCGCAACTGGCCAAGGGGACGTACGGCACCGTTAGCCCACAACAAGCGCAAGCCTTCGCCTTATTGCAACAAAGCAGTGCCGATACCCTCACCCTCGTCAACTGCCTGCTAGATGTGGCGAGGTATGAGCAAGCCGAGGTGAAGCTCAACACCCACCCCACACCCTTATACCCACTGGTACAAGCCGAAGTGGCACAACTGGCCAGCCTTGCCCAAGCCAAACACCTTACCGTAACAGTCACCCCGCAAGCCCCACCCACCACCGACGAGTTGACGGCCTACGTAGACGAAGCCGAAGTGAAGCGGGTGCTACAAAACGTGCTAGGCAATGCGCTCAGGTTATCGCCAAGCTACGGCACGCTGACCATTACCCTTTGCTCTGCCGACACCTTACCCCAACCCGTAGCGCACTGGGGCAACTACCAACGCCGAAGCCTCGCCCGCCCTCACGACTTACGGGGTTACGTACTGATGGTGATTGAAGACGAAGGGCTGGGCTTTGCCGCCCCTAGCTTTGAGCAGCTCTTTACCCGCTACGCCTCGGTAGGGGCAGGGCAACGAGAGCCTTTACACCACGGCCTAGGGTTGTACTATTGCCACCACGTGCTACAAGCCCACGGTGGGCTGCTTTGGGTAGAAACCACCGAAGGGCAAGGCAGTGCCGTAGTGATGGCATGGCCACAAACTGCTCAAGTACTGCTCACCGCCAAGCAAGGAGCCACCCATGACCGCCGCAGACGCTAACCCCAACACCGTGTTAGTGGTAGATGATGATGCCCTGTTTCGCTTTGGTGTGGTAACGCAACTAGAGCAGCACCCGCCCGATGCCGTGCCACAGTGGCAGGTGGCAGGCCAAGCCAGTGATGGCCGAGAGGCGTTGGCGTGGCTCAACCGTAACCCCTTGCCTGCCGTGGTACTCATGGATATTGGGATGCCCAACGTGGATGGCATTGAGGCGACCAAGCTAATAAAACACCAATGGCCAGAGGCAAAAGTCTGTTTACTCACCTCGCACGCCGAGGCGAGCTTATTTAAAGCCGCTTTTTTGGCAGGGGCGCAAGGCTACTGCCTTAAGGAGTCGCCCTTGGCGTGGTTGCCTAGTTTGTTACAACAAGTGGCGCAAGGGGCTAGCTGGATTGACCCCCAACTCACTCCCCTGTTGGTGCAAGCCATGGGCATAACGGGGCAACCCACCACACAACCCTCGCCTGCCCCAAGCCACGACGAAGACGGTCTGCCCTCTGGCCTGCACCTGCTAACCCCCAAAGAGATGGACGTGTTGCGCTACCTGTGCCAAGGCTACAACAACCCCATGCTTGCCGCCGAGTTACACGTGAGCCTCAACACGGTGAAAACGCACCTTAAAAGCATCTTTATGAAGTTGGGCGTAGCTGACCGTACCGAGGCCGTGGTGCTGGCTCTCACCCAAAAGCTCCCTTTTTAGCCGACAGTGGCTAGCGATTTAACCGAGGCTACCAACAACGGTATCGCCTCAGGTGGGGTCAGGTGGCTAAGCGACACCCGTACCAAGCCCTGTCCCTGCTCGGGTGTATAGCCCAAGCCCAACAACACATGCGAAGGGTTCAACCTCCCGCTATGGCAGGCCGACCCGCTAGAGACACACCACCCCGCCAAGCCCAGCCGCATCACCCATTGCTCCCCCGTTAACGGCGGAGCCAACCACGCCGCAATCACCGCCGACCCCTGCCCCGTAGTAGGGCAGGGTGACACCCAGGTGATAGCGTCGCCCAAGGCTTCGTTTAACCCGTGGCGTAACTGCAGATGAAGCTCTAAGATATGGGCGTAGCGTTGGGTATGATGCTGGTGGGCTTGTTGCAAGGCCTTGGCCATGCCCACCCACAACGCCACGGGGAGCGTCCCCGCCCGTTGCCCCTGTTGTTGCCCACCGCCTAGCAGTAAGGGGGCAGGGGCAGGCGAACTTGGGTTGGGCAACACCAAGGCACCAACGCCCTTAGGCCCGTAAAACTTATGCGCACTTAGGGTCAGGTAATCAAGCTGTTGCAGGGCTATCGCCTCTGGCCACGTGGGGGTTTTGCCAAAGGCTTGCGCCATATCGCTATGCACCAGTGCGCCTTGTTGCCTTGCCCATGCGGCCAGCTCGGCCACGTTAAGGCAATGCCCCGTCTCGTTGTTTACCCACATTAAGCTGAGCAACATCGTGTTAGATTGCCACGCCGCCTGCAAATGCGAAAAGGGCAGGTAGCCGTCTGGGGGGAGGGGCAACACGGTCAATTCAATGAAGCCGTGGGCTTGCAGGTAGGTAAGGGGTTGCAGCACAGCGTCATGCTCAATGGCCGAGGTAATGACATGGGGTAACGTAGCCCCGCTAGCCCTATAGGGTGCCGTGGGCAGCAAAAACAACCCGTAAAACAGCGAGGTGATGGCTTCGGTGGCTCCGCTGGTACCAATGACCCTTGTGCTGTCTGCCTCAAGCCCAAGGCTTTGGCATAGCAAGGTATGCGCTGCTGCTAAGGCTTGCTTGGCCTGTTGCCCCATGGGGTGTAGGCTTCCTGCATTGGCAAAATCGTTGGTTTGCCAGCGTTGCATGGCCGTGGCGGCCACAGGGTCAAGAGGGCAAGTGGCAGCGTAGTCAAGGTAGTGGGTGGCGGGTGAAGGTGTCATCATCGTGCCAGTTATTAAGTTGTTGATGGAATCTCTAGGATAGCTTACAGCAAAGCCGTTGGGGTGGTAAGGACTCTTTCTGCTATAGTGGGGTGAGTTTTCACTTGAGGAGCCTTTTGCCTCGTGCCGCCAACCACCTTACTTGATTGCACCCTGCGTGACGGGGGCTACCATAACCAGTGGCAATTTAGCCTGCCATTGGTTGAAGCCTACCTACACGCCATGGCGAGTGTGGGCTGCATTGGCGTGGTGGAATTGGGCTTGCGAACCCTCTCCCCCCCTGCACAGGCGGGTGGGTGCGCCACCACCACTGATGAGTGGATTAAAAGCCTCACCCTACCTAAAACGGGTCAACCCCTGCCTGCCTTGGCCGTTATGGTACACGCCAACGAATGGAGCCAACTGCCCGAAGGCCTGCCCCCCATTGACGATGCCCACCACCCCTATTTGGTCAGCGTCCTGTCTCGGCTCTTCCCCGCTCCGCACGCTTTGGTTACCAAACTCACTTGGGTGAGGCTCACCTGTCAGGCGCATCAGGTCACCTCTACCTTACACGCCGCTACGTGGTTGCACCACAGGGGCTACCAAGTGGCACTTAACTTGGCGCATGTGGGGCAACTGTCGCTAGCGCAAGTGCAGGCCGTGGCCAGACAAGCCAGCCCCTACCCCGTGGGGGTGCTTACCTTGGCCGATTCTGGCGGAGCCTTATCCCCCCAACAAACCCGAGCCTTGATAACGGCCTGTAAGCAGGCATGGCCTAAACCGCTGGGGCTACACGCCCATAATAACAGGGGCTTAGCCCTTGCCAACACCCTTGCCGCCCTTGAGGCTGGTGCCACTTGGGCAGATAGCACCGTGGCAGGCATGGGGCGTGGCCCTGGCAACACCGCCACCGAACTCTTGATACAAGAGCTAGCTCACCAACACAATGCTTGGCCACAGCTGGCCACGTTATGGGCGTTTATCCACACCTTTATGCAGCCCTTGCAGCAGCAACACCAATGGGGAGCTAACTTGGTGTACGCCTATGCGGGGCATAAAGGCATTCACCCTAACAAGGTGCAAGGCCTGCTTAGCCAAGCAGATAGCTGGCCGCAGCAGCAGTGGCAGGCATTACAAGTCTTTTTACAAAATGCCTCTCAGCCAATGTGCTAAACACTACGGGTTCAGTGTTTTGTATCGGCTTGCCGTGCCTAGGGTGAAGGGTGTTGTTGGCTGATGCGAGGGGTGGTCTCCCCTCGCGCTCCCCCACAGAGGGGGCTTTTGCCCCCTACTGCTTACCCCCAATAGCAAGGCTCGCTCCTGCCGCTCGGGACTCAAACTCGCCTTCGGCGAGCTTCGTCATGGCCGAGCTGAAGCAAGGAAGTAGCTTAGGACTTTAATACTTTAGTTAGAAAGCATTTTTTATAAAGCCAAGCTACCTAGGGGTTGCGGGTGTAGCACAAGGGTAATGCTCGTTAGCCCATTCGCACAACTCTAGCACCACGGGGGCAAGCAATTTGCCACGCTCTGTTAGGCGGTATTCTACCTTAGGGGGGATAGTGGCAAACTGGTGACGAATGAGCAGGCCAGCCGCTTCAAGGTGTTTAAGCCTTGCCGAGAGCGTACGGGGAGAGATACCGTTGATTTGGTCTTCAAGCTCAATAAAGCGTTGCTTACCAAACTGTAGCAATAGTTGCACAATTTGTAGCGAGTATTTGTCGCCAATCAAGGCTAACGAACGCTCAAGAGCTGAGGTAATATGCCCCACGGGGTTAGCCATTAAAGGGTTGTCGGGTGGGCGTGTGGGGGTGTCATCGCTGGTGAGGGTGGGTAAGGGTGCGGTGAGTGTTGACATAGTGGGGTTAACCTTATAGGCAAGCGTTGTGTTTGGATGGGGAGTCAGGGTGCGGTTGTTCTATTACTAAGTGTAAGTAATAGCAACACTAACGCAACCGTAGTCACTAACTCTAATGTAGCATGGTTGTCCTCGTTTTCCAAGGGGTTAACTAGGGGGACTTCTCCATTCTTTATCCAGCTAATGCAGTGCTATCACGCTAGGTAACTACACCAAGTGTTAAGAGTGTGGTAGCCTAACAGGTGTCTTGTTGTGTCATTGCTTTAAGGGTGCCTAACATCGTGCTAGCCTCTGCCCCTACGTTTACCATTACCCTTACCCATAGCAGGCATAACCTTGCCCAAGGGCTAGCCCCTGCCCAAACCGATCTCACCCTAGGGCAGCTCCTCTCGCTCTCATCAGGGGCTACCCCACACGAGGCGTTGGTACAGCTGACCCAACTAGAGCGCACCCACCACAACGGCGAGCCTGTCATTGCGTGGGAGGCCACCTGCTTACAAGGCACCCTTACCCTACAGTATACCCAAGCTCGCCCCGTGGCGTGGGGAGCTTGGTTACGTAGCCTGCAAACGGCGTACCCCCTACCTTGGCCTGTGGCCGACAAACTGACCCTAGACTGTGAACGCCTTAGTGGCCTCTCCCTTTTAGTAACGGCTACTGAAAGCGAATTGCGCCAGCAGCTGAAGGCTTTTACCGAGAGTTTGCCCCCTACGGCGAGTGTGCTGCTGTTAGATACGGTAGGCCTTGACCCCGCCACCTTTCGGGGAGGGACGAGCGTTTCGGCCGTATCAGCCCTGAACCCTACCCAAGCAACGGTTGCTAGCCCTTGGCAATGGCAGCACTTGCCCCAAGCAGCGGCGTTAAGTATTGACTTATTAGGCCCCAGTGCCTTCTTGCGTTTGGTGTGCCAAGCCCTGCCCGAACCCCTACAACAACAAGCCTTGGTACAACTGGCCAGTTGCCTCCCGCATGATGAGAGGCCGTTGTTGGGCATGGCGACCCTTGGCCAACCAGCCCACCCCATGCATCCCCTGCTCAAACGAGAGCTGAAGGCTCTGCACGAAGCTGGCCTGCTGGCCACCCAACCACAAGACGTTCTCAGTTTGGTAACCTGGCAAAATGGCCAGCAACGGCGGTTGGGCTTAGGCCTAAGCCAATGGCCACGGCATAGGCTAGCTTGGGTGATTGAAGCCTTACAACAGCTCACGTTAGTTCCCCTTTCTCATGTCAGTACGGCGTGGGTGGTGCTACCCTTGCCTGATGCAGCCTTGTTGCCCCAGTGGCAACCCTTGCTGTCGCGCTTGGCACAACTGGGCTACCGATGTTTGGTAGCGGTGGTGGGGAGCCAGCCCACCTTGGGTAAGCAGTTACCTCACCCGTTGGGTGCCGTTGCGTGGGATTCCGTCATACTGCTGACGCTGCAACAGCAATTGGTATTGTGGGGGCATGTGGCTGGCCAAGCCGAATTGGTCATCCCCCTAGATACCAGCAAAACCGACCCTTTGGCCGTGCATAAACAACATGCCCAAGACGCTTTAGACCAAAGCGAGCAGGAAGACGCCTTTACTGCCTCAGACGATAGCTGTACCTCTGTGATGACATCCCCCACACCTAACGAGCCATTGGATGCCTTTATTTGGCGACAGTTGGGTGATTTTAAAGGTGGCCAAGGCAAACTAGCCTCTAGTCGTGATGATAACCCCCTACCCATGCCTGATGAGGCGGAAACACTCCCTACGGTAGAACCACCGATGCCCATTGACGCTGTTGCCGAAGTGGAACCACCACGAGATGACATGCCCGCTTCTGCTCTTAGCTCCTTCCAACCCCCCCTTAGCCCAGAGGCTGATAGCGAGGCCGAGGCTTGGCAGGACGAGCCTACCCCAGCGAGTGAGCCAAAAGTAGAGGGAGCCGAGACAGCCACAGACAGTGGCGAGCTAAACTCGTACCAAGCCACATTGCCCACCACGGCCACCGCCGCACAAACCAAAGAAGACGAAGACGACGAAGCTTGGCACCCCTGCTTACCCGAGGAATTACTGCCTTGGGTTGAGGCGAATGAGGAGCCATGGCGAGCGGAGCCTGTGGTGTTGCCCCTACCCACTTTACCCCAGGTAGCCGAGGAGCTTACCCCCGAACCGAGCTTGGCAGAGCTTGAGGTTGAAGCTTGGGCAGAGTCTTGGCTTGACGACACCCCGCCCCCTGCTGTGGCTCCTGCCCAAGAGGAGGTGGAGCCTACCCCCGCTTTGTTGAGGGAGGCGCTGGTAGCAGCCACCGAGCTGTTGCCCCCAGCCCCCACAGAGGAGCAACCCACGTTTGTGGAGAAAGAGCTGGCACCCCAACATGAAGCTGAGCCTGACCCAGAGCCTGAACCAGAACAAGAACCTGAGGAGTCGCCTACCGCATCGTTAGCCGATGTGATGATGAACCAACAGGATCTCACCTCGTTGGAGGCGACACTGTTACCAGCGACGCATCCTCAGCAAGGCTATGCCCACGAGGATGCCCCACCAGTTGCACGAGACAATGTTGAGCCAGTGATGCCGATAGTGGCCGCTGTTGAGCAGGTGAGTGAGCCTACCCCTGCTGAAGCGGTAGCCGTAGCGTCGCCACCTGCACCGCCCGCCGACTTGCCCGACTGGCTGGCCTTTGAGCCTACGTGGGGTGACCATGCCACTGACCTGCCTGCGCTTAGCCCTGAAGACTGGGTGGGGATGACTGCGCTGCCTGCGTCGCCTGTGCCTGCCCCTGTGCGGGGGATACCTAATTTAACCTCCATTGATGCGTTATTGGCTGAGTTGCCGACCTACCCAGAAAGCCCGCCCGTTGCTGAGGTTGCGCCCCCTGCCGAGGCTGCCCAACAGTCACCGTCTCCACCGCCAACCTCGCAAGCGTTGCCCGAAGAGGAGGCTGCTGACCCCCCTGCCCCCGAGTCGCCCGTTGCGTGGGTGAATAAGCGTGTGCAGCATGATACGTATGGCGAGGGGACGGTACTGAAGGCCATGCCACTGAACGGCCGTTTGATTATGACGGTTGAGTTTGACCACGTGGGTAAGCGGATGTTGGACCCTGAGTTGAGCCCCATGCAGTTGATGTAGCCAATTGTAACGAAGTGTAACACAGCCCTTAGTGTCGTTGACAACACTAAGGGCTGTGTTATTATTACACCATGGTTAGGGTAAGTTAAACACTTACTAAAGCAAACCAAGTAGCCACCTTGGCTACACCCCCTCCGTAGAGAGTGTCGTTCGACCTCTGAAAGGATACCCACCATGATTCAGCCTTTAGCCTTAAACCCCTTTGTTACTGCCCCTATGGCTACCAGAACCTACACCACAAGCAATGGTTTAACTGCACCTTTGTTGATGGCCTATGACACCCACGCCACGGCTTTACCTAACTTTGGTTACAGCATGCACGCTTTGCCCGCTGAGGAAATCCCTGGTGTAGGCCCTGCCGCTCATCAAGAAGCATCAACCTTTACACGGCTTAACGTATTAGCCTAAGGCGACGTTAATCGTTACACAGACTTTCTTAACAGAAAGGCGCTATTACCACTTGTCGGTTTGCCGTAAGTGGTTTTTTTTTGCTTAAAAATAGGGTGGCCTGATTAGTTTTACCCTGCCCGCTCTTGTTTGGCGGAGAGGAGTGCGCTGGCGAGTTGCCAATGTTCGGGGGTGAGCCGAGCTTGAAGTTCGGTGGGGTCGATTTGTTCAAGCACGTGGATGAGTTGTGCTTGAAAGCGAGCCAGTACCTCTGGCGGAACGTCGTCATCGTGGATGAGGACTTCGTCGGGGGTGGTTTTGGGTGGTAGGG
>JBIKUS010000036.1:0-17851 GCA_044347425.1 Vampirovibrionales bacterium | reverse complement strand
TTACTACAGCAGGGCAAAGGCAAAAAGAGTGTGCGTGGATGTCAAAAACAAGCAGGTTGGGACAATGCTACCTTACTCAAACTGCTTGCAAATCCATCTTAAGCCTTCATGCGATTGCCCTGACGCCCTTACTCCACCTGAGACTCGCTGTCAGGGTACGTTAACTGGGTATGGATGCGCTGTTTATAAGCCATAAAGCGTTCGCCCACTTCGGCAAGGCTTTGCGCCACTAGTAACTTGTCACCCGTGGTGAGCTTAACCACCGTGTGGGGGCAAGCCTGCACACTTACAATCACGTCGGGGTTAAGCAACGTGGTGCTGCCGTTGGTTAAGGTAAGTTCAAGCATAGTGTGGCGGTACCCTAGCGTTCAAACAAGTCATCGTCTAACGGTACCGTGGTCACGCTCAGGGCTTTTAGCTCGTTTTGCCGAACAATTTGTATGTGCAACGTGCTACCAATGGCCACGTTACGCACCAGTCGTTGCACGTCCTTAGCATCGCTCACCTTTTGGCCTTCAATCCGCTGAATGACATCGCCTTGCTCAAAGCCTGCCTTATCAGCTGGCGAACCCTCAACCACTCGGCTAATGACGACACCTTGTGTGGTGGGGTTAAGCCCCAAACTGGCCAACAAGTCGGGCGAAACATCTACCATACTCAAGCCAATCATTGGCCTGTCTACCTTACCCTTAGCCACCAACGAGGGGACTACCTCACGCAGGGTTTGTGCGGGTATGGCAAAGCCGATGTTTTGGCCATGGCCAGCAATGGCCGTGTTAATACCTATGACTTGCCCTTGCAAATTGACCAAAGGCCCCCCGCTGTTGCCTGGGTTAATGGCCGCATCCGTCTGAATAAAATCAAGGTTGGCGTTAATATCAGGCACTTGCCGAGACAAGGCCGAGATGATGCCCAGCGTCACGGTATGGTCAAACCCTAGGGGCGAGCCTACCGCCAGCACCCATTCGCCTGGGCGTAGTTGGCTACTATTACCTAATGGGGCAGGTTGCAGGTTAAGCCCTTGGGTACTGTCTAGCTTTAGCACAGCCAAATCCGTGAGAGGATCCTTACCTACCACTTTGGCGGCCACGGTTTGGCCTGTCGAAAACGTGACTTTAATACTATCTGCCTTAGCCACCACGTGATAGTTGGTAAGGATATGCCCCTGCTTGTCATACACAAGGCCGCTACCGTTACCTATCCGCTCGGGGAAGGGTGAGCCTTGGTCGGGGGAGAGCTGGGGAGCATCGCTACTCGGAGGCTTGCTGTGTTGGTCACCTTGAGGGCTAGGGGTAAAAAAGTAGTTAAACAGCTCAGGCAAACTGGGCTGGCCTTCACTGCCAAAAGGGAAGCGCATCCCACCCTTCACTTGCGAGGCCACATCAATGTTGACCACAGAGGGGGCTATGACCTCAGCCACATCAGCCACTAAGGTAGAGAAGGCTTGGCCACTGGTAAACCCTGGATGGGTACTTTGCGGTGTGTTGATGGCCTTGGTCGTGGCTCCGCCTGCGAGTAATTGGCGGCTAAGGCTATTAAGTGTAGGCACCACAGGCGAGGCTTGCAAAGGGCTAGCCGTCGTGGCCGTATAGGTAGCAATGCTCAAACCCAACGCCCCTACCGAACACCCCACGGCTAGCAGCAGCAACACGGTATGCAAATTGATAGTACCTTTGGCAAACTTTTGAGAGACTAAGGAAAGATTCATCGGGTCAAACGCTCCGCAAAAGGGGATGAAACAGCTAACTTTAGTGTAAACCCTCAGCAACGTTTAGCGGCAAGCCCTTAGCTAAACTTAAGCTTTTTGATTTAGTGAGGCTAAACATAGGACTTACGCAGAGGGTGCTAGATTGAGCTGATAACGAGGCAAAATGATATAAGATGTAATGATTTTATACACACTAAATAACGCACATCGTTAGCATTTTAACAAAGTTAGCGGCCAAGATAGTGTCCTCTGCGTAAGTCCTAAACAGTTAAACGGGCAATTGCACCGTAAAACAGCTACCAGCACCCTCTTCGCTGGCAACGGCGATACGGCCACCATGGGCTTCTACAATTTGCCGAGAAAGGTATAACCCCAAGCCCGTGCCACTGTTGCGCTTACGGCTCGTCCCCTGCGAAAATCGCTGAAACAGCTTGGCACAATCCACCTTGGGGATACCTGGCCCTGTATCCAACACCCTTAAGCGCATCATGGCGGCTTGTTTGTCTACCGCAAGGGTAATTTCGCCAGCCCCTGGGGTGTGGTGTATGGCATTGCCCACCAAGTTCATCAGTACACGCCTCAGCTCTTGCCTATCGGCACGGCATTGTAGGGGGATAGAGGTGTCAGCATCCAACCGAAGGGTTTGCCCCTTGCTTTGCGCCAGCGGAGCCAGTTCAGCAACCACAGTTTTGGCCAGCTCTAGCAGATTAAGTTGCGTTTTAACCAAGCGTTGTTGGTTGGCCTCGTACTTATACACCTCAAGCAAGGTATTCACCAAGCCCAGCAAGTCTCGATGGCTGTCTTGCAGCAGGCTCATCATTTGTTGTTGGCGTTGTGCCAAAGGCCCCAGCGATCCATCCTGAAAAAAGCCAAACGTCTGTATGGCCGCCAACAAAGGCGTGCGTAGGTCGTGAGTCAGGGTCGAGACAAAATCCTCACGCAAGCGTTCGGTTTCGCGTTGTGCTGTTACGTCTCGAAGGGTCAGCACAGCCGCTTCAAAACAAGGGGGCTTCTCATCAGAGAGGGAGGCTGCCTCAGCAGGCAACGCTTCTGCGGATACCTTAACTGCCTGTGGCTCATCACGCTGAGGGATGATAGGAGTCAGCAGCGGTTCGTCACCCTCTAACGGGGCAGGCTGCAAGGGCGAGAGTATCGCTTCAAGCCATTGGTCACCAAGGGTAATATCAAACCTAAACACCTTGCCTTGGTTCAAGCATTGTTCAAGCAGGGCTTTAAAAGCTGGCTGTTGAGCAGCATCCAAGCAAGGGGTAAAAGGCTCCCCGCTCCAGTGTCGCCATGCGGGTAAGGGGCTACCTGTGCTGGCTTGCGTGGCATGGGTTAACCATGCCCCCAACGTGGGGTTAACAGAGGTCATCGCTCCTTGGGCGTTAAGTACCGCCATACCGTCGGCGGTAGAATGCCACACGGCTTGCAATTGGCCCGTTAACTGCCGAAGGGCTTGCGTGCGTTGCGCTACTCTGTCCTCAAGTTGGTGGGTGAGGGCAGCCAAATCAGTGACGGTGTGTTGTAGCCTCGCTACCAAGCGGGCGCGCTCAATACCATTTTCTAGGGTTTGCGCCACATCGGCGTTGTCCCAAGGTTTTTCAATGTAGCGATAAAGGCCTACTTTGTTGATGCCTTCAATGGCGTTCTCTTTATCCGCATAGCCTGTCAGCAACATGCACGTAGTATAGGGAAACTTAGCCCTCACCCTCTGTAAAAAGTCAATGCCGTTAAGTTCGGGCATCAAAAAGTCCGAAATCACGACATCAGGCTTGAGATCATCTTCAAGGGCTTTTAGCGCAGCTAGGGGGCAATTAAAGGTGTGTACTTGGTGCGGTGTTTCTAGGGTGAGAAAGGCACCCAGACTTTCAGTCACCATGGCATCGTCGTCTACCAGCATCACCACGGCCACCCCTGTGTGTTGGGCTTGGGCAGGCAAGGCGGTTGCCCTTAAGGCTACAGCATTATCGGCAGAAAAACTCATCATGGAAAAGGCACCCTAAGTGCAACGTACAAAACAGCTCATGACACTTAGTATACAGGCCACTTGCCCTTTTGTACCAGTGTTACCCCTAAAGTAGCATCACTTGGTTGAGAAACCACAGCTTACTTAGGTAGCTTGGCCACATACGTCAGCTGCCACGTTACCGTCTCGCCAGCAGGTACGGTGATTTGGCCTTCAACCAGCCCTGTGCGTTGTTGCCAGCCTGTACCCAGCTTGGCAGGGGCTTGGTCTGGCCACACGCTAATGACGCTCATGTTTTCGGGTGGATGCTCTTTAAAGTGTACGGTAACAGGGTGCGGCTTGCGGTTGGTCAGCGTGTAGGTAAACACAGAGCGTTCACGTGTTTTGGCCTGTTGGTAAGTGTTTTGTGTTTTGCTGGCCAGTACGTTAAAAGCCTGCCCCATGGGCAAGGTAGCCTCCTCGCCAGCGGGGAGGAGGCCTAGGTGCGTGTCACCCAGGAGTTCGCCTTGGCTGGCAGGGTCGGCCGAAAACACCTTAAACGAGCCTGCTGGCAAGGCTTGCCCTAAGGCCTGCTTACTGGCTTCGGCAGCGTTGGCTTGAGTATCGGCTTGGTTTTTAAAGCGCAAAGCTACGCTTACTTGTTGTTGCGGGTGACGGTAGTCATGCGACTCATCAGTGTCATTAGCGTGTTGCCACCAGTAGCCCGTATCGTAGGTGTAGGTGAGCTTAGCAGGGATGCTGGTCGGCTCTAACCACGTGAGGGTAAGGGGTTGCTTGGCAGGCAACGTCACGGGTTTGGGGAGCGTCAACCAAAACACGTCGCCCACGGCTTTGGCTTCGGCGTTGAGGCTACCCGCTTCGTCGGCCGTGGCCATCGCCATCATGGGGGCAGCCATTAGTTTACCACGCCTGTAATTAGGGTAGGCCTCTTGCTGTTGCGTGGCGGGTTCGCCCACCACAAGGCTTAATAAGGCGTTGTTATAGCTTTGGCTGGTAGGGTTGGTGGTGTTGAGCCAGCCTTGAAGTACCAGTTGTTGGCTTTCAGGGTGCCACCAAGCGGTGTAGCTTACCCTAGCATCCCAGTTGGGTATGCCGTAACCCACCACGGCGTTGCTATTGGCTTTAACGGTATTGGCCAGCTCTACCTGCCACACAGGGTGTGGAGCAAATCCTTGGGGTAACCTATCCAGCACCACCCAATGGGCGGGAATAACGTTTGTGCCGTTTTTGTCCACACTGGGCGAGGCGGCCTTGCCACAGGCTGTGGCGGGTAGGCAACTGAGAGGGCGCACTACGGCCAAGTCGCTTTGGGGCATAAAAGCCACTAAAGTAGCTTGCCTAATTAGTTTGTCATCATCACTACTGGCCAGTTGGTCGTGGTAGGTGATGGTTTGGCCTTGCATCCGCTCTAGGTAATAAGGCAAATTAAGGGGTTGCCACAGCCATTGGTGTTGGCTAATACGCCAAGCATCGGCAGGGTTGACAGGGGCAAGCCATAAGGTGTTGGGTTGCAACTCGGCAGGTAAATCGGGCAGGGTAAGGCGTTGCCCACCTTGGGATGCAGGGCTAACCCACACCGCATCAGGGGTGCGCTGGCCAGAGGGTACCGCTCCAGCCATAGGGGCAGAGACGAGGGGGCGTTGTTGCTGCACCCATGCCTGTTGGTTGGGGAACAAGGTAATTTTGGTAGCGGGCGTGGCAGCAATGGCTCTCACAGGGCTGGTGGCTAACACGACACAAACAAGGGCAAACCCTAGGTAACGCAACAACATACTATTATATCTCCTACACACACATACTCAGTAAGGTCATGATACGGGTAAGATACGCCCAATACAATCATCTGCCCCAACGCAAAAAAAAAGCTGGCTCGGAGGAGCCAGACTTATTTGATTACGATGCGATTAGGATGGAGTTGGAGTTACTCTTTAATAAAAACAACTTTAGTATATAAATTGCGTATACTAAAAATACCGTTACTTATCGTTACAACAACGCTAACTGTGTAAGGCCTTATCAAGCTAAACCTTGTGCTACAGTGGTGGGTACGTACCCTCTAGCCCTAAAGTCCTACCTAGTATGGCCTCCTCCTTTTGGCGACGACAACTGCCCCTACAAGCCCGCCGAGAAGCCTGGCTCACCCTTAACCTCTCAGCACTTGAACATAACGTGACCCAGCTGGCGCATCACCTACCCTACCCCATGGCGTTAATGGCCGTCCTCAAAGCCGATGCCTACGGCCACGGTGCCGTAGCCGTGTGGCCTGTACTGCAAGCCTGTGGCGTTAGCCACATTGGTGTGGCCAATATAGACGAAGCCCTCCAGCTACGTGATGCGGGGTGTCGGTTGCCGATTTTAATACTAGGGCCTTCACCAGCGTGGGCGTTGCCCATGGCATGGCATTATGATTTGCACCTGACGGTGTTCAGCACGGCTCACCTAAAAGCCATTGAGGAAGCCAAGTTGCCAGGCCCCTTGGGCGTGCATATTAAAGTAGATACTGGTATGCACCGCATCGGCATCCCGTGGCAAGAAGCCCCTGCTTTGTTACAAGCCGTGGCGGCCAGCCCCGCTCTACGCTGGCACGGCCTATTTACCCACATGGCCGATGGCCACACCCAAGCCACCACCCTTGCCCAACTCACCCGCTGGCAGCACGTACTGGCCAGCCTCCCCCCCCATGGCAGCGCACAACGCCCACCTTGGATTCACGTGGCCAACAGTGCCACGTTATTGTGCCAAGGCCAGCACTTGCAAGCGTCGGGCAGTACGTTGGTACGCTTTGGCCTAGCCGCCTACGGCTACGAGCCAGCCCTACCCCATAGCCAACCCGTTATGGGCTTAAAAGCCCGCATTACCCACGTACAAACCGTACCCGCAGGCGAAGGCGTAAGCTACGGCCACACGTGGGTGGCCAGTCAGCCCAGCGTCATCGCCACCCTCCCCCTAGGCTATGCCGATGGTGTCCCTCGTGGGTTGAGCGATACCTTAAAAGTGAGCGTCCACGGTCAGCAAGTACCCCAAGTAGGGCGCATCACCATGGATCAGCTGATGATTGACGTAACCCAGCTCCCCCATGTGGCCGTTGGCGATGTGGTAACGCTGCTCGAAACAGGAGCCAATGCCAGCCTCACCCTTACCCCATGGGCAGAGGCGTTAGCCACCATCCCCTACGAGTTACTCTGTGGGCTGAGAGTAAGATTGCCAAGAAGTTATGAACGAAGCTAGAACATCACACCCTCACTTAACTATGACCCTCACCCTGCCCTCTCCCAGAGGGAGAGGGTGTGATTGCCCCCTACTACAAAGGGCTATGTAACTTTTTAGGCCGTTTGGGCAGAGTGCGCTCCGCTTTATGGCTACACTAGGGGTGCATTTTGTAGCCTTTATAAAGGAGTCATCCCCCATGCAAGCCAGCCTGTTTACCCAAGCCTCCTTATTCTCCTCTCCTGCCATGGGGTCTGCCGACCCTGACCAAACCGAAGCTCTGTGGGCAACGCTCCGCCAAACCCCCGTTACCGACGTTGACTTTACCGTCATCGACCTTGAAACCACAGGCCTTAACCCCAAACGCAACAGCATTACCGAAGTGACGGCCATACGCTACCGTAACGGGCAAGAACTTACCATGTTTAGCAGCCTTATCCAACCCACCGATCCCATCCCCCACGAGGTAGAGGAGCTAACAGGCATCAGCAACGCCATGGTAGCCACCGCTCCGCCGTTGTTGATGGTGCTGAACGACTTGGCCGAGTTTATGGGCGAAGCCCCCGTGATTGTAGGGCATAACGTCTCGTTTGACCTTGGCTTTTTACGAGAAAAAGCGATGACTGTGGGGTTGCTGCACTTTGAGGCGCAACTGGCCAACCAAAACGCCGTGTGTACCCGCCTGCTGGCCAAGCACTGCCTGCCCATGCTGCCCAGTTACGAGGGTGCCGTGGTGGCCACGCAATGCGGCCATTATAACGCCAACGCACACCGTGCCGAAGCCGATGTGCGAATGGCAGCCGCTATTTTGTTTCACCTTTTGCCACAAGTCCACCCCGACGCATCGCCGTGTACCTTGGCCGAGTTGCTTACTTTAGCGGCACCAAAACCTTAGTTCTCACACCCTCTCCCACTGGGAGAGGGCAGGGTGAGGGTCATCAAGGCAATGTTAGCTATTTTGAGCTAACAACTGGCCACTGATGAGGCGTTTCAAATCGTCTGGGCGAGTAGTTTTGCTGAGTGCATCTTCAAGGGTAATCAAGTTTTGTTGATACAACGACTTGAGGTTAGCTTCAAGCGTTTGCATACCGTATTGCGCCCCAGTTTGTATGCTGCTGTATAGCTGAGCCGTTTTGCCTTCTCGTACCAAGTTGGCAATGGCGGGGGTCACAATCATAATCTCTTGCGAGAGGATGCGGCCTTGCTTCTCCTTAAGTGGGTTGAGCTTGGGCAACAGGGTTTGGCTAAACACAGCGCACAACGAGTTAGACAACTGCACCCTAATTTGCTGCTGTTGCTCAGCGGGGAACACGTCCACTACCCTATCCACCGTTTGCATGGCACTACTGGTGTGCAATGTACCCATCACCAAGTGGCCTGTTTCGGCGGCGGTAAGCGCAAGCCGAATGGTCTCAAGGTCTCGCATCTCACCCACCAAAATAACGTCGGGGTCTTCGCGTAAGGCTGATTTAAGAGCCGCCGAAAAACTACGGGTATCTTGGTTTAACTCACGTTGGTGAATGACGCTACGCTTGCTGGTATGCAAAAACTCAATGGGGTCTTCTACCGTTAAAATATGCTCAGAGCGATGCGTGTTGATGTAATCAATCATGGCGGCCAGCGTGGTGGATTTACCCGAACCCGTGGGCCCTGTTACCAACACCAACCCCTTAGGGCGATGGCAGATTTCTCGCACAATTTCAGGCAAGTTAAGCGATTCAAAGTTGGGGATTTCCGTCACAATGCTACGAAGGGCTGCGGCGTAGGTGCCACGCTCCTTGTAGACGTTCACCCTAAAACGCCCCACATTGTTGACACCATAGGAGAAGTCAAGCTCCCAGTCTTGCTCTAGGGTGCGGCGTTGCTCGTTGTTGAGCATGGAGAAAACAAGGCGTTGGCAGGTTTCTTTGTTGAGGGGTGGGTATTCTAGGCGTACCAGTTTACCATCGGTACGTACCACAGGGGGTAAGCCCACAGAAAGGTGTAAGTCGCTGGCTTTTAAGTCTGAGACTTGTTGTAGGAGGTCTTCCATTAACATAGTGGGTGGGTATCCTAAGGGTTGGGTGCGAGGGGTGGGTAGTCTCGGCACAAGGCGATAACTGTAGGCGGTATCGGCCACAGTGTCTTGCCTATAAACCCCGCTGTTGCAGATTGTTACATTTACGCTTAGCTTCCTTGCGCTATCACTCCACCACTTAGGGTAAGCTTAAGGCCTCACTAGCCCAAACTGCCTGTCATACCTTACACTAGGGCAATAGTTATATGTTGCTGTGTTGTCGGGTCTCCCTTACTTTATGCTAGGTCGCTTTTTTGCCGCAAAACCTACTACCGAAGTGTGCCTAACGCTACAGGCCAGTTTTGACCGTATGGAATTGGTAGAACTTAACCCCGCCACAGGCGAGCTGCTACACATTGGCAGCATCGGCTTTGAAGGTAACCCCTCTAACAAAAGCATAGCCAACATTGAAGCCTTTGAAGAGCAACTCAAACTCTTGCTTGACCAAAGTGGGGTTAACCAAAAAGCGCCGTTTAGGGTGGTGCTACCCAGCTTGTACACCCGTGTGGTTAACCGCCCTGATACGGCCATTGACGATGACGAACTTGAACCCCTCCTTCAGCTTGAATGCGAAAACTTCTTTCTCTTTAAAAAAACCGAACCAGCCGTGGCTTGGGCGCAAGCCGTTGCCCCCGAACAGTTGCTGCTGGCGGGCTACCCCAAAGTAGAGCTTGACCGCCTGCTACAGGTATTTGAACACCTTAAGCTCACGGTCGTCGGTGTTGAACTCAACTACACCAGCTTGGTTAAAGGTATTATCAGTACCCAACTGCTTACAGACGAGATGGAGAGCGACCTGCCTTGGGTCTTACTCGTCGTGCAAGAAAACGTCTTTTTTATGGCCAGCCTACAAGGCGAACGCTTTGTTAAAACCTTTGAAGCCCCCTTGTCTCGGGGACAAGGTGCCGAATCTCACTGGCTTAACGACATTAGCCAAGACTATGCTGAGTTTACCGCTGGTGCAGCCTGCCACAAGCTGGTGCTAGTCAACAATACGTTGCAGTTATCGTCTGAGTTGTTGTTAAAACGCTTGGCAGGTGTACCACCCGACCCTGTCGTGCTGGAGCAAAACGCTTTAACGGTAGCCAGCTTAGGCGCAACAGAGCCACGCTACCCATGCACCCTTGAGAGCATGGGCAGCAGCCTGCTTAAAGCCATTACAGAGATGACCACGCTCGACTTCTTGCCTAAATCGCTTAAAGGGCAAGAAGAAACTGCCAACTTACAAGCCACGGGCTTAAAAGTGGTGATTGCATTAAACGTAGCCGTGGTGCTGATTGTGTTTTTGGGCTGGGCAAGTATTGCTCTTACAGGGGTGAGTAAAACCTACGAATTAGACCAAATGACCAAGCAGCCCAGCATGACGCAAACCCTTACCCTTGAAAATACACAACTGGTGCAACGCCTGTTTGTGGCTAAAGCCCTGCTGCATAACAAACGAGCCAACGACTTTGTGATTAACACTGCCATTAACTTGCCAGACACCGTGTGGTTGGATGTGATTACCGTGGCACCCCATGCATCGGGTACAGATGCTACACTACAACGCCAACTTCAAGGCGGTTCACTCACCCCCGAGGATGTTAACAATTACCTAGGTAAGCTTAACCAGTTGTTGGCTCCGCCTGCCAAGCCCACCCCCGACCAAGAAAAACAAGCCCTTTTGTTGGGCGAACCCTTAGGGCAAGCCCTGCCTTTACTTGAGGTGACCAAGTTGGATGTGTCGCCCGTGAATACGGCCATGCCCAACCTGCCACCCTTTTACCAATGGGTAATGCAAACCAAAGCCCCCGCCCCCGAAGCGGCTGCCCCAGCTGCCGCCGCCGCACCAGCCCCAGCTCCCCCAGTAAAAGGAGCTACCCATTGAGCCTAAACAACGTTAAAGTGATGTTTGGCAACATGAAGGCCATCGCTGGTTTGATTGTAGCCGTCTTTGTTTTTTACCAAATAGGGTGCGAAATGGTCTGGAAGAGTGCCTTGGCCGAAGTCACCGCCAAAGAGGCGAAACAAAAAGAACTGGTACAAACCCGAGAAGCCGACCGCCAACGTACCAACGACTTATTCGCCCTTGAGCAACAAGTGCTGACCCTGCCCGTCACACTGGCATCGGTGCCAGCAGGCAGTAGCCCTAGGGTTAAAGCCGTCAGTATATTAGATAATCTCAAGCAAGAACTCCTGCAAGCTGGCTCAACCTTGGTGGAAGAACCCATCACAAACCCTAATGCGCCCCCCCCCACCGACCCTACCGCCGCTCCTGCAACTCCCCCCAGTACCCAAGGCTCGTCTAAAATTACCTTGGTTAGCCTACTGGCCAAAGACCCTGTACAGGTAAGCCTCATTGGCGACGGTGTACCCGCTAGCCTCAAGGTGAGCTTACCCAACCAAACACTGCCCCCCATGCCCGCCTGGAATTACCCTTTTACCCTTACCGTTAAGGGCGATGTGGTCAATGTGATTAAACTGGTTAACTTGGTAGCTGCCCATAACCCACTGATTGTGATTGACAAACTAGAACTGAAGCGCGAAACCAGTAACGACGACACCACCCAAGCCTCCTTTATTAAACTGCCCCAAGGCAGCAGCACGCCTACCCAAGGGCCCACGGCGTTAAATCAACTGCCAGCTCAGCTGATGGCGGCCTTATTTAACAAGGCAACGGTACAGGCACTCACCCCTACCCCGCAAGAACCCACCGCAACGGCTACTGGCACCCCCGCCCCTGAGGCTGGTAAAGCCCCAGTCGCTTCAGCACCTCCAGCTCAAGGCACCCCCGCCGCTCCCTTAGCTGGCTTATTGCCTACCCCTCCTAAGAGCGAATGGCAACAAACGGCTCCCGTTACCTTACAGCTTGAATTGTCGGTTTATATTACTGACCCAGCTTTAAGCCAATAAGGCTTGTTGAGCCAAAGCTACGGTATTGTGCATGAGCATGGCAATGGTCATGGGCCCCACGCCCCCAGGCACAGGCGTGATGGCACTCGCTATGGGTAAGGCTTCGTTAGTGGCAACATCGCCCACAAGGGTACCTTCGGCGGTGCGGTTAATACCCACGTCAATCACCACAGCCCCTTGTTTTAGCCACGAGCCTCGCACCAATTCGGGGATGCCCACAGCTGCTACCACAATATCGGCCTGCTGTACCAAGGCGGGTAAGTTAGTGGTGCGGCTATGCGCCAAGGTAACGGTAGCGTGTTGCTGTAATAACAAGTGAGCTTGGGGCTTACCCACAATGGTCGATCGGCCAATCACCACGGCGTGCTGCCCAGCAAGCGGAATGTTGTAATGTGCCAGCAAGTGCATCACACCTAAAGGCGTACAGGCCACGGCATAGGGCTGCCCATTGGCCAATAGCTTACCTAGGTTAAGGGGATGAAACCCGTCGACATCCTTATGGGGCGCAATGGCCTCTTGTACTGCCAACGCATCCATGTGAGGGGGTAGGGGGAGCTGTACCAGTATGGCGTGGACGCTAGCGTCGTGGTTGAGTTGCTCCAAGAGGGCAAGCAACTCGGCTTGAGTGGTAGAAGAAGGCAGGTGGTGCAACTGAGCAGCAATGCCCAATTTTTTGGCTTGTTGTGCCTTTTTTTTAACGTAGACACTACTTGCAGCAACATCACCCACTTGTACCACGGCCAGCCCTGGCGCCACTTGGTAGCGGGCGGTAAAGTTTGCCACAGTGTTGGCCAACGAGAGGTAGGTACTTTGGGCAAGGGCTTTACCGTCTAGCACGGTGGCCGTGTGAGGAGAGATCGTCATGGGGGTGCTAAGCCTTTACAGCGTCAATGAGAGCAGTACAAACAGGACTCTAGCCTAACACTTACCGCCCCATTTGCCTAGGTATGCCAAGGGTGAGCGTCCCCACCACGTCGCACTGGCAGGCAAGGCGTTCGCCCGATTCAAAGCCAACAGCAGCCTCCTCTAGCGGAGAGGGAGGGCTACATTCGCCACTGAGTACCAGCACGCCACAGCCAAAGCAGGCTCCCACACCGCCGCAACGGTCGAGCAGGGTATGGCCAGCCTCGTACACAGCGTCTCGTAAGTTGGTAAGCTGAGGGCAGTTCAGGGTAATGGCTGTGTAGTCTGGGGGTAGCGTCATCATAAGGTGAGTATACCTTATTTAATCTGCCCAAAGTACGTTTTCAATCAAACTCACTGGCCAGTGCTGCCATGGCACGTGGGGCAAATAGGTGACCAGTACCCAATCCACCTGCCAGCCCTTTATGCCCTCAGGCTTAGGGTGGCTGTCATCCGCCAAGTATGTTTCAATAGCCGTTAGCAGCCTTTGCGCTTTACCTGCCGATAACGCCTCTAGCCCCGTCGCCACGTGAGTGGGGTGTCGTGTTTTCACCTCAACAAAGCTAAGGATACCCACCTCAGGGTGAAACGTGACCAAGTCAATCTCGCCATGACGGCCAGCCCTGTAATTGTGGGTTTGGTGTTGATAACCCTGTTTGGCAAGCCAAGTAGAAGCAGCGTCTTCACCTTGCTGACCAATGAGTTGGTTATGTTTTAAGGTTGCCATCTGCACACACTCAAAAAAGTGGTGCCACCTGCCGGAATCGAACCAGCGACACGGGGATTTTCAGTCTCCTGCTCTACCGACTGAGCTAAGGTGGCATCACCACAAGTATTAACGTGTAAACACACAAGCAAGTCAACGCTAGGCTTTACTCAATTAAGCGTAGCCTATGCCTAAGCCCTGTTGTGCTAAGTTACTTGCCATGGCACCACAAAGCAGGTAACTTAACTAACACAGTGTTCTCGTGTTGCTGGCCTAGTGTAGTGGTGATGTGATGTTTGCTTTAAGCCTAGCTTTTCTAACAACGCCTTTGGCACCGTTGCCCCTGTGGGCATTGGTTACCCTTGTGGCAGTGGTTGGCTACGTGGTAGGTGCGATTCCTACAGCCTACGTTATCGCTAAAGCGGTTAAAAACATTGATATTAGGCAACACGGTAGCGGTAACGTGGGTGGTACTAACGTATGGCGCACCTGTGGTAAATGGTGGGGCTGGCTCACCTATTTGTTAGATTGCTTAAAGGGTTACTTCCCCGTGGCCATTGTGTTGGCCGTGGCTCCGCCGCACTTGGCGTGGTTGGCCTTAGTCATGGCCTTTGCCGTGCTAATTGGCCATAGCAAGAGCGTGTTTTTAGGCTTTGCAGGCGGCAAAGCCTCTATCAGTGGGCTAGGTACCATCTTGGCCTTTAGCCCCATGGGTGGCCTACTGGGCGGCGTGCTTGCTTTTGCCATTATCGCAGCCACTCGGCTCGTCTCGGTAGCCTCCATTGTAGTGGCCTTGGTAACGTGGGCGTTAGTATGGCTCACAGGCGGCAGCCTCACGGCCATACTTTACACCGCAGCAGCAGGCTTGTACGTGATACTTAGGCACAAAAGCAACATTATTCGCTTGATGCAGGGTACGGAGAACACAGTGTAATGCAGCAAGTGGCCATACTGGGTGCAGGTAGCTGGGGGCTCACCCTAGCGTGGTTGCTGGCCAACCGTAACGAACCTCACCCCCCCCTCACCCTATGGACGAGGCACGAAGCCAAAGCCCAAGAGCTTAACGCCAACCGCCACGTCACCTTTCCCGTTAACGTCACCCTGCCCGATAACGTGGTCATCACCAGCGACCTTTCAGCCACATTGGCTAAGGCCGACATTATTGTGATGGTGGTCACCAGCCAAGGCACCCGTAGCGTGGCCGAAGCCATGCTAGCCACAGGGCAAGTGTCGCCCAAGGCTTACTTGGTCAATGCTTCTAAGGGGATTGAGTTCCCCTCGCTCAAGCCCATATCGGCGGTGCTGGCGGAAGTCTTCCCCCATAATCCACAGGCGGTGTTGAGTGGCCCCACCCTTGCTAAAGAGATTTTACACGGCTTGCCCACGGCGGCCAGTATCGCCTCGCCCCAAGCTGATGTGGCCGAATCGCTCCAGCAAGCCCTCTCCTGCTCTCGGTTGTTTAGGCTGTATTCTAATACCGATATGATGGGCGTAGAGCTAGGCGGAGCCTTGAAAAACGTCATTGCCATTGCCAGCGGCTTTATGCAAGCCAAGCAACTGGGCGAAAACGCCCGAGCTGCCCTAATGACCCGAGGCTTGGCCGAAATGGCTCGGTTTTGTCTAAGCTATGGCGCACAAAGCGAAACGATTTACGGCCTAAGTGGCCTTGGCGACTTGCTGGCCACGTGTAACAGCCCCCTTAGCCGTAACTACCAAGTGGGCTATCGCTTAGGTAAGGGCGAAACGCTAGAGGCCATTTTAACCGATATGCGTGTCGTTGCCGAAGGCGTTTCTACCGCACGGGCGGTGGGTGATTTGGCCAAACAACAGGGGTTAGATTGCCCCATTGTGGACTTGGTGAACAACGCACTGGCTGGCCACACTGTCTCTGAAGAGATGATGATTAAAAGCCTGATGGCTCGGCGGTTAAAGTCGGAGACGGTTGCTCCCGCATCGACGCAAGTTTGAGACTTAATAAATCATGCCTTATCTTCAACAAGACACGCATCTTCGCCTCTCCCCTCGGGAGAGGCCGCTGCGGGAGCAGCGGGTGAGGGACGACAATGCCACGCCTTTACTTGGCTTTCCCTCACCCTCCCCTCTCCCGAAGGGAGAGGGTGGGAATGCTTAGCACGGAGCAACTACTGGCGCAGTGCCTGCAACTGGCTCCGCCGTGGTGGCGAAACGAGCGCACAAACACCCCTCTACCCACGTGGTACGCTGCTGTTGAGGCGTGGTGCGTTGCTGGTGATGACACCCCCATGCGCCAACTCCCCTTACCCCCCGACGTGTTGGCTGAGGCCACGCCCTTTCAGCAAGCAATTTGGCAAGCCCTCGCCACCATCCCTTGGGGAACCACCCTAAGCTATGGCCAGTTGGCGCAACAATTGGGCTACAACGGTGCAACCTATGGCCGAGCTGTGGGGCAGGCTTTGAGAGCCAACCCACACCTGTTATACTGGCCGTGTCACCGAGTCATGGGATCCGATGGTCAACTTACGGGTTTTCAAGGTTGTGGTGATTCTACCGCATCGCCCCTCACCCTAAAGCAAGCCCTGCTTGCCCACGAAGCCAACACCCTCCAAGCTCAACAGAAAGCTCACCGCCATGACGAACCCCTCGCCACAAGCTAGCCCTAAGCGTTTGCCCCTATTGGTGGGCGTGGGCGGGCTTTTGCTCGTGTTAGTGGGCGGATGGTTTTGGTTAAAGCCGTCTGAACCGCCTCCGCCTGCCGTGCCAACCGCTCCACTTGTGACCGAAGCCCCCAAGCCCACCACCGATATGAGCAAGCTCTCGCCCGCCCTACGTGCCTTAGAGCAAGCGTGGCAAGCCCGCATGGCCAGCCAAGCCGACCCTGTGATTGGTAAAAAAGCCAGTTTTACCGTCACACAAAACAACCATCGCCAATGGGAGCTTTTGGTAGACGAAGCCCTGTATGTGGACAATGCCCCTGCACTAACATCCCCCAAAACCACCGACGAAGGCCTGCCAGCAACACCCGACCCCCCCGAAGCCAGCCAAGCCTACCTTAAAGGCATCCAAGGCGAGTTGTTTAACGAGCAAGGCAAAGGTGTGGCTAAGTTTTCGGCACCCTATGGCCAGTATGACCAAGCCAAACAACACCTTAAACTTGAAGGCGGTGTCACCGTGGTTGCCGAACGTGCCGCTGCCAGTTTAGGCGACACCACGCCCAAAGTGGCTACAACCACGGCACAAGCCAACGCCTTTAGAGTCTCGGCTCCGCAGTTGCAGTGGCAGGGGGGCAACCCCAAGCTACAAGCCAGTGGCGGCGTGGTGGTGACGTTGGGTAGCTTAGGCCAAGCCACCTCAAGCACGGCTCGCTTTAGCCTTGATCTTTCAGAAATTGAGCTACGGGGCAACGCCATCTCTACCTTACAGGCGTTACGCTAATGGCTTTTGACCCTCACGAGGAGGAGAGCTTTGCAAAATCCCAAGTGGACGGCTTGGGTGGGGAGTTTAACGCCTCCCACCCTCTCCCTTCGGGAGAGGGAAGGGTGAGGGACAGCCATTTTTCGGTGCTTTTTGGTCGTCCCTCACCCGCTGCTCCCGCAGCGTTGATTGCAGAGCAATCACTCGGCTTGCCGCCCTCTCCCGAAGGGAGAGGTGAAGATGCGCTTCTGGTTGAAGATGGAGTTATGCAAAGGTCTCCAGAGGGAGAGGGCGTGATGGCAGAACGGTGGGCAAGGCTCACCCAGGAATTGGCCGATGCCCGACGTGGCACGCCCTATGCCAGCCAGCCCCCCGTTACCCTCATTGCCGTCAGCAAAACCGCCAGCCTCCCCGCCATGGTAGAAGCTTACCATGCTGGGTGTCGGCATTTTGGCGAAAACAGAGTGCAGGTGGCCTTGGCCAAACAAGCCGAGTGGCCACCCGAACTCACGGGCATTCACTGGCACCTGATTGGCCCCTTACAGCGTAATAAGGTGACTAAGGCCGTAGGGGCGTTTAGCCTCATTCATTCGGTGGAGGAGCTTGCCCAAGCCGAGGCCATTAACCGAGTGGCGCAACAGCGGGGTATCGTTCAGCCCATCTTGCTACAACTTAACGCCAGTGCCGAAGCGCAGAAGCACGGCTGGCCTCTCTCAACGACTCAGCAAGAGCTAAAACCCTTACTAACACTACACAATTTAGAGATTAAGGGGTGCATGGCCATGGCCGCCGAAGGAGCCTCCCCCGACCAGCTACACACCACCTTTGCCCAAGTGCGCCATTGGCGAGACGAAATATTAAAAAAAGATTTCCCTCAAGCCCTTGAACTCTCTATGGGAATGAGCGATGATAGTGCCACTGCTATTGCTGAAGGTGCTACCATGGTGCGGCTTGGCCGAGCTGTGTTTGCCCCTTAGCTAAGTAGGTTGCTTTTAATTGAGTAACAATCGGTTATGTGTG
>JBIKUS010000035.1:0-17889 GCA_044347425.1 Vampirovibrionales bacterium | reverse complement strand
TACCCCACCGAAGCCAGCCTTTACACCCAACTGGCCGATGTTGCCCTCGCCATTGGCCACGAAGCGCAAGCCCTTGCCCTGCTGGAGCAATTGCCCCAATCGCCGTTGCTCACCCTGCCCGAGCGGGTACTGGCCGAAGTGCGCCTTCGCCAAGCCCTTGCCCACCACGGCGATACCGACCAGCACCAGCAAGCCAGCCGTTTACTCAACGATATGGTGCAACGCTTCCCGCACCATGTGGGGTTGTGTAACCAACAAGCTTTACTGCTGCTTGGCCAAGGCCAGTGGCACGCCGCCGCCGAGGCCTTCCACTTGGTGACGCAACTTGACCCTACGGCCGTATCGGCTTGGCTGAACAAGGCCGTGGCCTTGGGCAATGCGGGTAGTTTCCCTCAGGCAGAGGCGGCACTGGACACCGCCCTTGACCTTGCCCCGACCGAGGCCGAGGTGTGGCTCACGTTGGCTACCGTGGCCAAGCAAGCTGGCCACTGGGAGCGTGCCTTAATGGGCTACGACCAAGCCGATGCGCTTACGCCCCATCAACCCGAACTACTGTTTAACAAAGCCCTTGCCCTGCAAGCCCTTAACCGTTCGCCTGAAGCGATTGAGACCCTGCAACAAGTACTCGCCCTTGACGAGACCCACCACGAGGCAGCCACGTTGCTGGTGAGTGCCTTATTAGCGTCTCGCCAGTATGACGAAGCCCTTGCCTTGGCCAACACGCTGACCCAACGCTTTAGCACCTGCCTCACGCTTAAACAGTTGCAAGCGCAATTGTTAGATGAATGTGGGTATACCGAGCAGGCACAACGGCAGTATCAGCACTTATTATTGCAACGCCCCGCCGACACGCATCTGCGTTTGGCCTTGGGGCGGCTGTACCCCATCATTGCTCAACATGCCGACGAGTACGACCGTGCCAACGACCGCTTGGCCGCCGCTTTGCGAGCCTTGAGCCAAGCTCCACCTTTGCCGTTGAACCTTGCCCCGCACGAAGGGGGCGAGCCGCCCGAAGTGCATCCCCCCTTTACCATGGCGTACCAGCCTGCTAATTTACGTTGGTTGCGGCAAACCTATGCCGATACCCTAGCGAGAGCGTTGCACCCGTATGCCCGATATCAGCAGTTGCCTTTGGCTCCTAAACCCGACGCTTGGCAGGATAAACTGCACGTGGGCTGGTTGGTGACTCGGCACCACGAGGCGATTTTTACTCGGTTGATGAGCGGCTTGGCGCAAGCTCTGCCTAAAAAGCGGGTGGCGTTGACGGTGATTGCGCCTGAAGCGTCGTTGGTGTATTTGCGCCAGCAACCCGCCTTGGCCAAGGCTGTAACGTCGTGGGTGAAGTTGCCCAACAATTTACTTAAGGCCGTGCAGCATATTAAAACGCTTGGCTTAGATGCGCTGCATTTTTACGAGGTGGGGACGGATACCGAGAATTACCTGTTGCCGTGGTTTAAGCTGGCTCCGTTACAGATGACGGGCTGGGGCTTCCCCGTGACGAGTGGGTGGGGGCAAGGGCTGCTGACGGTGGCCAGTTGCGCCGCTTTTGAGGGCGACGATGCCGATACCCACTATAGCGAGCCATTGCTCCGTTTGCCTGGGCCGCCTGGGGTGTTTACGGCACCGCACGCTACCGAAACCCGTAGCCAATGGCGGTATCGCCTTGGGTTAAGCGAGGTTAAAGTGATGGGCTGCCTGCAAAACCTCTTTAAATTGCACCCTCACGTGGATGCGTTGTGGCTAGATTTACTCAACCAGAACCCTAAGGCGGTGTTGTTACTGCTTGAAGGGATGAATCCGCATTGGCGGCACCACATTATGCAACGGTTGGGGCGTACGTGGCCTAACCATGCGCTGGATAGGGTATTGTGGCTGCCTCGGCAAAGCCCACAGGGGTATATTAACGCCCTTGCGGGGTGCGACGTGGTGCTTGACCCGCTGTATTACGGCGGGGGCAGTAGCTCGTTAGAGGCGTTAGGGGTTGGCACGCCTGTTGTTACGTGGCCAAGTGGGCAACAGCGTAGCAGGCACACGACGGGGTTTTATCAGTTGGCGCAACACCCACTGCTGAGCCAAGCCTGTGTGGCCACCTCTGCCGAGGCGTTTTGCCAGCAGGCCACGACGTTATTAACCGATAACGGTTTGGCCGAAGCGTGTGCCTTGGCCTTGCAGGCTTCGCACCCAGCGTGGTTTACTAACAAGGTATTTGCCAACGCTTACGTTAAACACCTAGAGCAAGCCGTGGCTACACATGCACTTTAAGTAGGCACAGCTGTTACAAAGGATTTTGTAGGCTTTAAAATCATTCAGCGTTTGTGGGGGCGACGCTAAGGAGTTTTGCGCTCTGTTGCCTTGTCGATGTACCTGTTTTGATCGTCTAATCGTTGGTTGAACATTTGATTTGTTACGTCAATTTTAGAATTAATGCTTTTTATTTCTGTTAAGACCTCGCTCTTAAACGCTTCTGATTTAGTGTTTGAGGCTTCGATACTGTCGTGCATGGATTGGTACTGAATTTGCATGACAGTTAGAATAATACCAATAATAGCAATTACTGTTGGGATGTCTGGCATCCAATTGTTTTGTTTAAGGCGTTTAGGTAGGTTCATACTATCAGTGTAGCCTGTCTTGTGTGGCGTGCCTAGATCTTTTGTTTCTGCATTAGTTTCTATAGAGGAGTGGGTTGCATTTTTTATCGTTTCTTGCCTTATGTTTAGAGTGTTTTTTAGCTTCACAAGTTCCCTCATAACAGGGGCAAGTTTTGTATCAAACATATCGCCGAGGATTGCGGTTAACCACTTTTCTGGTGTGTTTGCATGATCATCTGTAATGTCAGCATCAACTTGTGGATCTGTTGTATCACTTTCACTAGGCTTAAATTGAGTATTCACCTTAACCACACACCTCATTCGTTATAGAGAGAAAGTCACTTAACTGTTGCTCAAAGCTAGCCTCAATGGCATCAACAATAAATCTCCGTATCCTTGAAGTAGATAAGGTTTTTTGAAATTTGGTATAATGATAATTGGCTGTCACCTTAAAAGTATCATGTTCATCAATCAGATTGAATCTTTTCGTAAAGTCGTCTTTACTGTAACTAAACGAGTAAAGAGTAGCAATACTATTAATACCTTGCATTGATGAGAGATTTAAAACTGAAGTTTTTAACGAGTCACTCAACACTCTATTTGGTTTGGGTGACCACTTTCTTTCAAAGTTGTATCCCAACGCCTTGAGCGTGTTGCTTTGTTCTTCTACTACCAACTTGGCAAGCGTCATCATAGCTTTTACACCATTTTGACTTGTACTGGTAACAACAAGGCGAGAATCTGTATGCTCGTATCGAACTAAAAGTTCATTATTTGGATCTTCCCATTCAGTCATGGGTAAAAGCTCTTGCAATAAAGCTTCTGGAAGTTCTCTGTTAGATTGAACTGTGTATTCCATATCTTTGAGCGAAAAATTATAGACAATATCACCGCCAAGGTTTTCTGCTTTAATTGTACTTTGTAGCTGCTCAAACTTCGTACAAAACTCTCTAACATTAGCATCTCGGTAACCAACCAAGGTAATGTTAGCCGAAAAATTAGTTTCTTTGTTTGTCATAGCACACACCTTGACCTTTTAATCTACAACAATCCACTAAACTACCAACAAAAGTAGGGCAGCAACTCTAACTGGCTGTATCTTCATCACCAGATGCAATTGAGAATCACTTAACCGAGGCATGACAGAAAAACCTTATTTTAGTAACGGGCAATTTTATAGCCCTGTCACTTGTTTGATGACAATGTAGTGAGCTTATCTCATAAAGTGAGTAAGGTCAACGCTGGCATGACAAACCCCTTGGCTGTGCTGTATACTAGCTTGCCAAACCACCCTTAGCGGACGCTCTGCCCATGCCCCCAGCCTTAACTGACCAATATCACTTAACTGACCCCCAAGCCCATTTGCTGTCGGCGTACCAGTATAGCTTGCCCCCTGAACTCATTGCCTCGCACCCGCTGGCCGAACGGGATGCCTCGCGGATGCTGGTGCTACACCGAGACGGCCAACAGCTGACCCATGGCTCGTTTAAAGATGTGGTGAACTACCTCAACGCTGGCGATACCCTTGTACTCAACGACACCAAAGTCATGCCTGCCCGTCTCTTTGGGCATCGCCTTAACGCCCACGGCGAGCCGTTGACGGGGAAGGTGGAGGTGTTACTCCTCCAGCCCAACGCCCACTACCCCGCCCCGCATGTGTGGGACGTGTTGGCCAAGCCCGCCCGCAAACTGCCAGTGGGGTCTCGGGTGCAAGTGGGCGATGCTGAGCGAGGGTTGGCGACGGCGACCGTGTTGCACCAAGGCGAACGTGGCCGCCTCACCCTGCAATGGGAGCTGGGCGATAGCTTTTCCTCGGTGGTAGCGTTGATGGAAGCGTTGGGGCAGCTACCGCTACCGCCCTACTTTGGCAGGCAAGCCACTCTCGCCGATGCTGACCGCTACCAAACGGTGGTGGCCGATGCCAACAAGCAAGCGTCGCAGGCGGCACCCACTGCGGGGCTACATTTTACGCCTGAGGTGTTAGCCCAACTAGAGGCTAAGGGTGTGACGGTTGCTAAAGTGACCCTGCATGTAGGCACGGGGACGTTTTTACCCGTGATGGTGGAGGATGTCACCCAACACACCCTACACACCGAATGGTATGACTTGCCCCAAGCTACGGCGCAAACTTTGCTGCAAACCAAGCAACGGGGGGGTAAGGTCGTGGCCGTAGGTACTACCGTGGTACGCACCCTTGAGAGTGCCGTGTTACAACACCCAACCTCATGGCAGCAGGGTTGCCAAGGCGATACCAACTTGTTTATTCGCCCAGGGTTTAGCTTTAAGCTGGTGCAAGGGTTGCTGACGAACTTTCACTTGCCTGGTTCTACGTTGTTGATGCTGGTGAGTGCCTTTGCCCAAAGCAGGCCGTGGGTACTGCACGCATACCAAGAAGCGGCCCGTTACCGGTACCGCTTCTATAGTTATGGCGATTGTATGCTGGTATTTTAGTAGCCAGTACCACCAGTAGCGGCGTTACCACCCACGGCAGCGTTGCCACCAATGGCAGCGTTACCGCCAATACCAGCATTGCCACCAATACCTACACTACCGCCCACACCAGTAGCAGCTGTACCAATGCCACCGCCGTTGAATAAGCCACTAAACAGTTGGCCTAAGCCACCTTGTTGGCCACCTTGGCCACCTAGCAAGCTTACTAACAAGCCTACAATTAACAAAGGTAACAATTGTTGAATATCAAGTTGAGGGGCTTGACCGATTGTAGGCCTTGCTGCTGTTTGCCCAAACAAACTAGCAAAAGGGTCTGTTACGGCAGGTTGAGGGGCAAAGGGGTTAAAAAAGGTGCTTTGTGCGCCGAGACCTTGGGTGTTACCACCTGTGCCTGTGTTACCACCTACAGCGGCGTTTCCGCCTACGGCAGCATTACCACCAACTGCGGCATTACCACCAACACCAGCTACGTCCATTGGCATAGAGTTATTTCCTTTATGATTGCTAAGGGTTACTAAGGGGTTATTTTTGGGGTTTAACGAGAGAGAGGATCAATTAACAGAAGATAGGCTAACTTTTAAACTAGGGGCTACACATAACACGCATTGCTCCACGCCCTGTTAGCGTAACAAGACAGTTGACAACACGATAAAATCAACAAAAAACGAGGAAAGCTGAGGAGGGAAAGTTTAACCCAGGCCAAGCAGTTGGCCTATAAGCTGAACAAAAGTTTGAAGAAAGTTGTTTTGTGGCGGTGGGGGTGGCTGCTGCTGCACTTGCTGTTGACCTAAGCCGAACATACCCAGCAAAGCCAATAAGGGGTTTTGCTGCTGCTGTTGTACTTGGGGTTGCCCCATGCCTAACAAAGCGGCAAAGGGGTTTTGAGGTTGCTGTGGAGCCGCTTGGCCGAAACCACCCACACCACCCATGCCTAACAAGGCGAGTAAGGGGTTATTGCCTAGCTGTGCGCCAGCACCTTGTAGGCCAGCCACTGCGTTAGCAAAGCCACCAAAAGGGTTAGTTTCTGTGGGTTGGTTGACGAAGGTGGTGGTTAAGGCCGAGGTACCCAAGGCACCTTGTATGGCGTTAAAGGCTCGTTGGTCGGGGATGTCGGCAATGTTAATTTGCAAGTTATTGTCAAGTGCGCCCGTGCTTGAGCGAATGGAAGCCAGTGCCATCTCTGTGGGCGAGGAGCCTTGACCAATGCCACCGCTATACTCGTTGGCTTTAAAAAGGAGTTCGTTAAGCATTTGGTCGTGGATGGTCACATCGCCTGCGCCAAAAGCACCTTGTGGGCCAGCACCTAAAAAGCCGTTAATGGTGCTAACTTCGGTATTGACAGCACCGAGTAAGCCACCGACAGCACCTAAGGCACCAAAATCGCCTTGTTGGGCTACAGGTGCAAAAAACTCTGGCCTAAAGGCAACAGGGGCAGTAGGAGCAAAGCCCGTGGTTTGAGGGAAGTTTACAGACATAGGTTTTCCAAGCGAGAGGAGGAGAGGGGGGTATCTAAAAGTACTATAAAGTATAAATAATATATATACAATAGATTGTAACGATAGGTTAAGCATTGACCATCGCATAGCCCTAAAGAAGACCACTCAAACTGCACACTCAGGTTTATGCTATGCTCATTCTCATGGTAAACCGCTTATAAAGGAGACTGTTATGGGAGAGGCATCGCCTTTAATACGCATACGGTGCGCCGTGGTAGTAACGCTACCGCCAAGCCACGGTTTGCTGGTAGCTCGGCAAAATAATGCCCCCTTTTGGGTGTTGCCTGGGGGGACGCTTGAAGTAGGCGAAACCCTAGCCCAATGTGCCACCCGAGAGTTGCTTGAAGAATGCGACCTGACCATTGCCCTAACCCAACTGGTTGCTTTAGGCGAATGGGTTGACCCTGCCAAGGGTAAACATGTGATTGACGCTGCTTTTACGGCCGATTATGCGTCTGGGCCAACCCAGTGGGAGGGCGACCTGCCCGAAAACCTGAATGAGCTTAAAACCGTTACCCTGCCCGAGTTTGAAGCCCTCCCCTTTAAGCCCGATTGGCTGAAACCTCTGATTGTAGAAGCGTGGGCAAACGGATGGCAACACTGGCCTGCCCCTGTGTACAAGCTCACCTCACCCCAACCCTCTCCTTAAAAGGAGAGGGCGTAAGACCCTCACCCTGCCCTCTCCCAGAGGGAGAGGGTAAAGTTGGAGCCAAGCTCGCCCCATGGCTAAAGCAAAAACCTATTACGAATGCACCGAATGTCACACCCAAAGCCAAGTACAGGTGGGGCGTTGCCCACATTGCCTTAGCTGGAATACCCTACAACCCATCACTGTGGCTGCCACGCCTACCGCTACCGCCTTGGCCAACCATCCTTCAGCTAAATGGCAGTTGGAGGGGTCTCGACCTAAGCAAGCCTCCTTTGATGACCCTCACCCCAGCCCTCTCCCAAGGGGAGAGGGAGCTATGCCCAAGCCCTTTGCTAGCTCGCCTGCACGCTTGGGCAAGGTGACGACTCCCCCAAAGCCCACGTTTGCCCCTGATGCACCCTTGCCCCACGGGCTGACCACGCTGGCCAACGTGCCAGAATTGCCCAACCAGCGCTATCCCACGGGCTACCCCGAGCTTGACCGTGTACTGGGCGGCGGTTGGCTGAGCGGTGCGCTCATTTTGTTAGCGGGCGAGCCTGGCATTGGTAAATCCACCCTACTGTTACAGGCGGCTTTACGCACGGCCAAACAGGGGCAACGGTGTTTGTACCTCAGTGGCGAAGAATCGCTCCAACAGCTACAACTACGGGCTAAACGCCTGCCCGATGCGGATGCTCCGCTGGTGGTGGTGGCCGAAACCTGCCTGCAAAACTTGTTTCCTCTGCTAGAGGCGCACCAACCCGATTTGCTGCTGGTTGATAGTGTGCAATCGCTTTATGACCAAGACGTGCAAGCCTACGCAGGTAGCCAAGCTCAACTTAGGGCAGTGGCTACGGCCTTAATGGCGTGGGCCAAACAACGCAACTGTACCACGGTGCTGGTGGGGCATGTCACCAAGGATGGCCAGATAGGCGGCCCCAAACTGCTAGAGCATATGGTAGACACGGTACTAATGTTTGAGGGCGAACGCTACCAAGACTTGCGCCTGCTACGCACCAGTAAAAACCGTTTTGGCAGCACGTTGGAGCTTGGCGTGTTTGAAATGGGCAACGACGGCCTGACCGAAGTGAGTAACCCCAGCCAACTGTTTTTAGGCCAGCACAGTGCCGACAGCCCCCCTGCCCCTGGGTGTATTACGGTATGTACCTTGCAGGGGAGCCGCCCGTTATTGGTGGAGGTGCAGGCACTGGTGGGGCAATCCACCTTAGGCACGCCACGCCGTGTGACCAACGGGGTAGAGGCCAGCCGTGTGCATCAAATACTGGCCGTGTTAGAGCGCAGGCTTGGGCTGAATTATGCCCAATTAGACGTGTACCTCAACGTGGTGGGTGGGCTGGATTTGAACGAACCTGCTGCTGACTTGGCTGTAGCCTTGGCCTTGGTAAGTAGCCTTCGAGACGTGGCCTTGCCCAGTGGCTTAGTGGCCTTGGGCGAAGTGGGGCTGACGGGCGAGCTTCGCCCCGTGCGCCGTTGGCGAGAGCGGGTAAACGAGGCAGCCAAGCTAGGCTTTACGCAAGTGTTGATGCCAAAACTTTCGGATGAGGGCGAGGAGGGTAAAGCCCCTGCCCAACCCATGGTGATGGCGGGTACACACGTTCACCCTGTGCGGCACTTGCAAGCGGCGTTGGGTGTGGCTTTTTCACACTCTTAGCAAAGACAAGGTAACTTTTATGTTTAAAGATTTGTTTAAACAATTTTCTCTTAAAGCGTCTAACGCTATGGGCGAGCCTTGGGCTTTTATGACAGCATTGGGTATTGTTATAGGGTGGGCCTGCGTTGGCCCAATGTTTGGCTTTTCAGATACTTGGCAACTGGTTATTAACACAACCACCAGTATCACGACATTTTTAATGGTGTTTTTGATTCAGAACACCCAAAACCGAGACTCTAAAATTATTAGGCTTAAACTTGATGAACTTATTAGAGTAACCGACGGCGCACGCAACTGTATTATTGAGCTTGAGGCCTTATCAGACGATGAGCTTGAAAACCTAGAGGCTGAGTTTAACCACTTACAAGAATCACACGGTGACTTGCCACATTCTTTTAATGCCTTAAAACGCTTACTGGCTGCACACAGGCAAAACACCGCTAATAGTGCGGATGACGAGACTGAATAAGAAACACCTCACTGTTTTTGGCTATTCAATTGTGTTTAAAAACCAGCAGGAGCCTCAACGGGTGTCAAGGCTCCTACTGGTTAGCTTAGGGGGTAAGGGCTATTCGCCGCCTTCGCCATGGCCGCCGCCGCTATTGCAAGCTGGGGCTGGGGCGGTAAGGTGATGGTCGCCATGATCGTCGTCGCCGTCATGGTCGCTACCGTGGTTGGCTAGGGTAGGGGCAACGGTGTTGCCTACCGCTAACGAGATGCGGTGATGGCCGCCTTTGTCGTGGTCGTCATCATCGTGGCCGTCATGACCATTAGCTAGGGTGGCGTTACGGTGATGGCCGCCTTTGTCGTGGTCGTCATCATCGTGGCCGTCGTGACCATTAGCTAGGGTGGCGTTACGGTGATGGCCGCCTTTGTCGTGGTCGTCATCATCGTGGCCGTCGTGACCATTAGCTAGAGTGGCGTTACGATGGTGACCTTTGTCGTGGTCATGGTCGTGGCCATCATCATGGGCAACGGTGGGCAATACATCTTGGGCAGACACTGGGTACAAGTTAAATTGATTGGCCAACGCATCTAACTGAGTAGCGGCTTGGGTGGGTAGGTTGGGCAAGCTCAACCCTAAAACAAGGCCAGCCAGTAAACAAGTGCTTAATAAAGTACGCATCAAATGGTAGCTCCTAAATAAGTGTAACGTGGTGTGTGACGCAACTGTGGGATAACAGATTGGTAGCGCAAGGGGGTTTGAGGTAAACTACCTCAAATACCTTTATACCTACCCCATTCACTTTACGAGGTGTCTCGTGTCAACTGCATCACCCATGCTGCGTAGCCTAGGTAACCTAGTGTTACAAACCTTACTTGGGCTGATACGGCTTTATAAGGTACTTACTTACTATTTACCCCACCGTTGCCGTTTCTACCCCAGTTGCTCAACCTATCTTTACGATGCGTTGTTGGCCTATGGTGTGAGCAAAGGGCTGGGGCTGGGCGTGGGGCGTTTATGCCGATGCCACCCCCTTCACCCTGGTGGGCTAGACCCGCTACCTTGATGCGCTACACTAGGTAACATCTCTTTCATTCACCCTATGCTGGGTAGCCTTACCCTACAGGAGCAACCGTCGATTATGGATTTTCTCAACCAAGCCATGCTGGCCTTACTAGAACAACTGCACACCGTGTTAGGCAGCTATGCCTTGGCCATTATTGCCGTAACTGTGCTGATTAGGCTGGTGCTATGGCCGATGAACACCGCTCAAATGAAGAGTATGAAGGCCATGCAACGCCTGCAACCCATGATGAAAGAGCTGCAAGAAAAATACAAAGGCGAACCCGCCAAAATGCAGCAAGAGCTGATGAAGTTTTACAGCGAAAACAAGTTTAACCCCATGGCAGGTTGCTTGCCCATGCTGGTGCAGCTGCCCATCTTTATTGCTCTGTACGGTGCGTTAATGAGCCCCGACTTTATGATGAAGGCTGGCAATGAAAGCTTCTTGTTTATCAGCAAGTTGCACCATACCCTGCAAAGTAGCGGTGGTGAAGCCCTAGACGGCACCTTTAGCGTAGACCCTAACGACACCTTTGTAACCACAGACAAAATTAGGGTGAAACTACAAGGCCAAGCCGAAGCGCAACCCGTTGGCGTGAACACCCTGCGTGTCTCTGATGTGAAGAAGCTGATTAGCGTAGAGCCTAGACCTTTAATACCTGGCGAACCTGCCACGTTTAACCTCTTCCCTCAAGATTTAGGCTACAGCGAAACGTACTTAAAGCGGGTGGAAGAGATTCAAGTCCCCATCCTTAACAACAAAACCCGCGAGCTTGAACCTGTCACCCTCATCCCCGATGAGAAGGGTACCTTTACCAGCACGCTGCCCACCGCCAAAGCCAAGGCTACCTTTAACTTTGACGTATTGGCGTTGATTATCATGTATGGTGTGCTAACTTTTGCCTACCAAAAAACCATGACCGCTCTCTCAGGTGCCACTGCCCAAGAGGGGATGCAGGCCATGATGAACAAGATTATGCCCCTTGCCTTTACGCTGATGATGCTCATTATTCCCATTCCCGCTGGTGTCATGCTGTACTTGTTGGTGACCATGGTTATGATGTTGCTGCAAAACGTGTGGATACAGATCCGAGAAAAGGGTACGAGTGCTGCTGGTGGTATGGGTGTTAAACCCAGCCAACAAGTGATTGAAGTCAACAGCTAGTAAGGCTCCCCAATTGTGACCGAAGCCTTTGAACAGCTTGCCGTACTTCGCTTAAGCATTGCCGTGCTGCTGGGTGCAGTAGTGGGTATTGAGCGTGAAATGACCCAAAAATCGGCGGGGATGCGTACCCATATCCTCGTGTGTATGGGGGCGTGTATCTTCACCTTGCTGTCTATCAGCGATTTGTGGCAGGCGGGTATCCCCACCCATCCCCTGCCCGAAGGTGTTAAGCTGACGTTGGTGCAAGACCCTGGCCGCATTGCTGCCCAAATAGTAACGGGTATTGGTTTTATTGGCGGTGGAGCGTTGTTACGCTATGGCTCGAACATTCGGGGGGTGACCACGGCAGCCAGTTTGTGGCTCATTGCCTCGGTTGGGATGTTGGTGGGCGTGGGGGCTATTTACTTGGCCTCTGTGGCGACCGCTATAGCGGTGGTGGTGCTGTTTAGCTTGGGCAGGTTAGAGCGACTCTTCCTGAACAAGCACTTAAAAGAGCATGACAAAATGCGCCTTGTGGTCACGGTAGACAAAGCCGAAGCCGACCAAATTACTCAGTGGCTCGACCAGTGCTTCCGCAAGGACGTGCTAGAGGTGTCGCGCGCCCAAGTGGACAATACCGAGCATGACCAAGTGCAACTGGTGTACGTGGTGCGCCTACACACCCGTAGTGCCAACTGGACGCATTGGCGTACTAAACTAGAAGAACGCAAGGGCGTTGTGGCCACAGGGCTTCAGTTTTTAAGCTAGGGGTGTTAGATTTTTAACCTTTAAGGTTGATTTTTAACCAAAACGGTTTATAGTGGGTGAATGACTACCGAACACGATAATGCCCCCACCATAGCGTGGGAAGATAGCATCCTCGCCAAGCAAGCACCGCTTGGTTTTGGTAATGCGTTGCGCTGCTATAGGCAAGCTGAAGGCTGGACTTTAAAAGAAGCTGGGCAAAAATTGGGCATCAGCCCCCAACTGGTACACGCCTACGAAAAAGAGAAAAAGCTCCCTAGCATGAAGCTAGCTTGCAGCCTTGCTCATACCTACGGTATGAGCGAAGCACACTTGTTACTGTTGTTAATTAACGCCCAACTTAATCAGTTAGCACTACCCTACCAAGTAAGGTTGGCTGGATAAGTGCAAGCACTGGCCTTTTGCATCGTTCAAGGGTAAGCTGGTAGGTACACACGCTAGCCAATTTAAAAAGGAGTTACCCCCTTGTCACCCCAAGCCACCGCAGCACCTAGCCAACAAACAGCCTCGCTTACCACGTGGCAAACAATTAACCCCACCACAGGGCAACCCATGGTTACCTACCCCATGGCCACCCCACAAGAGGTACAGCAAGCTGTTGCCACTGCCAAAGAGAGGCAGGCCCTCTGGCAGGCCGTCCCCTTAAAAAAGCGTTGCCAATGGGTACGTTTGGTAGGGGGTGTACTGGCCGATAACGCCGAGACGTTTGCCAAAGTGGTTGCCACAGAGATGGGCAAACCCCTAGAGCAAGGCATGATGACCGACGTGTTAACGGCAGCCACCACCTTGAGGACACTGGCAGAGTTGGCACCCAAGGTGCTTCAAACCCAGCGTCGTTTTGATATTAAACAAGCCCTTATTATGGGTATGATGAGTGAAGTGCGCCAACAGCCTTGGGGCGTTGTGGGGGTGATCACCCCATGGAATTATCCGCTGGCGACCCCTGCCAGTGCGCTGGCCGCCGCCCTGCTGGCAGGCAACACCGTGGTCTGGAAGCCCAGCGACCTCACCCCCGCTTGCTCACTTGGTTTATACTCCCTGTTTGATAAAGCTACTGAGGTGTGTGGTCTCCCCTGCCAGCCCATACAGTTACTGCTAGGGGATGGACAAGTGGGGCAAACCCTGCTTGAACAGAACCTGCCCATGGTATTTTTTACAGGCAGTAGCGAGGTGGGTAGGCATATCCACCAGCACCAAGCCAAGCAGGGTAACGCTGCCACTTTAGAATGCGGTGGTAATGACCCCGCCATTGCCCTAGCTGGCCTCTCGCCAGACGACCTTAAGATAGCGGTGCAGCAAGTGGGCTGGTCTCGCTTGGCCAATGCGGGGCAAACCTGCGCTGCTACCAAACGTCTCTACGTTCCTCAAGCCGAACTGGACACGTGGCTGGCCGAACTCAAAGCCTTTTGGTTGAGCGTTCGTGTGGGTCATCCCTTTGACCCTGAAACCCATGTGGGGCCTTTGGCCAGCCATGCCCAACTGGCACGGCTACAAGCCCAACTAAAACAAGCCGAAGCTCATGGCGATACTTTATGGCGTATGCCTTTACCTCACGAAGGGTGCGAGGCGGGTGGTGCGTTTGTTGCTCCCGTGTTGGCGTTGCCTGCCAATGCCCAAAGCCCGTTGCTGCAACAAGAGGTGTTTGGCCCCGTGTTGAGTGTCGTCCCCTACACGGGGTTGGATGAGCTGGTGGCCAGCCTTAACGCCGAACAATGGGGACTAGGAGCCATGGTACTGGGCGACCCCGAGGCCGTAAAGCAGGCCATGCCCACGCTCGACCAGTTGCAGGTGGGGCAGTGGGCCGTTAATATGTCGCCCGTGCTTAATTATGCCCAAGCCACTTTGCCGTGGGTGGGCAGGCGAGCCAGTGGCCACGGCGTGCGTAATGGCGCAGAGGGGTTATTGGCCATGACGCAACCGCAAGTAGTTAGCCGTGCTTGGCGAGGGCTGGCTTCGGCACCGTGGTTATTTGGTAAAACCGGCACCCCGTTTGAGCTAACCAGCCACTTTGTGCAGTGGCTTGGTGGCGGTATGGCAAACCCTCTATTTTTGGCTTCGTTTTTGGCTACAAAACGCCCAGAATCTCGGTTGTAAGGGGTAGGGTTGCCACTTATGCCTTACGGCTACGCTTAATCAACCAATGGCCTAAGTAAATGAGGGGTGTAATTAACACCGCCACCAGTAACTTCACCTGATAATTGCCCCAAGCCACTTGCAATAGCTCTGGCCAAAGCAAGTCGTTATAAAACGTCAGCCCCACCACCAGCACCGAGTCAAACAGTTGCGACACCACCGTGGATCCCGTGGCACGTAGCCATATCAGCTTGGCTCCCGTGGTGCGCTTAAACCAGCCAAACAGCGCAATATCTAAAAATTGCCCCACTAGGTAGGCGGCCATACTGGCTAAAATCATATCGCTATACTGGGCTTCTACCAAGGCAAACGCCCCTTGTGGCAAAGGTGATTGGCGCAAGGCTGGTACCAGTACTGCTACCTTATAACCCACAAACGTTACCAGCCCCATGGCAAAGCCCAGCCATGTAACCCGCTTAGCTCCTGCTTCGCCAAAAAACTCGTTGAGCAAATCGGTCAGTACAAAAGTGATGGGAAAGATAAAAATACCCGCCGTCACCACAGCTTGCCCCCACGGCAGGGGCAAGGGGACTAAAATGCCGCCAATGGTGTTAGCCACTAATAAAGCCGTCACAAACAAGGCCGCCATCCACACAAACAACAGCGTGATGGGCGATGAAGCGTTTGGCGATGAAGCAGTTAGACTCATCTCAGTCAACGCTCCCTAAGGTGACCAAAACGGCGAACGTGTCACGTCGTCGCTGGGTTCAAAGGCGTTGGCGGGGATGGCTCCCCATGGGTGACGTTCGCCGAGGATGAGCCGTGTAACCGTCAATGCCGAAGAGAAAGCATCTTCGTGAAAGCCATAGCGGGCATAACTGCCACAAAATACCATGGCCTGTTGCGCCCAACTGTCCCTATTCAACTGGGGGAGTTGCGTTTGTGCTTGCAAGGCAGCAGGCGTAAATTGCGGATGAGTGTACTGAATCTCCTTAACCCAGTGAGCGGGGTCGAGGCTTTCGGCATCGTTGATGCTCACGACGTAATCAACAGGCCCACTAATATGTTGTAGTTTATTCATATAATAGTGTGTTGAGGAGATCAAACTCCCTTTGGCCTTACGGGCGGGTTGGCGTAGGCGATAGTTCCACGCCGCCCAAAGGTGCTTGCGCTTGGGCAGCACGCCCTTACCTTGGGTGTGCAAAATGGCCGTGTTGCGCTCATAGGCAAACGCTCCTAACACTCCTACCTCAGCGTCAGAGGGGTTGGCCAGCAGGCTTAGGCTGGTATCGGCATGAGTGGCCATGACCACGGCGTGGTAATAAGCGGGTTCGGCGTGAGAGCCTTCGGTGGTAATGCTCCACGTGGGTTCACCTGCCTCAGTGTTGGCTTGAGGGAGCTCTGCCACGTGAGCCACGGGGCTTTGCGTTAAAAACCGTGCTTGTGTGGCTGCTTTGAGCCTACCCGCCAGCGTTTTAGCTCCGCCGAGCAGGGTGTACCACTGGTACTGGGTGTGCTGCCCTAAAAAGCCGTGGTTGTGAAAAAACCTCACCAGCGAATAGGCGGGGAAATCCAACATTTTGGTGGGATGGGTCGACCAGATGGCACTACTCATGGGCAGGAGGTACCAGTTAAGCAGGTCGTCGCCCCAGCCGTGGCTACGGCACCACTGCTCCAACGTTTGTTGCTTAAGGATGGGGTCGTGGCTTTGCCAAGCTTGGCTGGCTTTGGCGTTAAAGCTAGCCAATTGCGCCAAAAACGCCCAGTAGCGGGGCCGAAACAGGTTACGCCGTTGACCAAACAATAACGGTGTGGCCGCCCCTGCAAACTCAAGCCCAGCGGGTTGGTGCTGCACACTAAAGCTCATATCGGTAGGGGTAACGCCTACCCCCAACTGATGAAACAGGCGGGTGAGGTTGGGGTAAGTGACGGGGTTCATCACCATAAAGCCCGTATCAATCGGCACGGGTTGCTTGTGGTGAGGGCTTTCCACCTCTACCGTGTTAATGTGGCCGCCAAGGTAGGGGTTGGCCTCGTACACGGTCACATCATAGGCGTGTTGTAGCCAATACGCCGAGGCCAGCCCTGCAATGCCAGCCCCCACGACAGCGAGCCTTGGCCGCCTGCCCACTTGTGCGCTGGTGCTAGCCACGGGGTGGATGCTCCAACCTGTCGGGGTCTACGGGGTGGTTACGGTAGCGCACCACGGTTACTTCTGTGGTGGGGGTAATGGTTTGTTGGTAGGTGCGTTTTAAAAACTCAAGCAGAGCCTCGGGGGTTTGCAAGTCGGGTTTAAGTTGGGGGTACACCTCTGCGGGAAGGTTGGCCAAGGCACCACACCACAGCTCGCCCACCACTTGGCCACGGCGCACAACCAAGCTATTGACCCTAACGTCGACCACTTCATCAGGCACCCAAAACTGATTATCAAAGTACAACCGCCCCAGCCTAACCGCCGCAAAGGTGGTATTAAGGGGTTCGTTGAGTACGGTGTCTCGGTACTGTGCTGGCCAGTTAATGGCTTTGGCCATGGGGGTAGCTCCTGTAGGGCGGGGGGTGTTGCAACCCACTTACTTTAGCATGAACACCCCCTAGGTTAAGCCCTTTGGCACAGGCAACGCCAGCCCCTGCTTGGCATAGGCTGGCTTTTTACGTAAGCTAATGGCACATCGTGTTATTGACTAGCGTTAAACAAAGTAAGCCTGTTTTAGCCAAGTGAGCTAGACGGGCGGCCTCAAGGGTTTTGTGTATGTTATTTGCCCCCACTGCTTATACCGTATCGGCTAGCCCCACAAGGGCGATGCCTACCACGTTTGGGTTGGTGCAATCATCGCCTCCTGATGCTGGACTAACACCCCTTACAACGGCCACGGCCAGCCCCGAGCCTCTACCCGAGACGGAGGCAACAGAGCCAACTGTGTTGCAACGTGTTAAAACCACTTGGCGAACGCTAGTCAAGTTATTTAATACCGAGATTAGCCCTGATAAGCTTGCTAACGCTGCAACCCAGCCCTTACCTTTAGCTGTAGAAGCTTAATCACCTTACAGCAATGGCACTACGTTGCACGGTTGACTTTAGCACCGCTGGCTTGACACCTGCCAAGCGACACTTTAGGCTAATGTTAATTTTGTAGGAGTTAAGTATGATTAGCCACTGGGTTAAAGCGCATCTGCCTCAACTGGAGTTGACGGGTGTGATTATGCGTATTATTAGTTTTACGTTGGTGTCGTGGTTGGGGCCTGCCAGCCCGTTTATGTTTGTGTGGGTGTTTAACACAATTGATGCCATTTTGCTGACTTATTGCGCCAGGCTTAAAAAAGACTTTGCCTATACCTTGCTTAACGGCTTTTGGATACTGGTGGGCCTCGTGGGTATCGCTCGTGCAGCTAAGCTTTTGTAGGTTTTGCCTATAGTGGGAACTAAACCTAAGTACGCTTAACGTATTTTAGAGACATTTAACTAACTAGATGTTTAAGGTATCTTTCATTGACACGGTGAAATTGAATTGCAATAGCCTGTGCCATATCTTGCAAAGATCGAGAAACGGTCTTCCCTCTTCGCTTA